>NZ_JAVRCD010000001.1:0-77773 GCF_034530895.1 Nostoc sp. DedQUE08
GCTGCTGGCGATTCTGCTCCTGTAGCTCTTAGTGCTCCTGCTATCAACGGTTAATCATAATCTGAGATACGCTCTTCACGATTCTCTATAAATAAAAGACGCTCTCCCGAAAGGGGGGGCGTTTTTGCATTGGGTTAATTGCTACGTTACAGCTATTTTCAGATAAATAGACAACGCGGTAGGGGCGCAAGGCTTGCGCCCCTACTTTTTTGAAGCGCAAAATGGCCTTTATCGGTGAGAACTTAGGAAATAATTATCAAAAAGTAAATTTTACGGGTAATAATTGCTAGCAGCGCAGATAATTGCCTGAAAGCTAAAGTATAAGGAGAAGCCAAAAATGATTTTACACCGTGGGCATAGGGTAGTAGCCGCTTTGTTGCTGTCGGTGGTACTACTGACAACAGCCTGTAGTCCAAAAGCACCTGGGCGTTTTGACCAGGCACAAAAAGAAAGCACTCAACAAAAAAGCGGTCAATCGGTAGCTAAAACCGCAACTCAGGGTAGCGAATTTAATCAACTTTTTCCAAAAGCTGGTGATGGCTACCAACGCGTCTATACCCAAGAGAAAAAAGGCTTTGCGGAAGCGAAGTTGAAAAAAGGCGGTAAAGATATAGCGTTGCTGTCTATTTCTGATACCACTAGCACACCCAATGCAGCAGCAAAGTTCTCGAAAAGCACTAAAAAAATTGGCGGTTATCCCGCAATAGAAGTTGGTAAAACGCAAACTGCAATTTTGGTAGGCAAGTACCAAGTAAAAGCACTTTCTCGCGATTCGTCATTTACAGCTAGCGATCGCGAAGATTGGCTAGAGAAGTTTAATCTTAATGGTTTGGCTAGACTGAAATGATTTGCACTCCTAACATTCAGATAATAAAACCTAAATAAGGAGATTTTTGTGAGTAAATCGATTGTTGAGTTAGTCGATCAATTGCCAACTGGCGGCTTGACTGTTTCTATGTTGAAGTCTCTCGATTTTGTTGCTCCTGGAGAGTGGCAAAATACCGTTGGCTTTGTCAACACTATTAAGAAAGTCACTGGCGAAGACGACGAAGATTTAATTCAGCAAATTGGCGAAAGAGCGATTTATCTATTCAATGATAAATCCCAAGGATACCAAACAGCTTTGTGGTTATATCAAACTGTTGATAATACAGATAAAGCGCTTGGTGCAGCAGCTTTAGCTAACAAAGTCGGCGAAAAAATTCCTTTGTTGGGTTTTTTAAACTCTGTTACTCCCAAACCTGATAAAGCCCAAACTATCGATCTGACATTAAAATTAGTGGCTGAGTTAGTAGCCTTCTGTCAAATTAACGGCATTCCGGGAGACAGTATTGGGGATTTTGTCGCCTCTTTAGGAGAGTACAGTGGTGAGTCGCTGATCCGCATGGTGGCATTAGTTTGCGTTGATGGTTTGATACCTTTGGGCCCAGATTTTATCAGCAAAGCGATATCTGGGCTGAATCAAACAAATCCACAGGAGTTAGAACAAAACTCAACTTTCCAAAATATCAAAGATGTGATTCCAGGGAGCAATGCTGGCAGTAAACTTAACTTTATTGGTGAAAGCTTTGACTCTGTGAAAGGTTGGATGAGTGGGTTAGTTAGCGCCAATAATTTAACGCCGCAAAAGGTTGTCCACAACTTGCAAAGTTTTACCGATATTGCTGATGACAAGTTGGACTACCTCGCAGCATTCCTGGATGTAGCAACAAATTATTATGAGCACACTGGCACGCAAACTTTAGCACATCGCTTGATTGAACGCGCGGTAGCTGAGATTTAGGTTGATGGGAAGTGGGGACTGGGAAGATTTCCCAATCTCCAATTCCTATTGGGGTAAATGCAAATCTGCTGCGATCGCATACAAGTAAGGTTGAAAAATAGCCAAGTTTTCTAGTTTATCAAACTTACCTGTTTGCGTACCTGTGTCAAATGCAGTAGTAATTACGTAAAGTTGAGTGCCATCAAAGGCAACATGACCGATATGTTCCTCTTGTACTTCACCTTGCTGCTTAATTCCGACGAACCCATAACGAATTCCCTGAAGCTTACCAATGGTTACTGGTTGCGGTGGGTAGGCTGAGAAAATAATCTGTTTTCCATATTTATCCTGACGATCTTTGGCAAACGCAGCATAATGCTCTAGAACCCAAGTCTTAAGTACTGGTAATAACTGGGTTTGGTACTTGGGACTTTGGTAGTCTACTAGAGAAGCAGTTGGAATACGAGCTGCCAAGAGTTTCTTTCGGAAATCCTCATTGTTTGCTAGTGGATAAATGTTAATCTCAACTGTACCCAAACGTTTTCCTTTGGAGGAGACACACAACAGAGGTGCATTTCCTTCACAGGGAGCAACTTGCCAATTAGTTGGAGCAGCAGTACTTCCCAGAATTTTCTGCCAGATATTTCCCTGATTAGAGTTAGGAAGTTTGGCAACGGTAGGAGGTTTTACTACATTGGGTGAAGAAAATTGGGGTAAAAAAAATTTGGCTACCACTGGTATTGACACCAGCAAAATAGAACCTAGTAATAAATGATAAAGTCGTAACATTTTTTCAATATCCAGAGCCAGGGATTGCAGACTAACGATATCTACAATACTTTATGGATCTCTACTTCGGGAGAGTTTCTGGCTATGATGTATATCTAAGAACATCAATCAAGTTGTTCTTAGATTACATCTTATGGTTTATTGCCTAAGTTGACAGATTAAGCAATGCTGTACTCCTACAAATAATTTGTATTGCTTTCAATGGTTCAGCCGTTTAATCTTCGTCAAGGGCTGGGAAAGCTTCCTCAAGCTGCCACAACCGATCTTTATTTTCAACGAACCAAATACGAGTTTCTGGAGTTAATTTACTCCAAATGTCTTCAACCGGGATGTGAGGAGATGCATACTGATAATGCTGACCAAGTGATTTAAGATTGTCCGCTACATCACGGGGAATTCCAAATTGTTCCCAGTCAACTGTGATATGTCTTCCCGAAACTCCGGCTGTGGGGTCGAAAACCAATTGTGCCGATCTGATTAAATCAGCAAAGTGTTTCGGTTTGAGTTTGGTAATTTCCTGAATTTGGAGTGATTCGTTATGCTCTTGAGACATGATCGCCGCAGTGGTAAAGATTAGTGATTCAGTTGAATTTACTGCCAGAGATTTTTATCCCAATATTTTTACTTTAGCGCAGAGCCACTAACTCGATCGCGACTTAACCACACAAGGGGTTTAAGTAAATCGTTTGAGGTGATAAAATTTACCACACATATAGCAGTACAATGTCTAAGTTAGTAATGAAAAGTTTGTAGTAAGCATTAAAGTGCTTAGAAAATAAGGACTTTAGTCGAATGGCACTAAGTTAAGATACAGCCCTTGCCCCAACTGGTTCCCAGCCTGGAGGCTGGGAGACCATTCTCGGAGGCTCCGCCTCCATAGCTTGACAAGAGGCAGAGCCTCTCGGAACTCGTTCCCAGCCTCCAGGCTGGGAACAAGGATACAATAAGTCTTTGGGCTTTACAAGCGTGCCATTCGACTAAAGTCCTTACTACGAACTGTTCCCAGTACATATTTTAATGACGAGTGTAGGAATGCTCAAAGTGAGTTTTGAGTGTATGAGCCATAACAGAGATGACAATTGCTGCTATAGAAACCGATATTGCTGCGATTTTGATTCTAGAATCATCTGCAAGCATTGCTACAGCAGCTAGAGCGATCGCTACCCCAATACAACCTTGTTTGACCCTATTTGTCAGCTTATAAGCTCGATTGCAAGAATTACAAATAAGTGTGTGTCGTGAAAATCTGTCTAGCAAAATTGATTTTGAATTCAACTCGTTATTCTCAACATTTTTAAATGTAGAATAGCCTTGATAAAAAGGCAAAGATGAGCCAAATTTATCTAACCACTTACGGAACTCAATCACTAATGTGTCAGATGTTTTCAGCGGCAAATATAATTCTTTGAGACTTCTTCCCAAGCGTTCAATTTCTGCTTGTTGTCCCGCAATCAGAGGCAAATCCTGCTCCAATATTTTGTTCGTATTCAAGTGATCGAGCCAGCGCGGCCTCAGCTTGACTCCCCAAGTCATGAAATTACGATAACCTCTAGCTAAAAGACGACATCGCCCTTTACCTAAAGGAATTGAATACAAAGCTAGTCCAAATGTCCAATCTTTTTTTTCAATATAAGCAGTATTTAACACAAGACTTGGAGCAACAAAATCAATATATTTCCAGGCTTCATTTGATTTGTTAGCTCCCCGCCACCTGCCTTTAACCCCCTGAGCCGAATTCTCTAGCACTTCCATTTCTAATGGTTGGGCATTTTTACGATTACCACCACCCCTAGTGCCACTATGGCTAATAGCAACATGAGCAGGATCGATGACGTTTTCTACTAGATATGTTTGGTCATAAGGCAGATCCAATATAAAGTCTGCACACACAAATCCTGGCTTGTCTAAATCTGGCAAAATTGGAATAATTTCATCAACAGCAGTTTCTTTTTCGCCAGCCCACACCCAAATCATGCCTTGACGTTCCACAACCTTAAAAGATGGCACGCAAGCATTGACTGGAATTTTTGCATCTGCTGCTAATTGGGGAATGTGCAGACATTCACCATCACTGCCAAACTGCCAACCGTGATATAAACACTCAATTTTGCCGTCAATAATTTGTCCTTCAGAAAGTTTGGCTGTACGGTGAGGACAACGATCTGTTAAACAGATAAGCTGTCCATTTTGGTCTTTGAACAAAACCAAAGGTTCATCGTACAAGGAAAAGCTATGAGGGCGGTTGGCAGGTAAGTCTTTGACGAAGGTGACGGGATACCAGCATTGCCTCCAGTTAAATTCTTGCTTTTCCTCTAGTTTCTCAAAAGTAGAAGTTGGTGGTATCGCCTGTAGTGTTTCTGTTTCTAATGACATAGTTTTCTCCAGGTTTCTATTATTTTATACTTTTGGATTAGTAAATTTTTAGTCCTATAGATAGAACATTTCTAGGGTAATTAAAAAATTAACCATGAGAAAGCATTCAAGCATTTTGAGAAAATCAAAGATCGTTTTGCTTGCGGAAAACACCCAAATGAGAAAGCAAACTGGGGTTTGAGTAAGTCAAAAGTCATTTTGCTTGCTGAAAATACCGAAATGAGAAAGCATTTAAGCATTTTGAGTAAGTCAAAGGTCATTTTGCTTGCTGAAAATACCGAAATGAGAAAGCATTTAAGCATTTTGAGTAAGTCAAAGGTCATTTTGCTTGCTGAAAATACCGAAATGAGAAAGCATTCAAGCATTTTGAGTAAGTCAAAGGTCATTTTGAGAAAGTATTTAAGTATTTTGAGCAAGTAAACGGGTATTTTTAGCAAGAAATAAGGCTTTTTGATAAAGTAATCAGCAAATATACTTGACAATGAAAAATAGCGCCAGCACAAATAAAGTAGGCGCTCAAATCACTTAATAACTTTTTTATAAGTTTCTGATTTCTAGAAGGATTGCCTCAGCTACTCATCTTCGATTAGAACTGTAACAGCAGCGATCGCAATCAACATTTCGTCATTTTTATCGTTGAGTTCGGGAATCGCCCGCCCTTGAACTATCATCCCCCCAGATTCTACGGTGAGGGTTTTTCGCCCAAATGGTAATACAGCGAGTACTTCTTCTTCTCTAACTTGTTCGGGATATGGCACTGCCACCTGAACTTCTATAATCATTTGATTGGGATGATTTAAACCTGCGACTTCCCAAACACCAGGTAAGGCATTGTGAGCGATCGCATTACGTACTGCCCTAGATGCTGCTACTGTTGGTTCTTGTCCGTGTTGATCGATTCCCATCCCCATTTCGATAATCAAGCGTTTACGCGCCATTGCTAACTCCGGTAAATCTTGCATCTTGACACTAAAAAAGGCAGAAGTTAAAGAAGCTACTTGGAAAAACACTTTGCTACTTACTGCATCCTCCTGCCCTCTGCCTCACACCATACGTTGCAAGCGACTCAGACGCTCTGAGTAACTTTTCATCACCTGTAGCGCAAACACAGGTGTTTCCTGAAGACGAAACTTTTTGATAGCTTTAGGCGAACCCAGAAAAGTATACTACTTTCTGTTGGTTAACTCTCAATCTCCGCAAAATTCCTGATTAGTCTCCTTATCGCCTAGAAACTTCTCCCTGGTTTTACTACCCAAAACCGTCCCTCTCGTTCGTCAAAGAGACAGTTTTACCCCACCCTAACCCTCCCCTTATAAAGGGGAGGGAACTAAATTTTCTATTTCCCCCCTTTACAAGGGGGGATTAAGGGGGGTAATTCGACTTGTGTGTACACCGTAGCCTTTCCAAGGGGGGATTAAGGGGGGTAATTCGACTTGTGTATGCACGGTAGCCGAAGCTGAGAGGGGCTGGGGGAAGGTCAAATAATACTTATCAAACTCAGGTTAAAATAGCGAATTTTGGTTTTCATACCATCTTCTATAATTAATAAAACCTGCACACCTAATTTTAGGCATGAGACTGTGACCGAATCAGGAAGTTACAAAGATACTGTAAACCTACCCAAGACTAATTTTGATATGCGGGCAAACGCGATCAAGCGTGAGCCTGAAATCCAAAAATTTTGGGAAGAAAATAAAATTTACGATCGCCTCTTTGAAAATAACCCCGGCGAATTATTTATACTCCACGATGGGCCTCCCTACGCTAATGGCTCACTCCATATTGGTCATGCCTTAAATAAAATTCTCAAAGATATTATTAACCGCTACCAAATGTTACAAGGGCGTAAAGTTCGCTACGTTCCTGGTTGGGATTGTCACGGATTGCCGATTGAGTTAAAAGTTTTGCAGAACATGAAGTCAGCAGAACGGCAAAATTTAACGTCTTTACAACTGCGGCAAAAAGCGAAAGAATTTGGTCTAGCGACGGTAAACGACCAGCGCCAAAATTTTAAACGTTACGGTATTTGGGGTGATTGGGATAATCCTTATCTAACTCTAAAGCCGGAATATGAAGCGGCTCAAATTGGCGTGTTTGGTCAGATGTTCTTAAAAGGCTACATCTATCGCGGTTTAAAGCCGGTTCACTGGAGTCCGAGTTCTCATACCGCTTTGGCGGAAGCTGAGTTGGAATATCCTGAAGGTCACGTTTCCCGCAGTATCTATGCAGCTTTTGCAATCACAAGTTTGGCGGAAACTGTAAAACCACTGTTGGCGGAATATCAGTCAGATTTGGGTGTGGCTATCTGGACGACTACACCTTGGACAATTCCAGGGAATTTGGCTGTGGCGGTGAATGCAGATTTGAATTATGCAGTGGTGGAAGTGGAACCCCACCCTCTAACCCCCTCCCCGCAAGCAGGGAGGGGGAGTGAGGAAGTTTCTTCCCCCTCTCCGTTAACGGTGAGGTTCCGCTATCTCATCGTTGCTGCTGATTTAGTGGAACGTTTATCTTCAACCTTAGGAGTTGAGTTAACTGTAAAAGCCACCTTCAAGGGGAATGATTTAGAACATACTACTTATCGTCATCCTCTATATGACCGCGAAAGTCCGATTGTTGTCGGCGGCGATTACATCACAACTGAATCGGGTACGGGGTTGGTACATACTGCTCCCGGTCATGGTCAAGAAGATTACATTGTTGGTCAGCGTTACGGTTTGCCCATCCTTGCACCAGTGGATGACAATGGCAATTTTACCGAAGAAGCGGGAGAATTTGCAGGGTTGAATGTTCTGGGTGATGGCAATCAAGCGGTAATTGATGCACTGGCTGCGGCTGGTTCTTTGTTGAAGGAAGAACCATATCCCCACAAATATCCTTATGATTGGCGGACGAAGAAGCCAACGATTTTCCGCGCCACGGAACAATGGTTTGCCTCTGTGGAAGGATTTCGGGAAGAAGCATTAAAGGCGATCGCCACGGTAAAATGGATTCCAGCCCAAGGTGAAAATCGCATCACGCCAATGGTGGCAGAACGTTCCGATTGGTGTATCTCTCGTCAACGCGTTTGGGGTGTACCCATTCCCGTTTTCTACGACGAAGCCACGGGAGAACCACTGCTGAACGAAGAAACAATCAACCATGTCCAAGGAATCATCGCAGAAAAAGGTTCCGATGCTTGGTGGGAACTTTCAGTTGAGGAATTATTACCAGAATCTTATCGTAATAATGGCAAGTCTTACCGCCGGGGTACAGACACAATGGATGTATGGTTTGATTCTGGGTCATCTTGGGCAGCCGTCGTCCAACAGCGTCCATTACGCTACCCTGCTGATATATATTTGGAAGGTTCTGACCAACATCGCGGTTGGTTTCAATCCAGCTTGCTCACTAGTGTAGCGGTAAATGATATTGCGCCTTATAAAACTGTACTAACTCACGGCTTCGCTTTGGACGAACAAGGGCGAAAGATGAGTAAGTCTGAAGGAAATGTGGTCGATCCAAATACAATCATTGAAGGCGGAAAAAATCAAAAAGTAGAACCGCCTTACGGTGCAGATGTATTGCGATTGTGGGTATCATCGGTTGACTACTCCGGCGATGTTCGCATTGGCAAAAACATCATTAAGCAGATGAATGATGTTAGAGGTAAAATTCGCAATACAGCGCGGTTTTTGTTGGGTAGCTTGGATGATTTTGACCCGGAAAAAGATGCAGTTCCTTTTGAAGAATTGCCAGAACTTGACCGTTATATGCTGCACCGCATCACCGAAGTGTTTGAAGAAGTAACCGTTGCCTTTGAAAGTTTCCAATTCTTCCGCTTCTTCCAAACAGTGCAGAATTTCTGCGTGGTGGATTTATCCAACTTTTATTTAGATGTGGCCAAAGACAGGCTGTACATCAGTGCTAAGAATGCTTTCCGCCGTCGCAGTTGTCAAACGGTGCTGAAGATAGCAATAGATAATTTAGCACGAGCGATCGCACCAGTGTTATCTCACACTGCCGAAGATATCTGGCAATATCTCCCATACAAAACACCTTACAAATCGGTATTTGAAGCCGGTTGGGTGCAGGTTGAGGAAAAATGGCGTAATCCAGAGTTAGCAGAATTTTGGGAAACGCTGCGACAACTCCGCACCGATGTGAATAAAGTGTTGGAACAAGCCAGGATAGAAAAACTCATTGGTTCTTCTCTGGAGGCGAAAGCTTTGATTCATATACCTAACAAACAATTAGGCGATGCTATCAAAGCCTTTAACCCGGTTAAGGGTAACGGGATTGACGAACTGCGGTATTTATTGCTGACTTCCCAGGTGGAATTATTAGATTCTGCTGAAGGATTGCAAGGATTGAAATATACAGCGCAGACGGAAGACTGGGGAATTGGAGTAACGAATGCAGACGGGCAAAAATGCGATCGCTGTTGGAACTACTCTATTCATGTGGGAGAATCAGCAGAACATCCCTTAATTTGCGAACGGTGTGTTGCAGCCTTAGCTGGAGAGTTTTAAAAGCAAAAATTCCACGGCACTAGCAAACTAAAAATGGCTAAATGCACTGACAGCAGTTTTCTTTTACGTGAAGTACAAAACTACAGGATTTGAGGCAAAAGACAGAAACAAGCAAGTAGAAACTCTTGATGTTTGATGCCTGAGTCCTGCATTTTGTGCCTCATCTACTGGAAAACTGCAAGAATATAGAGACGAGCAGTGCTAAGTCTCTATTAGAGGATGTTTGAAAAGTCCTCTTGTTGGTAGCAAAACGTTCCAGATCCCCCTAAATCCCCCAATTTATTGGGGGACTTTAATTCCGGTTCCCCCCAATTTATCGAGGGGTTAGGGGGGATCAACAAGTGCCTAAAATCATAGGTATCCCTCTTCTGTCACTCTCCGAAAACTTTTGCCATTTCTGAATTCTAGAGCTTTTGTATAGCCTGCGATCGCGCGATTATTTTCTAATAACAAATACAAGACCGATTTTTTTCTAATAGTATAGCTTGTATTGATTGCCTCATGAGGCTTCTAGCGATCGCCCTCCCGGAAAGTGACAGAAGAGGGATAACTACTTTTCAAACAACCTTTTAGCGTTCTATATAACCGATATTTAATTTCTAGAAATCTCTTTTTAACACGATGAAGTCCGCATAAGCGGACTTCGCTGTATAGCCTAGTCATGCCGAGAGATTACGCAACTGGCACAAAGTTAAATATGTAATTAAATCAGGTTACAGTCAGCAACTGAAAGAATATTTTACGTAATACGTATTCTAGTTACTTCATATTATGCAGAAGTTTCAAGTGTAATATACTTTTGCAGCAAAGAATTGAGTATTATTACTGAAGATTTATCAGTATTTTCACTGTATTATCTTCTCTGAAAGCCATGAATTAGGTTATTATTAAAAAAAAATAAAGGTATGGATTAATACGTGTAATCTGGTTTAAAACATCCATTAACTCGATCAAAATTTAAGAGATAGAGAGATATGTCAAACAAAATTGCTAAGGAATTGGCTGATTTTCTGGTGCAAATAGAACAGCGATCGCAGTTTCATACAGGCTATCCATATAATTTAAGTTGTGATTACAGTGCGATCGGCAAATTTTTCAATCTTCTATTAAATAATGCTGGAGATCCATATATTGAACCAGATTTTGGTCTCCATTCTCGTAAGTTTGAGCAAGAAGTATTATCTTTTTTTGCTCAACTTTATAAAATTCCAGAAAATCAGTTTTGGGGTTATGTTACTGCTGGCGGAACTGAAGGTAATTTATATGGAATGTTCTTAGCAAGAGAAATCTACCCTGATGGTATTCTTTACTCATCACAAGACTCTCATTACTCCATACCAAAAGCAGCAAAATTATTCCGCATTCAACACAATGTTGTTAACTCACAAATTAATGGAGAAATGAATTATGAACATTTTGAAAAACTGATTAGCGAAAATCGCAATTATCCTGCGATCGTAAATTTGAATATTGGGACTACTGTCAAAGGCGCAATTGATAACTTAGACAAAGTTCTCGAAATTTTAGAACGCAATCAAATTAAAGATTACTACATTCATTGTGATGCCGCCCTTTCAGGATTAATATTACCCTTTCTAGATGGCGCTCCACAAGTTAACTTTCAAAAACCGATAGATAGTATAGCTATTTCTGCTAAATTTATTGGTTCGCCCTTGCCTTGCGGTGTAGTTTTAACCAAGAAAAAATGGGTAGAAAAAATTGAAACAGCAATTGAATATATTGGTTCATCAGATACAACCATTCTGGGTTCTAGAAACGGTCATACCCCTCTGATTCTTTGGTATGCAATGAAAACAAGAGGTTATGATGGATTAGCCAAAGAAGCAAAGACTTGTATAGATAATGCTCAATATCTTTTCCAACAACTTAAAATCAGAGAATATCCATGTATGCTCAATAAATTTTCCAATACCGTAGTGTTTCAAAAACCTTCTCAAAGATTAATTAAAAAGTGGCAGCTAGCGATTTATGAAAATTGGGTACACATTATAGTCATGCAAAATATCGATCGGCACAAAATAGATACTTTTGTTAACGAACTTTTATTAGAAGAAGGATTAGTTGATAACGTAGATAATTTCCACCTACAATCAACACTACACTAAGAATAGATTCCCAAGTGAAATTAATCACCCAGTTTAACAAAGTGTTTCTTTAAAAAGAATTTGCTCCCAAGATTTTATCTTTTTAAAAAGTTTTTTCCGCACAAGTTAGCAGCAAGGAGTATTTCTACTTCAGACCGTTCCATAGGTGGTAAGAAAAAATACCCTTGCCCATAATCACATTCTAAAGCCTTCAATTGTGTTAATTGGTCTACAGTTTCTATGCCTTCTGCTGTTACAGACATATTTAAATTATGGGCTAATGTCACAATCGCTCGAATAATTTCTAAATTTTCTCCTCGACTACCTATACTGCTAACAAAAGAGCGGTCAATCTTAATGGTTTTGATTGGTAGGCGATGTAGATAACTCAAGGATGAATAGCCAGTCCCAAAATCATCCATGTGCATTTCAACATTCAGTGCTGTTAATTGGGAAAGCACAGTGGTAGCTAATTCAAAATTATCCATCAACAAGCTTTCAGTAATCTCCAATTTCAAACAGCATGGCTCCAGTCCAGTTTGCTGCAAAATATGTTTAACTTGTTTAAACACATCGGGTTGTGTGATTTGTTTACCAGAAAAATTTACGCTCATCGTCAAAGGTTGTGAGGTAGGAAATTGTTTATGCCATTTCTGCATTTGGTGACAGGCTTCATAAAGCACCCATTGCCCGATACTAACAATCATTCCAGTTTCCTCAGCTAGGGGAATAAAATCTTGAGGGGAAATAAGTCCTCGTTCTGGATGATACCAACGTATCAGTGCTTCAAATCCAATAATTTTGCCAGTTGTCAGAGAAACAATTGGTTGGTAATTAAGGCGAAATTCTTCTTGCTTGAGCAGCGCATTTCGCAGAGCAGTTTCTAACTCTAAAAGCAAAGCTGCACCCTCGTGCATCTTTGGATCAAAAACCTCATAACGTGCCTTACCAAGTGATTTGGCACAATACATTGCCACATCAGCATCGCGTACAATCTGTGCTGCTTGCTCATAATCTGCTCTACTAAAAGCGATGCCAATACTAACATTAGTAAACACCCGATGCTCATTTAATTGAAATGGCAAAGCTAGCACCTTTTTAATTCGCTCGGCTACCTGTATCGCTGTGTTAATATCCTCAATTTCCTCAATTAAGATTGTGAACTCATCTCCACCAAAACGAGCTACTATGTCTCCGCCTCGCAGAACTGACTTGAGCCGATGAGAAATTGCAATCAGAAGTTGATTTCCTAGTAGATGTCCAAGGCTGTCATTAACAACTTTAAAGCGATCTAGGTCTAAGAATAGTACGGCAAATAAATAATTATTTTGCTGTTTAGACTGTTCTATTGCCTGCTGCACCCGCTCCATAAATAACCGTTGATTAGGTAATCCAGTTAGCCCATCATGAAGACTATTGTGCAGTAATTGTTCTTGTGCTTCTTGACGTTTAACAATGTCTTGTTGAAGTTGTTTATTAACCCTAATAAGTTCAATAGTGCGTTCTAGCACCAACTGCTCAAGTTGATAACGATACTGGATTAATTCTTTCTCTGCTAGCTTCCGCTTAGTGATATCACGGACAATAACAATATACTCCCGTAGCAAAGAATTAAATGGCTGGGAAATCGTTGATTCAACAATTCGCAAACCTTGGTTAATTTTCAAGCTTTGCTCGCTTCTAGTAGACCATTGCTCCGGTTTGCCGCGATAGCATATTAGAAGTTGATTTAAGTTTCGCCCAAGTAGCTGCTGAACACTTGTTTGAAATAATTCTTCAGCAGCGGCATTTGTCTGAGAAATTGTCCCATCTTCATCTAATACTAAAACAGTATCTGGAACAGTATCGAGAGTAGTGATAAATAGGTTTCTTGCTTGTTTGCGTGCTTCATCAATAGCAATGATTTGTGGTAAGGTTGTCCAACAAGCGATCGCAACCCCTGTAAAAGAAAGCGTCACTAATAAAATCGCTAGAAAGGAATTTTGAGGATGATTAGAAAATCTATCTAAAAAATCGCGAATAACCCAACTGATTGTGGCAGTAATACAAATTAATGATACTAAAACAATCACTTGTAATACTACAAAATCTGGATTATTTCTACTAGGCTTAGTATCGTAACGCTGTGTCCACCAATTTGGATGTAATGGCGCAAATCTTAACTGCCTTAGAACTAAATCTCCAATTGTCAAAATAATGGGTAATAATAATCCCACTAAGAAATCTCTCCAGTTCCAAGCTAAACCTCCCACTATTAGAACTACCGCTTCGACCATGAAAAAACCAAGTGACCACCAAGGCCATAACACGTATGGTTTGCCACGACACATCCATAATCCCAGATGTAGCCCCATAATAGACATGAGATAACAGGTGCCTGCTACTGTGACAAGTTGAGATATATTTCCCAAATTTAGACAAAGCAAACTGAGTAGAAAGGTAACTAAAATAGCAGGAACAAGGACACCTTGACGGTAAACTAATGCAAATATAGGAGAAAGCTGTCTGTCTAAGGCAAGCTGGTATAATATCCGAGGAGAGTTAGAAACTGCTGTAGCAGAACTTAGAAGGCAAGATATAGTAATTAGAAGTGTTACTAGAAAAGGGGCAGATTCACCCCAAAAAGGTTTAGAAGCTTCTACTAGATTTAAAAACGCATCCTCACCTATTGTTGAATTTGGAGCCGAACGCATTAATACCCAAGAACCACCTAGAAACACCGGAGGAATTAACCAAGCAGCTACGGTTAAAAACTTTAAAGTTTTATATGGGTGGCGGCTATCAGCAACAAAAGAAGAAGTGGTTTCACAAGCATAAATTGAATAGCTAGCTAGAAAAAACCATTTTGCCCATTCTTGAAAGCTCAGGCTATGGGTGCTAGTTGGGAGAAAATTAAAATTAGCAGATGAGAAGGCTAACCATAATACGCCTTGAACACAAAACAATAACAGTAATAAAATCGCTGGAAATACAAAAAATAAATGTAGAAGCGCCAAAGCACGGGTGCCACTGAACGCTAAAACAAATGGAATCGCTGTAAATAAAAATTTTAAGAAAGTTTCTGGACAAGAAATACCTAATGTTTCAAAATTGACTTTAATTAAGTTGGTGAGAATAATTGCATACAGTGCAGGTGCTGCTGCCCAGCTAAAAAAGTATCCTAATGCTACGTAACGGCCTAAGCCAGGAAACTTCTTTAATAGCCTTGTGGTATAGTTTGGTGTTCCTCCGGCAACATCTGACCAATGCCTACCTAGACTTTGTACCTGCAAGTTAAGCAAAAAGGAGATAATCGTGCCAAAAAACCAAACTAAGATAGCTTTCGGCCCTAACGCTGCATGAATGATAGGGGCAGTACCAATCCATCCAACATGACCAGTTAACCCAAAGCCCCAGGTTTCGAGATAACTTAGAGTCCGTGGTAGGCGCATTAGCAAGTGCTCATTGTTCTGTGCCCGTGCAGAATCGTTACTAACCATTGTTTCTTAGTGAGATTTACTGACCTTTTCACTCAATAGCTGAATCTCACCAATTATAGCTTCCGTATAACTGCTGAACTTTAAAAAAGGATAACTTATTTGTTACTGAATTGGGGATTTTAGATTTTAGATTGACCTTATGCCTAAAGAGCTTTCTGGAATAGAGAATTTTCAATTGGTTATTTGAGATTTATTCCATATAGCTTGTTTCTCACTGAGTAAGTATAAATTCTCTTTCTTTAGACCGTTAAAAAATTGAAAGGTTCAGATTTGTGACCTACCTAATAGACATAGACATCTCCAAAAATCAATTATTCATTGCCTGAAACCCTTGTAAAGACGTAGCATTACTACGTCTTTACATTGATATCTCTAATTTAATAAATCGGAAATCGTGTTGTTCATCAATAATTAACTAGAGCTATAGCTTTTGCAACAACTCCTGAGTTAATTGCAAGAAAGCTTTTGAACCTGCTGATTGGGGAGCAATTAAAACAGCTGGCATAAAACTATCAACAGCCTTAGCAACATTGACATCAACAGGTATTTGTACCTTACAAATTTTTTCGACACCAAAATCTTCGACAACGCGATGCATTACTTGTTTATAGTATCTGCCAGTGAGCAGGTTAGCACTGGACATACTAAATACAATTCCCAACATTTTTATATCTATTTTGGTTTCATGTCCGTGACTATCTTTTAATTGGGCAATCCGTCTTTCTAGGAGTTGAATACCCACTACAGATAATGGTTCTGGTTTTGCAGGAAGTATGTAGAAATCACTGGCAGCTAAAGCGCTACGAGTCAAGAGATTATAGCCCGGTGCGCAATCGAGAAGGATAAAATCATATTCTTGATGTACTGGTTTTAAAATATTATTAATTAAGACCCTTTCAAAGCGATTCCAAATCGTTTCAAAGTCTTGTTCGCCCAAAGCAGTTGCTTGCTGATGCAGCATTTCTGAAACAACAAATTCATCATATAAATCGATATCTCCCGGCAATAAATCTAGTCCGGGAAGATTACAAACCTGGGATTGAATGATATCCTGAATTGTAAACTTTGCTTGGGGATCTGGATTGATAACTTCGTCTATCAGATACCTAAATGTCTTACTTTGTTTACGAAGCTTGGCAAAATCTAAAGGCGACATCAAACTGAGTGTGGCACTAATTTGGCTGTCTAAATCAAGGACAAGCACCCGCTTGCCATGATTTTTAGCTAAACAAGTAGCTAAGTTGACAGTGAGGGTGGTTTTACCAACACCACCTTTCATATTGGCAGTAGCAATTACATATCCCATTGATTGAGTCCTCTATTGACGCATTCCCATTAGTAGTTTGCTTTCGTGACGCAAACGGGGTAAAGGGTAAGGGGGAAAGGGACTCATGTTTTAAATCCCTTACCCTTTCCCCTTTCTCCAAACCTCACAAGCGCATTTTTGGGTTGACAGACTACTAGGTAGCGTACACCTCTGCTGATATTTTAAATCTTCCATTAAATTTAATATTTTCAGAAATTCAAAAGAGTGATTTCAGCGATTTTTACTCATTGAGGCAGTAACATGTAGTTGGCTCTTTACCTGGAATCGAGCTATCAGCCTCCTTTACTCCATAATGACAATAGTTTGGCTTAATCCTGTAACAGCTCGCTCTCCAAAGCAATTATAGAGGTATTGACAAATACAGTAGCCCTAAATCAATTGTGAGAAAATAATAGTGTTGTGAATATCACTAAGTATTGGGTGCAAAATGTGGATGCATTTGCTAATTGAATTGAACGAAGCCGATCGATAATTTCGTGAAATCAAAGGCGCATTTACACACAAACTTATAAGGTAATTAAAATGACTTACGATTCAGAAGATGTAGAACAAATCCTGCAAAAAGCACTCACTCGTAAAGACAAAGGTGAATTTTCACGAGAACAGCTTTTAGAAATGGCATCTGAGTTAGGTATTTCTTCTAATATTTTGGAAGCAACTGAAAAAAAGTGGCTGGTTCAACAAGAAGAGGAACGTTCGCGACACACATTTAATACTTTCCGACGCAGAGCCTTTTGGACACACTTTGTTTCTTTCGTAGCGGTGAATTTATTCCTCATTCTTTTAAATTTAATCACTAGTCCTAGTTATTTTTGGGCTATTTTCCCAGTATTAGGATGGGGGTTAGGATTATTTTTTCATTGGTGGAGTGTTTATCAGAGTAAATCAGAGGATGACGAGATCGCTTTTCAGAAATGGCGTACACAAATTTAACTTCTCCTTTAACGATCAATCTCAGATATTTAGCGATCGCTGTTATCCAAATTTGTGCGTCCTTCTAAATAAAATCTTCTCATGAACTACTCACATTCACCGCCAGGGGTGAGTGTGAGCTTTGTAATTTATAGGGAATTGCCTGTGACATTGCAAAATATATAAATCTGGGCAACCTTAAACTTGAGGAGTTGTATAATCACGACCTTTGATCCTTATCTTTGTGCTTGCCAATTTGCCAAAATAGAGCTGTAGGCTAGAATAACTACGCTTTAAGAAGCTTGATTGCCTAAACTCAGGAGCAAGGGTCGGCTGGTTAATAAGATAAGAGGAAGGGAGTATGGACAACAACAACAACTGGTTGCAACAGCTAATGATGGTGGGTCTTGGCACAACGTCTATAGTCGCAGAAAAACTGCGGCAAGTCAGCGATGATTTAGTCAAAGACGGTAAGCTCAATCCTGAGCAAGCCAAGGCGGTAATAGATGATATTGCCCAGCAGTTAAAGTCGGAACAGGGAAACTTCGATGTGCAAATGCAACGGCAAATGCGAAACATGATGCAGGATTTGGGGGTGGCTCGTCAGTCAGAAGTGGACGAACTGAGGGGTAGAATTGACCGTTTAGAGCGTCAATTACGCGATTTAGAAAATAAGCTTTGGCGTTAGAATGCCCTTTCTGATTTAAACTAAATGTGTCCTGTTGGTAATCTTTTTGCCAGGATACCTAAGTAAGGAGAACTGATTTTGAAACCAATTTTCCTCAGCGTGGCCTTCATGCTGGTATGTGTTGCGCTTTTGATTGTGGGGCAAGTAAGTAGTAAACAGAATACTGCAATTGCTGCCGAGTTAACCCAAACGCCGCCAGCCTCCACAACTGTAACTGAAAACAATATCTTAATAGCGAGTAATCCTATGTCTGATGCTAATGCCGTAACCACTCCCTCTGGATTAAAGTATGTGGAGTTAAAAGAGGGGACTGGGGCGACTCCTAAACCGGGACAAACGGTTGAAGTTCACTATGTCGGCACTTTAGAAAATGGTACTAAGTTTGATAGTTCACGCGATCGCGGTCAACCGTTCAGCTTTAAAATTGGTGCTGGACAGGTAATCAAAGGTTGGGATGAAGGACTTAGCACTATGAAAGTAGGCGGTCTTCGTCAGTTAATCATCCCCTCTGAGTTAGGCTATGGCGCTCGTGGTGCTGGTGGCGTGATTCCACCCAATGCCACTCTAATTTTTGAAGTGGAATTGCTGGGAGTTAAATAGGGATTGGGGACTAGGGATTGGGTACTGGGAACAAGGAGGAGTTATTAACATAAGTTTCTATTCTCTGTGTTCTGAATGCCCAATACCCTATCAGATAAATTAGGTATTTCAAACTACAGATGGGACAGAAGTATAGCTAGAAAAGATGAGAAAAAGTATCTGTAACTTTAATCGGACTGCCGCAACTATACCAACAACCTAAAAGTCAGACTGATACGCCCGAATGTTTCTGGTTGCTTGAGAATTCCATGCTTCCAGTATTGCTGCGTCTTTTGAGACATAAAAAGTAGAGAACCACTTTTGAGTAAGTAACTATGTTCAATGGTTTTGTCTAGTTTATTTTGAAATGTAATTATTCTTTCAGCCCCTAACGAAATAATAGAGATACCAGTATCGTCCATGAGTTCATCAATTGAATCGGAGTGAAATCCCATTGTTGAGTTACCATTTGTGTAATAATTGACTAAACAATTGTTTGGTCGAAACCCAAAGTGTTTTTCAAGCCTATCAATAATAGGAATTAACTCATTCAGCATCGGGCATGAGTCGTAAGAAATGTTTGAGTAATTATATGGTGAACCAAAGCTAGCTGTTTTTCGTGCCTGTATACGCTCATCCCAGTTAATTATGGATACAAGACTATTAAATAGAGAATGACTATTCGGCAAAAATACATCATTAATGAGTAAATCAGGCTCATTCATTGCTCAAATAACTACTTAGTCTGGCTAAATTTTTAAATTTTGAAACTTTGTAAATTGTGGATTAAACAAAAGTTTCGCAGTACCTGTAGGGCCGTTGCGATGTTTAGCTATAATTACTTCTGCAATGCCGCGATCGGGAGTATCGGGAGAGTAGTACTCGTCGCGGTATAACATTATTACTAAATCCGCATCTTGTTCGATCGAACCTGATTCTCTCAAATCAGATAACATCGGGCGTTTGTTAGTACGTGCTTCCACCCCTCGACTCAACTGAGATAAAGCAATAACTGGTACAGATAATTCCCGCGCCAAACCTTTGAGTTGTCGCGTAATTTTTGATAATTCTTGTACGCGATTATCACCTGCTCCTTCCATCAATTGCAAGTAATCTATTACAATTAATCCTAATTCAGTTCCAATTTCAGCTTGCAGTCTTCTTGACTGACTACGCATTTGTGTAACTGTAATATTCGGCGTGTCATCAATATAAATTGGCATTTCAGAGAGAATACCAATAGCACGGCTTAAAGGTTCCCACTGTGTTTGACTGAGGCGACCAGTTCGCAAATAACTACTTTCAATTTGCGCTTCACTAGCTAATAGACGTTGCGTCAGTTGCTCTTTGGACATTTCCAAGCTGAAAAAAGCAACTGGTAACTTATAAGAAGCAGCGATATTATGAGCTAGATTCAGACAGAACGCGGTATTGTGAACACAGATATCATTGGCGACAAAATTGTGTGTTTCTGGGATTGTTAAGTCATAAACTTGTTTGCATCCCATCGATTTAATCGAAACTATTTCATCCCAGTACACATCACTCGCTGCTAACTCTTGAAGTGGCGAATTTTCTAAAGTACTTGCTAATATCCAAAGCCTTTCTCGTGTTAAAGCACGTTTATCAACATGGATATTTGAATACCCTTGAATTCCGGCACGTTGAGCTAAAAGAGTCCAAGGTTCATTACCTTTAGCTGTTGTTATCTGTTCCCAAATTTCTATGGGAATGAGGTCACGATTTGTTTGATATCTCTTTTTAGCTATTGCATCTGCGACCTTATTTAATGCCTCTTCTTTGCCAAAAATACCAATTTCTGAGATAAAATTTTTGATGCTCTGGGCATCAGTAATATCTAATTGCCAAGCTTGTCTGCGAGTGTCTTTATATTTCACAGAGCGTTCTTTCAGACTGGCAATAATTCCAAATCGCAATAACAAATGTTGTATTTGTCTAGCTAATTTTTCGCTGACAGTACAGTAGCCTAACTGCGATTGACCGCTTGTAAGTACTGTAGCCCATCCATCGGTTGCAAATAAACGATTGAGGAATAAGGAAACTTGCGATCGCTCCAATTTAAAAATAGCTTGCGGAATGATTTTGGCATCAGCTTTTTTGCCCCATAGTCCTATGTTTTCCAACCATGTTGTTAAAGGATTCTTTTGCCCTTGAGACATAGCTGCATAGAGTATTGGGGTGCGTTCACTCCTAATTTCTATCCTAACTTTCAACTTGGGTGAAAAGCTGATAACAGCGTATGTGAAATCATTTTGGATGCGAGAGTTAATATTAGTAAATTCTGGTGTTGAATCTGTTAAGCACCCATCACCTATGAAATATGCCAATAATTTAACTTCACACTCGCGGATAGTTTCTGTACCAAATACATTAAGTTTACGAGCTACAGCAATTTTATCCCCTACTCTTAATTCTGAAAGTTGTCGCCATCCATTGATGGTTAAATAAGGATGGGTGATAGTACTTTCAATATATCGTCCTAAGCGAGTAGTAACACTAAAAACTGGTTTAATGCCGTCATTAACAAAGGCTGAAGCTTGAGTTAAATGAAACTTCCAATCATTTCCTAAAGTTATTAACTCAGCTTGCCGACGATGATATATTTCTTTAATAGTTGAGATACTCCCGTCACTCAAAAGTATTTCCACATTTTCATGCAAACATTTCCCCATCGATGGACGGCCCGCAATAATAATTAAATCAGAACGCTGAAAGCCGCTAGTCATGGCATCTAAATCGTAAAATCCGCAGGGAATTCCAGGTAAAGCAATGCCTTGATTTCTATCTTCAATATCCTGGAAATTATTAATTAGAGTATCAGAAATATGAACTAAACCCGATTGGGGACGCTCTTGAGTAACACCAAAAACTTTCTGTTCTGCCCGATCTAAAACTTGTGGTAACTCGGTTTCTGTTTCGTAACCAAGATGTACAATTTCATTGCCAGCTTTAATTAATTGTCGCCGCAGGTATTTTTCCATCACTAACCCTGCTAAGGCGTCGATATTCACGGCTGACACTGTACGGTCTACCAGAGTTGCTAATTTATTTCTACCACCTATCCGGGCTAGCATTTCATGGTCGGTCAGCCAACTTGTCACAGAGAGTAAGTCTGTGGGTTTACCTTGGGTGTGGAGCCTCACAGCTGCTTGATAAATATCTTTGTGAGCGCTAATGTAAAAAGCTTCGGGAAGAAGGCGATCGCTAACTCGACTAATCGCTTCTGGATCTAGCAAAATACCCCCCAAAATCGCTTCTTCCGCCTCAATATTTTGTGGTGGAAGGCGTAGTTGACCGCTGTAGGCATCGCTACCATCGCCTTGAAAACTCAATTCTTCAGCCATAAACGATTTTATTTTGAGATTTTGCTAGAGACGCGATTAATCGCGTTTGTGTAGGATTAGAGACGCGATTAATCGCGTCTGTACAAGAGTTAGGAGTTTCTCTTGCTCCCTCATCCCCCTTATCCCTTTGTCCCTCTTTTGAGATTAACTAGCTACTACTTGAATATCGACTTGCGCCGCTACTTCTGAATGCAGCTTAATTTCGGCTTGATAAGTACCAAGGTGGTTAATATCGGGGATGGTAATTCCACGCCGATCGATTTCTTGACCGGTGGCTGCCTTAATTGCATCTACAACATCTTGGGTGGTGATAGTACCGAAAATTGCTTCGTTTTCACCAACTTGTTTGGCAATTGTCAAGCTGCCAACTTTTTCTAAAGATTCTTTTTGCTCAAGAGCTTGTTGTCTGAGTTCTAATTGCCGTTGACGCTCTTGCTCGCGACGGCGTTCTACTTGCTTGAGAATACCAGGAGTGGCATTGGTTGCCAATTTCTGGGGAATCAGATAGTTACGAGCGTAGCCAGGAGCTACTTCCACTAAGTCGCCAGATTTTCCCAGCTTGCTGATATCCTGATTTAAAACTAACTGCACGCGTTTCGCCATCGTTTTTCGTTTTTCCGGTAAAATATGATTAATTTGGGTGGGTTTGAGCAGCATAGCTCACTAAAACAGTGCTGTTAGCTGTAGCAGGGCGTTGAGCCAGTGCTGAGTAAACAGTCCTAAATAACGAGTGTTTTTTCAGAACTTAGAACTCCTGAAATGAGTATATTGTCCCAAGTAGCTTTGCCCATACCCTAAAGCTTACAGATCCTAGCGAAAGGAAGGGGGCGATCGCAACTATTAGCGCTAGAAAGTTGAGGAGTGGAGGCAGGGGAGCAGAGGAGCAGGGGAGACAAGGGAGACAAGGGAGACAAAGGGACAAGGAGATAAACAAAACTCTTAACTCTTAACTCCTAACTCAGCACTCAGCACTCAGCACTCAGCACTCAGCACTCCTAACGTCCAATGCCCAATACCTAAAAGTTATTTTTCATTTCCCGTATCCGCGCAAAGGTTTCCACTCCATCGCTACCCTTAACGGTTGATTGTAATGATGGTTGATCCCAACGTAAAAAGGGATTGGTTTGCTTCTCCATTCCCAGCAGCGAGGGTATGGTAGCTTCTCCTCGACTACGGAAAGTTTTCACTTCATTGAAGCGTTTTTGTAAGTCGGCATTGTCGCCATCCACAGTGAGGGCAAATTGCAGATTTCCTAAAGTGTATTCGTGGGCACACCAAATACGCGTATCATCTGGTAAAGAGCGTAGTTTGCTTAAAGAATCTACCATTTGGGTTGGTGTTCCTTCAAATAAGCGACCGCAACCGCCAGAAAATAAGGTATCACCGCAAAATAAATCGCCTGTCTCACCAGATTTTTCGGGGGGAAAGTAGTAAGCGATGTGAGCGCGGGTATGTCCGGGAACAAAAATAACTTCAGCTGTGCGATCTGCAAACTGGACGCGATCGCCTTGTTGCAAAAACACTTGCTGTCCCGGAATTCGCCCGCGATCTTCGACGCCACCGTAGACTGTTAGTTGCGGGAAGTGTTCTATTAATTTCTGATTGCCACCTACATGGTCATTGTGGTGGTGTGTGTTGAAAATCGCTACCAATTCAACTTTTAACTGTGCAAGTTGCTTTAGTACTGGTTCAGCCTCTGCTGGATCGACAACCGCAGCAATTTGTTTCTGGCGATCCACTAGCAAAAATATGTAATTATCTGAGAGTGCCTCAAGCCTGATTACTTGCATTACTTAATATCTCCCTTTCAAGTAAATACTTTGGAACTTTTCAGCAATCTTAAATATCTCAGTCAGAAAAGGTTGAGAAAGTCCATAAATACTATGATAGTACACAACCGTAATAATACTTAAAAATATGATAAGTAACTATAAATTATGATTTGGGTATATCAGTAAAATTTCTCTGGGAGGAAGTGTAAAAGCTAAGTTAGATTTATTCTGTTCTTTTTGTCCTAAATTGTCTTTTTTACTCAAAAACACCAAATCAGTTATCGAAAAATTTTTATTTATACATATTAACTATTAATACGGATAATACGGGATTTTATAGATTCACCTTGGATTATTTATAAAAGATAGATGTTAATAACAACTAAATAGAGCAATCAATCGTGGTGAAAAAAAGATGAGCTTTCCAATTTTTCATTTGCAGGTTCATAAATGAAGCTAATCCATACAACTAGCTGGTATTTTCCAGATTCATCAGCCGGTGCTGAAGTATACTTAGATTCACTACTGCATGGCTTACAAGTACATGGACTCGAAAGTATTGTCGCTGCTCCTAAACAAGGTACAGAGGAAGATACTTACGAATACAATGGCATCTGTGTTTATCGTTATCCTGTTTTTCCTAACCCCAGCAAGATACAGGTACACAAACAGCTACCCCACGGCGGCTTTAAAACTTTTGCTAATTGGCTAGAAAACAATCGAGCCGATATATACCATCAACATTCATGGCGATTTGACTGCGGTTTACATCATCTTGCTCTCGCCCGCCAGTTAGGGATGGCTACTGTAGTCACCGTCCACATACCTGAACCTATATGTCTGCGTGGTACGATGATGCGCTGGGGTGAAGAACCTTGCAATGGGCTGATTGACTCTGTTAATTGTAGTCAATGTTTGGGAGTAGCAAAACAAGTATCGCCTTGGATACTTAAGGCTTTAGGTGAAGTTCCCTTGGATGTTGGCATCGCAGCAGAAACAAAATTACTTACTTCTAAAAGTTTTAAGCTACGCCTGCTTGGTAAAACTCTTGGTATTCCTACCCTAGTGTCTCAACATAGACGCAATTTGATGCAACTAGCAAAACTAGCCGATCGCATTGTTGTAACAAGTAATTGGCAATACAATGCTTTTGTTGCAAACAATGTTCCTCCCGAAAAACTTACTGTCTCTCGGCAAGGTGTTGCTAACACTTTCAAACGTGAAGTAACATCAAATAAACTACAAAACTCTACATTAAAAATCGGCTTTTTGGGTCGCTGGCAAGAAACTAAAGGGGTACAAGTTTTAGTAGAAGCGGTACATAGTCTACCAAATGATATACCTGTAGAGTTAATTCTTCATGCTACTCATCCGGGAAAATACGGTGCTGCCAATCGTGAAAAAGTTATGGCGATCGCGGCTCGCGATCCCCGAATTCGGATTGCTGAACCACTTTCACGCGAAGCAGTACCAGACGCATTAGCAGGTTTCGATATACTAGCAATACCGTCGCAGTGGTTAGAAACTGGCCCCATAGTTGCCTTAGAAGCACAAGCTATGGGCATTCCCGTACTAGGTTCAAATTTAGGAGGGATTGCTGAGTTAGTCAGTCACGGCATCGATGGTTGGTTAGTTCCAGCTAAAGATGTCCAAGCATGGGCACAAGCGATCGCAACTTTAGCCAAAGACGCCGATTTACTAGCTAAGTTACGTCAAGGTATCCAGCCAGTACGTACAATGGATACTGTTGCTTCAGAGATGTTGGCACTTTACCATGAAATCTTAAAAATTCCTCAGAAAAACTTTATATCTTGATGGATTGACACCGAATTTCTTTAGTTGCTTCAACTCCGACAAAACAAATTAAATTAATATTTGCAGATTTAGCAACATCTGACAAATATTGGGAAAATTAAATAAAAATAAGTATAAAAATAGTGAAAAAATTTTCTAAAATATCCTTGTTGGTTTCCGATTTATCAAGTGCAGCAATTCTGCGTGCATACTTGATAGCAAAAGCTCTTAATCAGTTAGGATATGAAGTTGAAATTATGGGTTTTTTATTTGGAAATAACTTCTATTTAAATTTACCATCAAAATTCAACGTTTATAACTTACCAGGCAAAGACTTTCCAGAGTTTTTTGGAGAAATTCAAAAATTATTACCAAAAATAAATGGCGATATAATTTATGCTATCAAACCACAAATAGCAAGTTTTGGAGTTGGACTATTAAGGAAAATATTTACTAGAAAGCCATTAATTTTAGATATAGATGATTGGGAACTCAGCTGGCATGGCGGTGATAACTGGCATTATCATCCTACACCCAAAGAATTAGCTAGGGATTTGTTGAAACCACAGGGCGCACTCAAAAATCCTCATCATACTTTATATGTGAAATGGATGGAAGGTTTGGTAAGTCACGCTGATGCTGTGACAGTGCATACTAAATTTTTGCAGCAGCGTTTTGGTGGTACATTTGTTCCAAATGGCAAAGATGTTTCCTTATTCGATCCCGCTCAATATGATGCTGAGTCTAGTAGAAATCGTTATGGTTTATCTGAATATCGGATTTTAATGTTTCCCGGTGCGCCAAGACCTTATAAAGGTTTAGAAGATGTTCTGATCGCGCTCGATAAACTTAATCAACCAGACTTGAGACTAGTAATTGTAGGTGGTAGTCCTTATGATGATTATGATAAACAACTTCAACAAAAGTGGGGACGTTGGATTATCAAATTACCTAAGTATCCAGCCGACGTTATGCCTGACTTGGTAGCAGCTGCTCACATTGTAGTTGTTCCCCAGCGAGATACTCCAGAAACTCGCGCTCAATTTCCCTTGAAGTTGACAGATGGGATGGCAATGGCTAAACCTGTATTATCAACACGCGTTGGAGATATTCCCCAACTTTTAGGTGATACTGGTTATTTAGTCGAGCCTGGTTGTCCTGAACAAATTGCTGAACAAATTCAATTGATTTTTCAGAATTTAGAGTCAGCAAACCAGAAAGGTATCAAGGCAAGAGAAAGATGTGTGGAACACTATAGCATCGAGGCTATGGCTTCTGTGCTCAAATCAGTAATTGCTCAGTTGTGAATAATATTATTAATTAAGTTAAATTGGCATAAAAATACCCAATGTCTACCAGAAAACTAATACTAAGATTCGCCAAACCCTATCCAGGTTTAATTATCCTAACAATGCTGTTGGGATTTTCTGGTGCTTTATTTAATGGTGTCGGTGTAACTTTGATTGTGCCAGTAATTTTGAGAATTGTCGGACAACCAGTAGATTTAACTGGTTTTCCTCCGATTCTCAAAGCTGTGATGTTTCCATTTGATAATCTTCCCGAAAATTCTCGGAATTTGGGAATGGCTGGAATAATTATATTTATAATTTTCTTAAAAAACTTATCTAGTTATTTTAGTATTTTAACATCGAGTGTTTTCACTCGGAGATTAAATGCGGATATTCGCGAAGCTAGCTTAGAGCTATTGCTAGATATTGATATAGACTATTATTCAAAAACGAAAGTAGGCGATATTATTAATCGCCTTGGTTCGGAAACTGCCCGCACTTCTAGCGCTATCGGGAGTATTATCAATTTAATTATTTTAATAATTACAATTTTAGTTTTCGTTGGTTTATTATTAGCAATTTCTTGGCAGTTAACTATCGCAGCAACAATTTTATTGGGTTTTATAACATTAATCAATCAATACACAATTAGTAGAGCAAAAAAATTTGGTCAACAACTATCAGAAATGTCTACATCTTATTCCATCAGTGTTTTAGAAACATTGAATGGAATTCGTTTAGTAAAGTCAACTGCCAATGAAGACAGAGAATATCAAAAAATTACTAAATTAATCCGCGATCGCGAAAAAGCAGATTTTCAATCTCAGGTAAACTCACAAGCGATCGGGCCGATAAGTGAGGTGATGGGAGTTATAGCCTTACTTTTGATTGTATTCTTGAGTAAAACTTTCTTTGCCAACCAGGTTTCTTTCCTTTCAACGGTACTACTGACATATTTATTAGTATTACTGCGACTGCTGCCTTTGGTCTCTCAGTTAAATAGTCTTCGTAGTAGCTTTGCCAATAGTGCTACTAGCGTAGAAATAGTGAGTGAGTTTTTAAGTCGCGATCGCAAGCCGTTTATGAAAAACGGTAATCTAATCTACACAGAATTAAAAGAAGGAATAGGTTTTAATTCACTTTCCTTTGCCTACCCCAGTCACGAAAAGTTAGTACTCAAAGATGTAAATTTATTTTTACCCCGTGCGACAACTCTTGCTTTGGTAGGTGGTTCTGGTGCAGGTAAGTCCACCTTGGCTGACCTCTTACCCAGATTTTACGATCCGACATCTGGCAGTATCTCTATCGATGGCACAGACCTGCGTGATTTTGATATTAAATCTCTCAGATCGCACATGGGAATTGTCAGTCAAGATACATTTCTCTTTAATGACTCGGTGCGAAATAACATTGCTTATGGAAGACCGGAAGCTACTGAAGATGAAATTATCTCAGCAGCCAAACGAGCAAATGCTTATGAATTTATTGATAAATTACCTCAAGGATTTGACAGTCAAATTGGCGATCGCGGTGTGATGTTGTCTGGTGGACAAAGGCAAAGATTAGCGATCGCTCGCGCCCTCCTGCAAAATCCAGAAATTTTGATTTTAGATGAAGCCACCAGCGCTTTAGATACTGTTTCCGAACGTTTAGTACAAGCTGCACTCGACGACTTAAGTCGCGATCGGACAACCCTTGTCATTGCTCACCGCCTTTCCACAGTCCAAAAAGCCGATCAAATTGCCGTATTAGACCAAGGACAGGTGGTAGAAGTAGGAACCCATGAAGCACTTTTACAAAAAGGGGGTTACTACTCACGCCTCTACTCAATGCAATTTGCCGCTCAAACTGAAGTTTCCACCAAAACTAATCCCAGCTTTAATCGCATTTCTCACGAACTGCGTACAAGGCTTAATTCAATGATTGGTTTCCTGGGACTATTAGTTGACGATCTAGTAGACAATTCTCAAGAACGCCAGGAATTAATTGACCACTCATACAACTCAGCCTTAAGAGTTCTCAACGCCATCGATCTCTTCAGCGATGTAGTTAACCTGAAAATTAACTGGCAGTTATCGTCAGATATAGACCAAAATCAAGATGAACATAACCAGTATCAAAACTTTAGTCATATCTCAGATGAGTTTCGCACGCGTCTCTATCCTCTGATTAGCTCTCTACACTTGCTAGCCGATAAATTAGAATCCGAACCCCAAAAACAAAATATATTAATTGCAGAATCTTATCAATCTGCTATTTACCTATTAGATGTCTTAAAGCTTTTTGAAAATAAAGTTTAATTTTAATTAATGTCAGGAACAAAAGTACTTATACCCCAATCTTAAAAAACTTATCATCCCCAAAAAAAATGGTAAATTCTTCCAAGAAAAATCAATATATTTTCTACACCGGAGAGCTATCATTCAAGCCGGACACAGCACACGAAATTCATGATGTTCTTTGTGCTAACGCCGCAGCTAACTTAGGCTACTCGTCAGTTTTAATTTATCCAGATAAAAAAAATTCTTCTGTTAATCTACTATCGTTAATTTATCCTTATCAACCTAAAAGACCCGGAAAAGAATTTATCGAATTTTACGATGTGCAAGAAAAACTCAAAATTGCCGCATTGCCAATGCCTTGGCCTATCGATCGAATCGGTGGTAAATTTACTAACTCTAGTACAGTTGTAACTAAATATTATTTACCAGTTCATATCCTACCTCATACTAAAGTTGTCCACACGCGAGATTGGAACTTTGTCAAAGCCGCAGTCAAAAATAAAGTTCCGACAATTTATGAACGTCACTACTTTCAAGACCGAAAATTTGAGCAAGAAATTGTCCACAGTCCCTATTTTAAAATAGCCATAACTCAGTCAGAACCCATCCGGCAAAGCCTAATAGAAAATGGAATGCCACCAGAAAAAGTAGTTTGGCTACATAACGGATTCAATCAATCATTTTTAATCAGACAGCCCGAATCAGCCGAAAGGTGGCGGCAAGAATTGCTTATAAATGGACGTAAGCAGTTAGTTGTCTATTCAGGCGCTTTGTATCCTTTCAAAGGAGTCGATCTCTTAATTGATTCCGCCAAAGAATTACCAGAAATTCAGTTTGTCATCACAGGAGGAACAGAAGCACAAGTACAAGCATATCAACAAATAGCCAGAGATAAAAATGTCGAAAACGTTAAATTCTTAGGCTGGATACTTCCACGAGAACGATTAGTCAGCTTGTTTCAAGCAGCTGATATTTTGGTTCATCCTCACTGCGCTGGAAAATCAGCAGATTTCACGAATCCAGTTAAGTTTTTTCAGTACATGGCTGCTGGCACTCCTATAGTTGCAACTGAGATTCCACCTTTAATGGAATTCAAAACATCACCTTTGATTGCCAGTTGGTGTACACCAGATAACCCGCATAAACTTGCCGAGTCTATTCAACATACTTTAGAAACTTATCCCAGAAAATTAGAGGGTTATGCAGCTAGTATAGATTTTGCCCAGCAATTTTCTTGGGAAAATAGAATTACCAAAATATTAAGCTACGTAGAAGAGGATCAACGTCCACCAATTTTAGGGTAACGGTACAAAAATAACCGAATAAATACGATTTATGACTATTAAAACTGTTGGCATGATTAGCAGCTATTCAGGCCTTGCTAAAAATAAAGATTGGTTATGGCAACAAACTCCGCACTACTTTGGTGTTTGGAACAATATTCAAATGTTGAAAATGGCAGAAAAGCCAGACTTTATGTTGCTATATCAATTTGATTTTCCTCAAGCACCGCCACAAAAATCTTGGTTAGATAGTTTTCGCAAACAGCAGCAAAAACCAGTAGTAAATGTTGAATCTTTACTGCGTGGCGTTAACAAAGAGCGGATTATTTATTTGCTCAGAGAACCGCCTTTAGATGAAGTTCTAAAAATAACTAATCATAATTATCAAGAAGCCCAGAAGTATTGTGGCTACGTTTCTGGCCCCGATGATTTTGCTCCCATTCCTGACTATATGCCTGCTATTTGGTATCACTCAAATTCATTTCAAGATTTAAATGAAATGCCGCCACCCCCAAAAGTTGCCCCATGTAGTTGGATTACTTCGGGAATTAGCCGCACAGCCAATCATCGCCAGCGTTTAGATTTTTTACAATCTTTACAATCTAGTGGCATGAAATTTGATTTGTATGGGCGTAACTTACCAGAATGGGCGAACAGTTCAGGAGAACTAGGTAACAAATGGTATGGCATGGCACCATATTATTACAATCTGGCAATTGAAAATTATGCTGATAATAATTGGTATGTAAGTGAGAAACTTTGGGATAGTTTACTTGCTTGGTGTTTACCAATTTACTATGGCGGCCCGGCTGCTGATAAGTTATTGCCGCCTGGTAGTTTTTTGCGGTTGCCCAGTTTAGATGAAAAAGGTATTGCCTACATCCAAGAAGTGACAGCTACACCTGATGCTTGGTATGCTGCCAAGGATGCGATCGCAGAAGCGCGTCAAATCATTTTACACAAATTAAACCTGCTTAACTGGTTATCAAACTTTGTCGATCAACACTCATAAATTATGAATGGTATTTGTACCCTTGGCAATGATTATGTTTTCGATCAACTGGTGGCTTTGCTCAATAGTATTGATGTTATCTTAGGCCCAGAAACTCCTGTTTGTATCTATCCTTTTGACGATCGGACACAACGAATTGCTGATGAAATAGCGAAACGCCCCAATGTATTTCTTTACGACGACCAAGAATCAATCAACCGCTGGGATCAATTTATGCTTGCAGCAGCCCCAGAACGATTGAATCGGAGTAAATCCCGTCTTTATGGCGCTCATCGTCGTTTTTGCGCTTTTGATGGGCCATTTGAGAAGTTTATCTATTTAGATGCAGACACATTGGTAATGAAGTCACTTGCAGCAGTGTTTGAAAAGCTAGATAGTTATGATTTTGTCGTCTACGATTTCCAATTTACAGACGTTAGTAAAATATATAATGTTAATTCTCCCAAATTACTAAAAGTTTTTGAGCAAAAACGCATTGATTCCGAAATATTTTGCTCAGGCTTTTATGGTGCAAAACAAGGGCTATTTGACTCAGAAAAAAGAGATTGGCTAATATCACATTTACAAAATGGCGAGTCAGAAATTTTGTATGGTGGTGCTGGCGAACAACCATTAATCAACTACATGGTAATGAGGTCTAATTTTTCTATTTATAACTTTGCTCGCCAATTGCCAGATAATGAAAAAACAGGATGCTCTGCTAGCTCCAAACACTTCGAGGAACGAGAACATATTCTTTACGATCGCGGTAATCAACTAACTTATCTCCATTACATTGGGATTCCTCCTAATATTAATCAAGCAGTCTGTGCGGGAGAAAATATTGAGTTTCCCTATCGAGAGTTATTTCTCTATTATCGTTACTTACACGAACCAGAAAAGCGTCCAGTATTTACCAGTCCTCCTAAAAATTATAATGACGCTCCAGTACCAAATTTACTTACCAGAGCTTTGCAAAAATTTAAGTTAATTAAACAAGGATAATTTATGAGTAGGGGCATTTATATAGTTGCCAATGACCGCGTTATCGATAATGCTATTGCTTTACTCAATAGCATTCGTTACTATGACCCAGAAGTTACCATTTATCTCATACCTTTTAATGAAAATTATCACAAGGTAGCAGAACAGCTTGCTACCTTACACAACGTCCAAATTTTCCCAGATTTAGAACTTATTGATACATTTACCAAACGCATCGGCGAAATTTTTGACCGAGATTTCCTTGCCTTACCCAACAAAATGCGTAAATTGGTGGCGTGGTTTGGGCCTTTAGATGAATTTATTTATATTGATACGGATATTGTCGTTTTTGAAAAAATTGCCGACAATTTAGACAAACTTTCAGAAGTCGATTTCTTCTGCTGTGATTACCATCATGCTAATGAAAAGCTGCGAAATATTTTTTCCCCATTTGTGAAAGAGCAGCAAATTTTTTCCAATGCCCAACTTCAAGATGTTTTCAATAGCGGTTTTTGGGCTTCGAGAAAAGGAGCTATTACCGAACAACAAATGGATGAAGCTTTGCGCGAGTGTGCCGCACATCGTGAATATTTCGATTTTTCTGAAGGAGTTACAGACCAACCAATTTTAAATTATCTTGTTCTTAAATTAATTTCCAAACGTGGAAATCTCGTAAAAATTCCTGGGGGAGGGCCTGGTAGTTGGGCTGGTTCGCGAAATTTCCAACAGCAAGATTACGCCTTGTATGACCGAGGACAACGACTCAAATATCTTCACTGGGCTGGTACGCGGATGAAAACTGGTAGTCCCTATTGGCAATTGTGGGAACACTATCGTTATCTGCATGAGGGTAAATTTGCCTTCATTCCCAAACTGACTCGCCGTTTATTTCCCTTTGTTTCTGCGCGTACTTAATATTAGGAGTATCCCAATGATTGATGGTATTTATATCCTAGCCAATGATGTTGTCTATGACCAATTAGTGGCGTTACTCAATAGTATGGAAGCTAATGCTGGTAGGAAAATTCCTATTTGTATAATTCCATATAATGAGCAGTTAGACAAAGTAAAGGCAGAGATTGCATCTAGAGATAATGTTACTTTATTTGAAGATTCTGATTCTATAGCTTATTGGGATAACTTTGCAACCCAGGTCTGGCAAAATCACTCAAGGGCACAAAAAACTTGGCGAAAATGGGGGCTTCCAGAACTTTATCGTCTACCAATGCATCGTAAGCTTTGTGGTTTAGATGGTCCCTTTGATAAATTTATTTATTTTGATGCAGATACGCTCCTTATGGGGCCTATAGACTATATATATGAAAAATTAGATAAATATGATTGGGTAACAAATGATTTTCAATATAAATCTGAATTGAAATATATTTTTGATGGTTCACCAGAACTTATACAGCAAATTTTTGACCAAGAAAAATTGCATTCTCATATATTTTGTGCAGGTTGGTTTGCTACTAAAAAACATATTTTTTCTCAAGCTACATTAGCAAACCTACTCGACAAATTACAGGTTAGTGAAGCTGATGTCATGGCTCTTGGAGGCCCTGACCAATCTTTATTTAACTACATGGTATTGAGAAGTGGAATTTCCTATTATAATTTTGCTTTTCATGACTGCGAACAGGCAACTGGCAACCATTGGAGTTCTCAATTTGATGTGGTAGATAACATCCTTTACGACCAAGGACGGCGGCTGACATATCTGCACTATATGAGTATAAGTTCACCACACTTTACTCAACTTTGCGCTGGTGAAGATATCGATATTCCATATCGAGATATATTTTTGCATTATAGATATTTAAACTCACCAGAACAAAGACCCAAAAGCTTTAGGCGTGAGAGTCCGCTAATGCGTTTGCAAAAGACTACTACAAGTTTTTTCAATCGAAAAGTCAACAATATTAAGCTTAACTATCGTAATTTCAAGGATAAAATGACTAACTAATTAAGCAAAAGTGGACAAAATGTTTTTTATTTTCTAGCTTACCCATTGCTCACTAATTAGGAAGGTAATTTTAACGCAATTAAATATTGGAATGATGAAATTTCAGTAAAAAATAATTATTCACCACTAGTTAACGATCTCATTTTTAGTAGAGCATCATTGCTGGCGGTGAGTATTTACGGTAATTTAGATATTTGTGAGGCTTCCTACTATTTAACCCTCTTCTAAGAAAAAGAATCTAAATCTAAAGATTGCATCCCTTCGCGTTGTATGAAGGTCATCATACTTCCCAACTGCAACCAAACTAGCAAACAAGTAAATAGACTAATTGGTAAACCGACTCCTAAAGCCAAGGATGAGGGAAAGCCAAATATCTCTAAGCCTGAAGACATAAATAGACAAGTACCGCCTGTTATGCCGATAAATGGTACAAGTAATTGTTTCAGTGAGGAACGTGGCTGAGTATTTTCTGCTCGTTCGCTTGGCCAGTTCTGCACAATTACTTTCAAAGTGCCAGATAATGCCAAACCAGATGTTAATGCTATCAAAAAGCCAACAACTAAGAGAAAGTAAGGCGGTTGCTCAGGAAAATAATACATGAAAACTCCTAATTTATATTAAAGATTTTTTACTTTTTATTTGTTGACTGGTTCTCAGCAAAAGACCCAAGTAATGTCGCTTTTGGCAGAATAGCGGCTGCACCTTCTCTGGATAATTCTGTTAAAATCCCGATCGCTACATTTAATAAACGATCCGGTTTTAAGTCATCTTTAACCAGATTCCACAGGCGTTGGACATCTTCGGTATGGAGGCGGTCATCTTCGGTGAGAGCAAGCACCAACTGTCGCCTTAGAAACTTGCCTTCTGCCGACATTAAGTATTGGAACCCCATCTGCGCTGTGGGCAATACATCAAAGTTGTTATCGGTACGAGCGATCGCAATTAAATTCTCTAACCGCTGCCACTGAAATTTACCATCTTTGAACAACACATTCAATAATCGTCGTCGTAATTCCGGCGATTCCCCTGTCAGCAACCGCCGCGCTATATAGGGATAACCCACTTCCACAATTTTGAAATCGGGGTTAAGGCTAAGGGCAATACCTTCTTGGGTAACTAGAGAACGAATAATCAAAGCAAACTTTGCCGGAACTCGGAAAGGATATTCGTACATCAGTTCCGAAAATTCATCAGTAATAGTTTTAAAGTTAAAATCCTTGACATTTTTACCAATAGCGTTTCCTAGCACCGCTTCTAATGCTGGCACTATCGGGCAAATATTCGTGTCTGGAGTCAGAAACCCTAATTTTACAAAGTCTTCGGCTAAGTCGGTATAGTCTTTATTAACCAAATGCACTAGTGCATCGACCAGCGTTTCTTTGGTGCTTTCTTCCAACTGATCCATCATGCCGAAGTCAATATAAGCCATACGACCATCGGGTACAGCAAATAAATTGCCAGGATGAGGGTCAGCATGGAAGAAGCCATATTCTAAAAGCTGTTGCAATCCTGATGTAACGCCAATTTGGATGATTGCTTCTGGATCTAAACCTGCTTCGCGGATGCTTTGAGTATCCGTCAGCTTGAAGCCGTCAATCCACTCCAAGGTTAAAACGTGGGTGTTGGTATAACGCCAGTAAATTCCTGGAACTTTAACTTGTGGGTCGTTGCGGAAGTTGGTAGCAAATTTCTCGGCGTTGCGGCCTTCATTAATATAGTCAATTTCTTCAAATAACTTCGTGCCAAACTCGTCCACAATTAAAGTTAGGTCGTGACCGAGATTTAAAGGCAACCAAGGAGCTAGCCAACCTGCTGCCCAACGCATTAGATATAGGTCGCGTGTAATTACCGGATGTAAGTTAGGGCGTTGCACCTTTACGGCGACTTCTTCACCACTAACCAGACGACCCCGGTACACCTGACCCAAGCTAGCAGCAGCGACTGGGTGAGGTGACAGTTCGCTAAAACTTTCGTGAATTGGACGACCTAGTTCTGTTTCGATAATCTGGTAAGCGATCGCATTATCGAAAGGTGGTAACTGGTCTTGTAACTTGATCAGTTCTTCTAAGAAATCTTTGCGTATCAGGTCAGGTCTGGTGGAGAGGGCTTGACCAACTTTAATAAAAGTCGGGCCGAGGCGGGTGAGCAGTTCTCGCAACTGGATAGCTCGTTTACCCTTGTTTTGCTCAACTTTATCTTGCCACTCGTCCCACTTCAGATTGAATATAAATCCTGCAAAAGAGGAGATAATTCTCAGCAGTCGCCCCCAGGCTAGCCAAGGACGGGAGCTATAGTAGCGAGCGATCGCATCTGGATTATAGAGTTTTAGTTGAGCAGGTTGATACTGACCCACGCCTTTTTTTGCCTCTTCAACTGAAAAATTTACAATTATTGTTTTTTTCCTGACCTACAAGTTAGTTGCAAGTTCAGGATAGCGGTAATCTTCTGTCTAAAATAACTAGAACTCTACCCTTTGGGGTAGCGATCGAGGCGATTTTAGCATCTGTTACTGCCTAGATTTGTTTATCTTTTTCTTAATTATACTTTATAAAACTACAACTACTTATCCAAGTTTTAGATGATTTTATCTTTTCTTAACTTTAATTTATATAAATATAAATATGTACCTATATATGCAAATTGAAACTCAGTAACCGCTTACAATATAAAGATCCCCGACTTTTAACATAAGTCGGGGATCTTAGTACTATGTTTATTTATACCTATGATTTAAGTGGAAAATAAAATTACAGCATCAACTAAAACATTGGTAATTGGTAGTAGTTTTGCCACAATTACCAATTACCGACTTTTAATTATCATGTAATGCTATTTAGATTTGGCCTCCAAGTTTTCTAAACGGCTTCTCAATTCCTGATTTTGTTGTTTGAGTTGGTCGAAATCTTCACGCAGTTGACGCAGGGTTTTTTCCGAACCAATGTTCTTTTGCACCTTGGAAATTTCTTCCTCAGCAGAGCGACGTACACGCCCATCAGCTGTTTGTTCAGCTAGCGATCGCAAAATCCCCGCTGCTTTAGGTGTTTCCATTTGTCCTAATGCTGCTGCTACCGACACTTGCGTTAAGAAGAAGCTTTCTTTGGCTAGTTCTGTTAATTTTTCTAAAATCCGTTCCAAATTAACCGGACTTTGACCTACAGAAATCTTTCCTAAAGCGCGAATTGTGGCTAAACGTAGGGGTTGTGGCACACCGAGTTTGGTGTATTCTAGCAGCAGATTTAAAGCTGCTTCCGAGGTTTTGAATTCAGCTAAACCAGCAACAGCCCCACTCCGTACGACTTCATTCCAACCCGCCTTTTCTTCTAAAACGCCTTTCAGCAGCTTTAACACCTTGTCTTCCTTGGGTTTTTCTTCTAAGTTTGATGAGGCGATCGCCCCGATAACACGAGAAGCTGCTGCTTCCACGTAATAACTGGGATCGCCCTTTTGCACTAACCCTCTGACAACTTTATAGCTTTCAGCAGTTTTGAATTGAGTAAGTGCTTCCACTACAGCTCGTCGCACGTAAGCATTTTTATCTTTTAACCCAGGAATTAAACCATCAAAGGCTTGATCTAAATTGATTTGGGCTAGTTGTTTCGCCACTTCCACGCGCACGCCCCACAATGGGTCATTTTTTAGCGATGCAGACAGTGCAACGATCGCTTCTAATCCACCTTTTTTCGCCAAAGCTGCTGCTGCATAACTACGCGAAATTGGGTCGGGATCGAATTCTAACTGTGCTTTTAACTCCGCGATTGGATATTCTAAAGCTACTGTTTTTAGGTAATTATTTCCAACATCAAAGCTGATAAATTGGGGCTTATTTTCTAGAGGAAAGTAGAAGCTTTGTTCGCGTTCATTCACCCGGACAGTAAAATTTTTGAGTTGTGAGTTAGGAGTTATGAGTTTGGAATTATTTTTAACTCCTAACTCCTCACTCCTCACTTTTTCTTGTTGGGTATAGCCAAAACCAATAGGTATTTTTAAATCAAACAAATCCTTACTGCCATTTTTACCTTCATCAGCTTGGGTTTGAGTGACTGTAATTTTTGCTAAATTAGCATCTCCATCCCAAGAGTAAGCTACTTTAAAATCGGGATGACCACCACGATAAACGTATTGGTCAAACAGGAACAAAAGATTACGTCCGGTTGCCTTTTCAATCGCCCTAAGTAAGTCTACTGTTTCTACAGTTTTGTGGGCATTATCTCGGACAAATGTTTGAATTGCCTGCCAAAATAACTCATCTCCCAATTGGGCCCGAATCATGTGATAGACACAAGATCCTTTTTCGTAGATGTGGCGATCGTAAAGTTCAATAGCTTCTCGGTAAACGTGCGTTACCATTGGACGGCGATAACGACTGCTATCTTCGCTTAAGTAACGACGAGCTTCCAATAAACGATAGTAAGCTGCTTCTTCTAAACTATATTCCTGTTCTGTCCACATTACCTCAGAGTAAGAAGCCATCCCTTCTTTAATCCAAGCATGAGACCAATGCTTAATCACCACCAGATCGCCAAACCACTGGTGCGCGAGTTCGTGGACGACTAAACTTTCAGTGTTGCGGTTATCTAAGGCGGCACGTTCATCTAGCAAACATCTGTCTGTTAACAGTGTTGTGGAAGTGTTTTCCATGCCGCCAAAGATGAAGTCGTCAACGCAAACTTGGGCGTATTTCGGAAAAGGATATGGATAACCATACTTTTGGCTCAAAAATTCGATCATTCGGGGAGTTTTTTCCATGCTGCGTTTAGCATCTTCCTCCCGTCCCTTTTCTACATAGTAGGTGACAGCTTTACCGTTCCACTCATCTCGAATTTCAGCAAAATCACCTACTGCTAAAGTCATCAAGTAGGTAGGATGAACTTGTTGCTGTAACCAATGGTAGATTTTATGATCGCCATCTTCTGTGGTGTTAATCAATTCGCCGTTGGAAATCGCCACGAGAGGGTTGGGAACGCGGATACGAATTTCCGAAGTAGACAGTTGTCCTGGATAGTCAAAGCAGGGGAACCAAAAGCGAGAGTCTTCGTCTTCCCCTTGAGTCCACACTTGAGTAGGTTTGTTAGGGTAGTGCTTATCTGGTTGAATAAAATAAATACCGCGTTGCGGTTTTGTCACCGAGTAAGCGATCGCAATCAGCAAGCCTTGACCAATCTGGGTTCCCTGAGAAAGTTGAATAGAAAGCTGTTCCCCGTCATGGTCAAAATTTTGTGGCACTTCGTCCACCTGCACAGACTTGATATTTAGATTGACAGCATCCAAAGTCAAACGATCAATACCATTACGGATTGGCAAGAGGCGAATGCTACAACTGCCCTGATAGCTTTGCTTGGGGATATCCAGGCTGAGATCGAGAAAAATATGCTCTACCTGTCCGGGGCGATCGGGGTTGTAGTGTGGTCTTGCTCCCGGTAACTCAAAAGGTTTGTGTCCGTTATTATCTGTATCAAAATAAGACTGCGACATTGATGCTTACTGACCTTGTAATCCTGAAAAGTCTGGCTTGGTTGGATGTAGTTAAGTAAAATAGCGGTATCTGATGTATTTCCCTCAACAGGGCATTATGGAGGTGACTTCTCACCTTGGGATTGGGAGATTGAAATTAATCTCACCCGAATTTCCAAAGATCGGCAACCGATCGTGGGATTTTTTCCATATCCCTGCCGCATTTACTTTTGCTGATGTTCTGCATTTGGTATTGAGTCAAGAGTCTCTTGCACCTCGATAGATTCTCATTAAGTACAAATACTCCTAATTATTTTTATAACTTTAGGATAGCTTGCTGCTAAACACGCTATTTTGTTTAAAATGAACAGCATATCATTTGCAGATTCGCTCCTCATCTGGTTGAAGTATTTTTGAGAGTAATTTTAGACCGCTAATTTGTAGGATTACTAATTTTATCAGTAAATACCATAAATGCAGGATACCAGTTGTGCGAGAGTACAATAACCGATTTCTGTCTCCGTAAAAACTCTTGTATTGGCGAGTGCCCGTAAAAGTCGCTCAGAGAGAACGCTTGTAGATTGACGTTGCGCTTCCCAAATCCTGTTAACCTCTTTAACAAATTGGCGACGCCGAATAGCCCGTCGTAGACATCGCTAGCTTGTTTGCTGCATAGATGAACTGTGAGATCCAAGTGCGATCGCAATCTGAAATCATTCGTAAACAATTGAGATTCTCAACTTCATAAGAGTTGTCGGGAATCTTACCTTTGCAATTTTTACAAATCAGATAGGATTGCTATGTATTTAATTTGCAAAAACCCATTTGTAGTGAAAAATCACTTTTAAGTTGGATGTTTGCTGATTGAGACGTCACGTTTAACTGAGAATCTTTATAATTAATATCCGATTAATAATAGATGTCAAAAGCAATAATTGTCTGCAAGTAGGAGATAGATGTGCAGCTTGTCAATCAGCGTGCTGCTGAATCCTTTTGTCATGGGTTAGTCTAGCGATGGATTAGCGGAAATTATTATAAATCCGAAAACTCTACAGTGACACTTGTATAAATCTCGGTGACAATCTGAGCAAAAGAGGATAACAAAATGCCTGAAAGTAAATCAAAATTTCTCATTCCTGCTGTTGGTGCTGCCGTCGTTGTCGTAGGAAGTATAGCGGCTTATACGTACTTTAAAGGCTCACCAGTAGGTACATCAGACGCTCTAGGTAGTGCTAAAGTAGTACCTTCAACAGCACTGATGGCAACTTATATTACTACTGACTCTCAAGCCTGGGCAAAATTACAGCAGTTTGGCACTCCAGAAGCACAAAAGTTAGTGGCAAAAGGTCTGGAAGATTTCAATAAGCAAATGTTCAGTGACAGTAACGTTTCTTATGAACAAGACATAAAGCCTTGGGCTGGTGGTGTGATGATTGCTGTATTGCCACCAAATCCCGTCAAACCAGCACAGTTAAAGGTACCCTCTGGGGCACCTAATGTACCAACAAATTTACAGGAGGAATCAAATATCCTGATAGTGGTGGGAATCAAGGACAAACTCAGCGCCTTGAATTTTGCTAACAAATTGAAGTCACAAAAAGGGGTGAAATTACAGGAATCTGACTATCAAGGTCAAAAAATTGTCGAAACTACACAAAATGGCAAGCCAACGTATAGCGTAGTTTTAAATGATAGTCAGTTGGTATTAGCCCCTGAAAAGCAAGCTGTAGAAAAAGCAATTGACACCTTTAAGGGACAGTCTTCTTTTGCCAGTAAAGAAGGTGCTAGCAGCATTCTTAAAGGAGTGGATGTTAAAAACAGCCTCGCCCAAATTTATGTACCAGACTATGCCGAGATGATACAGCAATTAACTGCTGGAAATCCGCAGGCAAAGCAGTTACCGCCACAAACCCTGACACAACTGAAGCAGATAAAATCTGTGGTAGCGGGTGTTGGAGTTGATGATGCGGGAGTGCGGGTAAAAGCGATCGCTAATTTAGATCCACAATTAAATAAATTTCAGTATCAATCAAGTCCTGGGAATATAGTCGGGCAATTTCCTGCTGATACCTTTGCTCTGATTAGCGGAAATGGCATCAGCCGTGGTTGGGAAGTGCTAGTAGAGCAGTCAAAAGATTATCCAGAAATGAAGCAAGCTCTGGAACAAGCGCGAGGACAGTTGAAAACTGTCAATATAGACCTGGATAAGGATGTTTTTGGTTGGATGAATGGGGAATTCGCCTTTGGTGCGATTCCATCAAATCAAGGAGTATTAGCGAGTGTTGGTTTTGGAGGTGCTTTAGTATTTGATACTAGCGATCGCAAAACTGCCGAAGCCACTTTAACAAAATTGGATACCCTTGCCAAAACCCAACAAATCAACGTCGCCAATAGAAATATTGGTGGTAAAGACGTAACTGAGTGGCAAATTCCCCGACAAGGAGCTTTATTAGCACATGGTTGGCTAGACCAAGATACTGTATTTGTAGCTCTTGGTGGCCCCATTGCTGACGCAGTTAGCGATCGCAAAAATCCATCTCTTGACACTAGCGACGCTTTCAAAGCCGTGACTGGTTCTTTGCAAAAGCCCAACGGTGGCTATTTCTACCTAGATATGGACAAAACTAAAACTGTGCCCCTAATCAATAGTTTGGTATCATCTAACGCCGATACCCTCACCATTTTGAATTCCATTCGCGGTGTTGGTTTTACCGCTATTAGCCCTGATAAATCTACTAGTGAATTAGAAATGTTATTAGCTCTTAAGCCTGCTGCAAAGTAGGGCATTGGGTATGGGGCATTGGGCATGGGGCATTGGGCATTGGGTATTGCGTATTGATTATTCTTTCCTGCTCCCCTGCTCTCCCACTCCCCACTACAAAACTTGATTATTCCGAGTTTCCAAGGTTTGGTTGAGTCTATCCAACGCGCCAGTCAATCTTTCTTGGGCTACAAGGTTACGGTCTGCTAGGGGTTCATCGGCGACTTCTTCTTGTCTCTTGAATTTTTGTAAGGCTCGAATTGCCACAAATAAAACTAAGGCAATGATTACAAAGTCAACTATTGCGCCAAGAAAGTGACCAATCTTGATTCCCGGGCCAATGGCGATTGTTCTCCAGTCTGTGCCAGCAAAACTAACCAAGGGATTAATCAATGGCATGATTACATCTTCAACAAAGGAAGTGACAATCTTGCCAAAAGCACCAGCAACGATCACAGCGATCGCCAAGTCAACTATATTGCCTTTAAGGGCAAAATCTTGAAAATCTTTTAAAAAGCCACTTGCTCTTCTTCTTGCTCTGGCCATACTTGACTCTCAATAAGCTGAAATTTTTGTAATTTTCTTCATAAATGCCACTCAGTTTTTTGCCATCTCTGTTGAGACAGATGTTGCTAAGAATCAAAATTTTACCAGTCTTAAATAAAATTCTCTGAATAAAATATAAATTGTAAACTGGCATAATTCACAGTTTCTCGGAACTTTGCTGTTCTCAAAATGTAAACTTTCTATAATATTTGTTGCTTGGGGCAAGCCAAAGGAGGAAGACTACCGTTATACAATTCAATTCATTTCTAGACTGCTGTCTAGCAAGTATGTCATAAGTAGAAAAGGCTGTTAAATCCAAACTAATTTATGACTGCTGCTGTAAACACTAATCCTGGTTTAGCTTCCCGCTTGGTGAATGGCATACTGGCAATTCAGCCTTTAGCTAACTTAGCCAAGCATCAAGCTAGACAAATGATGATTAAACGTGCCGAGAGAATTGGTGTGCCTTGGACGCAAGAAGTCGAAACACTACAAGCGCGTGATTGGAAGAACGATCTCGCTCAAGTACAAAATCCTCAGCTTTCCTACCCCGATTACTACGTCACCTCATTCCATGCCTACGAAACCGGAAATCTCAGTTGGCAAGCGGCTTTTGAGGTAGAACCTGCTGCTTACGCTGTCCACGCTAAGATTTGGCAGAGCGCTGAAGAAGCGCAAGGCGATCCAATGCTGCGCCAAAGTTACCACAATATCCTGAAAAGTCAAATCCCCAATGAGCCGCAAGACATCTTAGATGTAGGATGTAGTGTGGGCTTGAGTAGTTTTGCCCTACAAGAAATTTATCCCCATACCAAAATTACAGGCTTAGACTTATCTCCCTACTTTTTAGCCGTTGCCAATTACCGGGCTGGGCAACGTCAAGCTAAAATTAACTGGCTTCATGCCCAAGCTGAATCTACCGGGCTACCTGATGCCTCGTTTGATTTAGTTTCCATTTTCCTGATGTGCCACGAATTACCCCAATCAGCAACCCGACAGATTTTAACTGAAATGCGGCGTCTGTTGCGTCCGGGTGGCTACTTGGCAATTATGGATATGAATCCCAAATCTGAAGTTTACAAGAAAATGCCAGCCTACATTTTGACTTTGCTCAAAAGTACTGAACCGTATTTAGATGAATATTTTGCTTTGGACATTGAGCAAGCTATTGTTGAGGCGGGTTTCCAAGCTCCCACTATTACCAACAATACCCACCGTCACCGTACAGTAATTGCTCAGGTGAGTGGTTGATTTATCTCTATTGTTGTGGGCAGCAATACCACCCTTACTGCTGCTTGGCTACTACTACTGTCGAGTGCCATTTGCCCCACCTCTGTTAAAGTTACTCATGTTCTTTATCATTGGGGCAATATCTGGTTTTTTAGCCCTTAGCCTCGAATGGGTTTTTGAAATTATAGCCAACTGGTTTGTAGACTGGCAGCAAATGAAACGTTGGCTTCCTGGTACAGCCTTGCGGCAGCTTGTGGAAATAGGCCCAATTGAAGAAGGCTGCAAGTTGGCTGCGGTTGTTATCCCAATCTCCTATCTGCAACGCAAGTATCGATTATTTAACTCTACAGTTTTCCTCTTCGCGATCGCCGTTTCCTTGGGATTCACTGCTGAAGAGAACTGGATTTACTTTTTCCACGGTACAGCATCAGTTTTTGAACGTACTATCGGCACGCCAGTCCATGCTATGTTCTCTGCACCTTGGGGATATGCATTAGGAACCTATATTTCCTCTAAAAATCGGTTAAATCGCGACAAAAAGTTTATTTTTAGGGCTTGGCTAAATTCTGTCAACTGTCATGCCCTAGTGAATGTTCTATCTAGTGCTTGGGGTTACTCATTACCTCTACGTTTCCTGAGTTATGGTTTATTTCCTTTTCTGTTATGGATGTTTTGGCGCCTGGAACAATTACTGCGAAAAGTACAAGGTAAACCTGTAATTACCCTGATTTGTGACCGTACAATCCAGCGCCGTTACTGGCAGAGGAGTTTAGTGCTGTTTGCCCTTGTGCTGGGTGGAAATGCTATTTTTGGGCTGTTTCTCTTAATCAGGAAAATTAGTCCTTTGAGTCCGTCAAAGCTTTTTGACACTTATATTTTATGGTTTATATTTAGCCGCTTTTTACTAAATCTCTTTTTTGGAGTTTTAGCGTGGGGCATTTATCGCTATTTGCGACATTCTGCCCGCCGTCGGTATTTTTAAAATATGATTTAGGAAAAGGCTAGGGGGTTTCTATGCAAACAACTCCAGTGCGTTGGACGACTGCTGACCTAGAGCTATTTGCTAGCGATCGCAGAAATCGCTATGAGATTATTGATGGAGAACTATTTGTGACCAAAGCACCTCACTGGGATCATCAATCAAGTTGTGTCAATATTGGTACAGTTCTCAAAATTTGGTCAGATGAAACTGGTTTAGGTAAAGCTGCGATCGCACCTGGAATTATTTTCTCAGATTCGGACAATGTGATCCCTGATGTGGTATGGGCAAGTCATGAACGCTTAAAAAACTTACTAGATGAAGCTGGACATCTCACGGGCGCACCAGAGTTAGTAGTAGAAGTTTTATCTCCCGGCGAAAAAAACGAGAAACGCGACAAGGAAACAAAGCTAAAGCTGTACTCGGTGCAAGGAGTTCAGGAATATTGGATTTGCGATTCTATACAGAAAAAAGTTGAGGTTTATCGACGCGAACAGGCTGTATTAAAGTTAGCAGCTACTTTATTTAATCAAGATGAATTGACAAGTCCTTTGCTACCTGGTTTTAACTGCTTAGTAAGTAAACTTTTTTAAGTGGGCATTGGGCACTTGTACTGAGCGTAGTCGAAGTATTGGGCATTGGGCATTGGGATGATATCAGTTCCCTATGTCCTATGCCTAACTAAATTTTCAATTACCTAAACGCTTGTTAATACTGGCTGACTCGCGGCTGCGCTGACTGAATTTGATTCAGATTCAGTACAGTAGATTTCGCAGGAGTTATTGGGACTTTCAATCAGTTTCACTTTGTAAAGTTTAGCTCCCAATTCTTGAATAGGCGATCGCAGTAAATTACTAATGTAAAGTGCGATATTTTCAGCAGTCGGCACAACTTCGGCAAAGTAGGGAATATCTTTGTTTAAAAAGGTGTGATCGAATGGCTCCACCACATAATCTTCTACCACTTTATTCAGGGCACCTAAATCAACAATCATCCCAGTACGTGGATCAATTTCCCCTTTCACGGTAACTTCTAGATGATAATTGTGTCCGTGACCGTTGGGACGAGCGCACTTACCATAAACAAGCGTGTTTTCTTCGTTACTGAGTTTAGGATGAGCTAGCCGATGCGCGGCGCTAAAGTGAGTACTGATAGTAAGGTAGGCTTCCATTGCATTTCCCATATAATCTGCCCAAAGTTCAGGATGTTCAAATAACTGCACGCGGACTAAAGGCAAGTGCGGTGCTAGTCGCTGCCAGATAATCCGTGCAATATTCTCAGTGGTAGGCAGAGTTTGTTGAAATTCTGCCCACACATCATTGAGATAAGAGAAGTCCAATTGACTGGTAACTTCCCGTTGAATTACGTGTTTCACATCAGACAAGTTCAGCACCATACCATAGTCATCTAATTCCCCAGCTAGGGAGATGAATAAGACATAGTTATGCCCGTGTCCCGGAAATCTAGTACCAGCACCAAATTTCTCAATATTCTCGGCTTCACTCAGTTCTGGCAACCAATAACGATGACTTGCTGCAAACTGGGCGCGGCGATTAACAATGCATTGCATGAGTACACTATCAGCAGAATTTAAAATTTCTTAATCTTTTTCTGCTTCCAGCATAAACTAATTCCTAAGTTATGTGTCATTAATCATTAGTCATTTGTCATCTGTCCTTTGACATCTAGCGATATTGACTTATACCTAATGCCCAATGCCCAGTGCCCAATAATTATGTAACAGAAGCTTGTGCTTCACAGTGTAATCTCGAAGCTATGCGGAATAGTTCATGACCTGTGTGTAAATAACGCTCATCGTAGTTCAAAGGAAAGTAACCTAATTCATCAAGTCCATCTCCTACTTGATCGAGGCTGTAGTAGAGGTGAGCCGCTGTTCTTGCTAAACTAGGGGGATTTGGCAGGGAGCGAAAAGTAGTTTGTGCCTGCTTGAGGTCATCTCGACAAGTTTTTAAGTATTCCTGAAATTCATCTAACAACTCATCATCAAAGGGATCGGCAGCTAATTGCTCCATTTGTTCTTCTAACGAATAAAGAATCGTACAAAGCAAGCGATTTACTGGTTGATAAACTTGGCGCAGCCATTCTTCAACTTGCTCGTCAACATCGCGTCCAGTTTTTCGTGTTGTCTGGTAATGCTTTTGGGCTGATGCTGTACGCTGTTGGCGATCGCTATTTAATTTTTGGGAGTCATCTTGCAGTTCTTGGTCATAATTGCGGCGATTTTGATTGTCGCCTAAGACTTCATAAGCTGCATTGATGCGGATAATTTGCTCGCGATCGGCACTTTCCTGATTACTGTCAGGATGAAACAATTTAACCAAGCGGCGATAAGCTTGTTTAATCTCCGCAAGGCTTGCACTTGGACTAACTTTGAGAGTTTCGTAATGGTTAGAAACGCGGTTATAATTGACCATTGATTCAATGTATCGTTAACTTACGCTAGCGGCCAATCTTGCCTCTAGGTCTTGGAACAACGGTGTACTCAAATACCTCTCACCAAAACTGGGCTGAATCATTACAATTAAACGTCCCTGATTTTCTTGACGTTGAGCAACGCGAATTGCTGCACATAAAGCTGCTCCACTGGAAATACCAGATAGTAGCCCTTCTTCTTTTGCCAAACGCCGACTGTAGGCGATCGCATCTTCATCGGTGACGGTAATCACTTCATCAATTAATTTTATCTTGAGTACTTGGGGAATAAACCCAGCACCAATTCCCTGAATTTTGTGGGGGCCTGGTCGTCCCCCAGATAAAACGGGGCTATTGGCTGGTTCAACTGCGATCGCCTTAGAATTAGGCTTACGTGCTTTAATCACTTCTGCTACACCAGCGATCGTACCACCTGTACCCACTCCTGCCACAATGATATCGACTTGTCCATCGGTATCTTCCCAGATTTCAAGCGCTGTAGTTTCCCGATGCACTTTTGCATTAGCTGGATTGCGGAACTGCTGTAACATGTAGGTATTTGGTGTAGTATTAACTATTTGCTGCGCTCGTTGAATTGCCCCACTCATACCTTCCATTCCTGGTGTTAGTTCCAGTTCTGCTCCATAAGCTCGCAACATTGCCCGACGCTCTCCACTCATGGTCTCTGGCATTGTCAAAATTAATCGATAACCCTTTGCTGCTGCTGCCATTGCTAGGGCAATACCAGTGTTTCCAGAAGTGGGTTCTACCAATACTGTCTTCCCAGGAGTAATTAGCCCCTCCTCTTGGGCAGCGTTAATCATACTTACCCCAATCCGGTCTTTAACTGATGCCGATGGGTTCATACTTTCCAGTTTCACCACAATTTCTGCAACACATCCTTCTGTTTGAGGAATCCGGTTCAACTGCACTAGGGGTGTACGACCAACAAGTTCTGTAATGTTACGAGCTATTCGCATAAATTAGTCCTTGATTATTAATTATTTGTTATTGGTCATTAGTCATCAACAAATGACCAATGACTAATGACAAATGACTCTTGACTAAATGTAGTACATGATATCTAATTGCTGCCGCGAATCTCGTTTTTCACAAAGATCCTGGAGCGTATATTTTTGCAAGACTGAATTTGCCGCGCGACTTGCTTCTTGCCAAATTTCTTCTATAACTGAACTGTCTATGCTTTTGGAATTAACGTTTTCTTCGCCAGCCCGCGCCTCTAAGCCTTCTAAACATTCCAAAATCTCAAAAAGGATGATTTTTCGGGGTTCTCGCGTTAACAGATAGCCACCTTTTGACCCACGCTGACTTTTAACTATACCGCCACGCCTCAAGGTTGCTAGTAGCTGTTCCAGATAGCGATCGGGTATATTTTGTTGTGCTGCAATTTGTCGAATTTGCAGAGGTTCGCCGCTTTCGTAATGAGCGGCCATCTCTAATAAGGCGAGAATTGCGTATTCCGATTTACAGGATAGTTCCACAAGCAGCAATAAGTTAGGGGTAAAAATTAGTTAGGAATTAGGAGTTAGGAGTTAGAACTCATTCAATTTGAATTTGAGATTTTTTCTTCAATCTCAAATCCAAAGTTCAAAATCTCAAATTGGTAGAGTTAAGATACTACGCAATATGTAGCTTTATACCGCCAACTTCTACTCAAAAAGCTCGCTCAGAAAAAGTTACTCACGGCGTAAGTCACTTGTAGAGTAGGCATTACTCTAGTCTATTCATATCAAACCCGCCATAACTCATAACTTCTAACTTTTCTATTATACTCCGGTTAACTACTGGGGTTTATCCATTATTATTACCGAAAACAAAAAACCCCGCCTAATGGCGGGGATAAATAGAGTTCAAATTTGTCAGCAGATAATCAACACTCTAGAAGGTGAAAGTTGTTCTGAGCGTACCGATAATAGCATCATCGTTATCGCTATTTTGACCAGGAGAGGTCAACCAGATGACACCAGGGGTTACAGAGATGTTATCCGACACACGATACTTGTAGAAGCCTTCAAAGTGGTAGGGTATATCATTGTTGCCACCAAAACCTGGGCGGTTAAAGGAATAGGGTTCTGCACCAGCAAAAACACCTAAAACGTTACCTTTTTTACCGAAATCAGGTAAGGCTACCCCTAAACCGTAGCTCCAAGCTTGATAATCATCACCTGCACCTGCACCTGTAACATCATGGTAAGAGACGAATCCACTAACGGAGAGTTTGTCGCTAGGTCTAAACGCAGCCGACACACCGTAGGAGTTGCTGTTAGATCGGGTTACACCTGCTGCATTACCTAAAAAGTTAGCTTGTCCAGTACCTACATCAAAAGCTCCAGTTGTTCCGTCTGTACCAGAGTCAAATAAAGCACCACTGGCACTATATGCGTGGACATAGGTAGCAGCTAAAGCCAAGCGATCGCCAACACTAAAGTTCAACTGTCCGAGAGCTGCATAGTCACCGTTGGTCAGGCCTGTACTAAGACCAGGATTATTAGCTTGTGATGCCAAGTAACCCGCAGTGATTGAGCTATTTCCCAGGATACCGCCACCTTTACCAAGGGGTACATTGAGTGCTATACCAGCACCGCCACCAATCCGATAGATAGGACTTTCAGAAGCAAAGGTAGATAAAGCGCCGTTACCACCGTCGTCAGTGTTGTCAAAAAAGTAAGGATTGTTGACAGCAGCATACTGGCTATGACGACCGCCACTAGCTGCGAGGTAAACTTGGGCTGGCCCGATGGGAGCTTCATAAGTCAAGCGGTCAATTCTGACACTGTTGTTACCATTGCCTATACCAACTTGATATGTTTGTGTGCCTTCAGCAGTACCGATCGGATTATTAACGTCATCCCTTATTGAAAAGGCTTGTGCATTACCTGCTGCCAGACGTGTATGCAAAACATCTCTACCAGTGAAGCTGGTTTGCAAGTCTAAACGTACCCGATCTTGGAAGACAGTATTGTTAGCGTCACCAGTGTTACCTCCAAATACATCACTAACGGCGAAAACGGCTTCACCGACTAGTTTTGTGGTAGTAGAGAACTGGTTTGCTTCCAATTCAGCAGTCCGCGCTTCTAGGGAATCTACGCGACCGCGTAGGGTTGCCAATTCTGCGGAAAATTCTTCTTGTAACCGTTGTAAGGTAGCTAAATCTTGTTTTGTCACCAAGTCAGCTGTTGCTGTGGCAATCAATTCGTTAACCCGATCCAAACAGGCATTCAAACCAGCAGCAAATTCATAACGGGTCAAAGCACGATTACCGCGATATGTGGAATTCGGATAACCTGCAATACAACCATAGCGCTCAACCAAGGACTGCAATGCTTGGAATGCCCAGTCAGTAGGTTGTACATCGGAAAATTGAGAAACCGATGTTACTTGAGACTGAGAATTGCCTTGGTTGCCTTCGTTGCTGTAGCGATTAACTTGATCTATGGTTGTTTGAGCTAGTATTTCTGGCTGTTGGGCAACTTCAGTTACACCTAGTTGCTTGGCTGGTGATACTTCTGTGGTTTTGCTTGGGGCCGCCATTGCTGTTGCCGAAACTAACAATGTTGCTCCCAAAACTGCTGGGCTAACCACTAAGGATTTCCATAATAGATTAGACATTTTTCCTTTACTCCTCACACCTTGTTTAGATAATTGGTTTCGTTACACCTAATTCTCGAAAATGCGACATCTCATTGAAACCTATGGATGAGGCATAGTTGTCTCTACTACAATTCTAGTTTTTGCAAAGCTAATAAACGATTAACTTTGGGTTAAAAACTGATGTGATTAACTTATGCAAAAACATATCTTTATATCATAACATTATAAAACATCCGATCTAGATGGCAATATTGGAGCGATCGCCTTAATAACTGTCACACATACTTATCTAAATATCTAAGCAGGGAGTAGAGTTTGGGTCATTCGCTCTCTACACAAGCTAAATTACTGAAGTTTTAGACACTTAGAGTTTGCGAGCGAAAATCGCTTCTTCCACTCGCTCCTAGTATAAATCTCACCCCAGTTAAAACATACTGGCTCGGCTATATAAACCGTATATTGTAGTGACTTCTTATAGTTTGGTACAAGATATTAAAAGAAATCACTTAGTTAATCTGGGAAATCACCCGTGCTACATCAAAGTCTGGCTGCGTCAATCCGCCTACATCATGTGTTGTAAGTGTAATCTTTACTTTATTGTAGGAAATCTCTATATCTGGATGATGTCGGGCTGACTCAGCCGGTTCAACTAGTTTATTGACAAACTCCATTGCTTCAATAAAATCTTTAAATGTACGGGTAATCTGCAACTTGGAATCTTGAATAGTCCAATCTGACAAAATCTTTGCCTGTTCTTGAATTTGGGCTTCGGTGAGTAGTTGTGCCATATCAAGAAATTCCTACTTTTATATTTGTTACAACATTTTGGATCTGACAAAGACAAACTCCTTTATTCTCCACACAGAAAATATGGGAGAATAAATTCAGTCAGAATTCGTGTGTCTAGATTTCAATCAGACTTGGCAGATAGACGCTATTTCTCATATTTGGTCAAACTCCAAGGTTTAACCAAGATATTTATGCTTTTTAAGAAAACTTAAATAGGTTGGCTTTGTTCGTGGCAGCCATCCCTATCTCTCTTTTAAAAGTAAGCATTGATAAAACAAAAATCACTTATAAAAAACTATCCGCCCTGATTTAGATCGGGTGATCTAAGTCAGAGCGGTCTAGCGGGTCTTCAGGTTGCAACCAGACTGCCGGAAGGAACTCCGAGCTTGCCTAGCTACTTGAGCTAACTTAGTATCTCAAAGATAACTAAGGCTAACTTTTAGAGAACAGCCCCGGCACACAGCCGGCTAACTGCAACCTGATGACCCATGCGTATACTACTTTCTATCATGGGCATCACCTCCTTGTTGCCTAAGCGGTCTTAGTCTCAAAAGGGCAGAGAATTTACTCTGGGTTTATAACCTTCATCTAACATAACACATAAATTTAGAGATATTAACCAATATATAAAAAATCTCCCACCTTTTTGATGGGAGATTACTAGAGATAGTGAAAATTGACACTTTATTGGTTGATTACAAGGAGATTATTTTATCTGGGTGTGCCAATTTTCGCCAACCACAACCTTAACTGAGGTCATGGTCAAATTTGAATTCTTAGAGAGCGTTACCGCGAGGTAGAACTTCTTCAGGGAATACAAATTGTTCGTGGGGTTGATCTTGAGGAGCCATCCAAGCGCGGATACCCTCGTTGAGCAAAATGTTTTTGGTATAGAAGGTTTCAAACTCCGGGTCTTCCGCCGCCCGTAATTCTTGGGAGACGAAATCGTAAGCCCGCAGGTTGAGTGCTAAACCGACGATGCCGACGGCACTCATCCACAAGCCTGTAACTGGCACGAACAACATAAAGAAGTGCAACCAGCGCTTGTTAGAGAAAGCAATCCCGAAAATCTGTGACCAGAAACGGTTTGCTGTCACCATTGAGTAGGTTTCTTCCGACTGGGTTGGATTGAAGGCGCGGAAGGTGTTAGCACCATCACCGTCTTCAAACAAGGTATTTTCGACTGTGGCACCGTGAATGGCGCACAGTAGCGCACCACCCAATACACCCGCAACACCCATCATGTGGAAGGGGTTGAGTGTCCAGTTGTGGAACCCTTGCAGGAATAGTAGGAACCGGAAAATTGCAGCCACCCCAAAGCTGGGTGCAAAGAACCAGCTAGATTGTCCCAAGGGGTACATCAGAAATACGCTGACGAATACTGCAATCGGAGCTGAGAAAGCCAGAGCGTTGTAAGGACGTATTCCTACTAAACGGGCAATTTCAAATTGCCGCAACATGAAGCCGATCAAACCGAAGGCTCCGTGTAGGGCAACGAATGGCCACAACCCACCCAGTTGGAACCAACGGGTGAGGTCGCCTTGGGCTTCTGGACCCCACAACAGCAGTAGGGAATGTCCCATGCTGTCGGCGGGGGTGGATACTGCTACTGTTAGGAAATTACAGCCTTCTAAGTAGGAAGAGGCTAATCCGTGGGTGTACCAAGAGGTGACGAAGGTGGTGCCGGTCAGCCAACCGCCTAGTGCTAGGAAGGCGCAGGGGAATAATAGTATCCCTGACCAACCTACGAATACGAAGCGATCGCGCTTGAGCCAGTCGTCTAGAACGTCAAACCACCCTCTACTGGGCGCACGTCCAACTGCGATGGTCATTAGAGCAAATCTCCAAATGTTTATAAGTACAGGTTGTATCTGTATTATAGATGGCGATATTAAGGCCTTCCATAAGCAGAAAGTTAACCAGGTTGTTAACCAAGTTTACAATTTTTTACACACCTTTAATTATATTAGGTGTAAATTGCTAATTTTTCTAGGGGTTTTCTCATAAAATTTATTTTTTGATTCAGATGAGGTGATAAATGGGGAGTAGGGAATAGGGAATCAGAAGCAGAGAGGCAGAGAGGCAAAGGAGCAATGGATCGAAGAAATAACTAATGCCCAATGCCCACTTGTCCTAAGCGGAGTCGTTCGCGTAGCGTCTCGCAGAGAAGGGATGCCCAATCCTCATTTCCCTAGAATCACTCAGCTGACGCTAAAATGAGTCCACAGTTAAATTTGATTATTGCTAAATGTTTACCATCGATTTAAGCATCAGAAACACTGCTTTCCCAATCTCAGTACAACGTAAGTCAGCAGAGGATGCTGAGGCTGTCTATCAGCTAATTTTGGCAGCAATCCGTTCTGGGAACCCTGACATTGTAGAACTCAAATGCGAAGGCAAGACAGAGAAAAAAATTGCTGTCCGCGCTAGTGAAATTTCTGGGGTGCAGATTGTTCAGAAAGATGGTACAACCCCAGGTGGTGGCAGACCACCTGGCTTTTTTGCCGTAGCTGCTGAGTAACCAAGGTTGACAAATGGCTCAAGTGGGCATTGAGGTCAAGGATTTAAATTTCAGTTGGCCGAATGGAGAAAAAGTTATCAAATCTTGCTCTTTAGAAGTACCCAAGGGTGAGTTTTGGATGCTCTTAGGTACAAATGGCAGCGGAAAATCTACTTTACTGAGACTGCTGGCGGGGTTATTAGCTCCTGAATCTGGCGAAATTCGGGTTTTGCAACCCGTTGGCTTTGTCTTCCAAAATCCAGATCATCAACTGGTGATGCCAACTGTTGGTGCTGATGTGGCTTTTGGATTGGTGGAAGAAAAGTTGCCGCCTGCTGCTACCAGAGCAAGAGTTGAGGAGGCGCTTGGAGCGGTGAATTTGCTTACATTGCAACGACGCCCTATTTATGCACTCTCTGGGGGACAAAAACAGCGAGTCGCGATCGCCGGTGCGATCGCCCGTCGCTGTGAAGTCTTATTATTAGATGAACCCACTGCCTTACTAGATCCAGATAGCCAGCTGGATTTAGTTGCTGGTGTCCGCCGCCTTGTCAAAAGTCGAGGTATTACAGCCCTATGGGTGACACATCGATTAGATGAGTTGAATTATTGTGACGGCGCTTTCTTGCTAGAAAAAGGCTCTCTGGTAGATAGTGGTGAAGCCGAACGTCTCAAACAACGTCTGATGGAGGTACACAGCGAAGCCTCTTAATTAAGTGCTGAGTGCTAAGTAAAATTCATTGCATTTCGCATTCCTGAATAATACTAACTAGAACTCTAACGCGCCTTTTAAATAAAGGCGCGTTTTAAGTTGGTGCGTCTATCTGAAGTTTGAGTTTTGTGAGGCTGCCGTATTTTTTGTTTTATGTAACATAGTGTTACAGACTATGCATCAATTATTATAAAACTTATGAATGAATTTTGTTAACTCTAGAAAATTGTGATTAAAAACCATGCCCCGTTCCTTACTCCAAGCCGTTTTGTTAGTGGACGGCTACAATATAATAGGCGCTTGGCCTTGCCTTAAAAAAACGCGTGATAGCGTTGGATTAGAGGCCGCACGGGGCGAACTTGTGGAAGCAATGACTGGTTATAGTGCGTTTCAAGGTTACACAACTCAGATAGTTTTTGATGCCCAATATCAAAACACCTCTAGTAATAAAGAAATTATTACTGAGCTTTTATCTGTTTATTACACTGATTTTGGGCAAACCGCAGATACTTATATTGAAAAATCCTGCGCTTCTTTTCGCCACCAAATAGCCCAATCTTTGATTTCTCGTGTGATTGTTGCTACATCAGATCGGGCACAGCAGTTGATGATACAAGGGTATGGGGCTGAATGGTTGTCAGCACAACAACTCTGTGGCGAAGTGGAAGCCACTGTCTGCCGGATGCGACAGAAGTATCATACGCGCAAACAATCTAAGAGTCGGTTTTTAGCTAATGGCATTGATGCTAAGGCGCGGCAGCGTCTGGCTGAATTACGAATGGGATTGTAGTAGATATTTAGTATCTAAGAGTCTCTGCTTAAATTCTTGAATAGATTTTGGCTGCAAAATTTCTATAAATTAACTATCTAAAAAAAAATATTGGCGAAAGTACTTGCCAAATACTATTTTTAGCCCTAAGATTATAAATCGTGAGCGTTCCTCAGTAGCTCAGTGGTAGAGCGATCGACTGTTAATCGATTGGTCGCTGGTTCGAATCCAGCCTGGGGAGTTTAGCAATTTTGGATTTTAAATTTTGGATTCTAGATTATCCATGAGAGACTTATGGTCGCTTGACTCGACTGTGACGTTTCTGAATCATGGGTCTTTTGGTGCTTGTCCTAAACAAGTGCTGGAGTTTCAACAACGTTTGCGATCGCAACTCGAACATGAACCTTTGCGCTTTTTTGTTAGGGAATGGGAACCTCTGCTAGACGATGCCAGAAGTAAGCTAGCGGCCTTTGTAGGTGCTGATGTGCAGGATTTGGTATTTGTCCCCAATGCGACGACTGGCGTTAATTCGGTGTTAAGGTCGCTGACGTTTTCACCAGAGGACGAAATACTTACAACTAACCACGAATATAATGCTTGCCGCAATGCACTTGATTTTATTGCCAGTCGCACTGGTGCGCGGGTGGTGGTGGCAAAAGTTCCTTTCCCTATTGACTCGCCACAGCAAGTAATCGCAGCAGTAATTGAGCGAGTTTCACCAAAAACCCGATTAGCACTTTTGGATCATGTTACCAGCCAGACAGGGCTAATTTTCCCGATTCAAGAGTTGGCGAAGGAGTTGCAACAACGGGGTGTAGATACATTGGTCGATGGGGCACATGCGCCTGGAATGATTTCTCTCGATTTGCGAGAGATTGACGCAACTTATTACACGGGGAATTGTCATAAATGGCTGTGTGCGCCCAAGGGGGCAGCATTTTTGTATGTGCGACGAGATAAACAGTCAGAAATTCGTCCTCTGACAATTAGCCACGGGACAAATTCGCCACGCACTGATAAAAGCCGCTTTCAGTTGGAATTTGACTGGACAGGTACAGACGATCCTACAGCTTATATGTGTGTGCCAGAAGCGATCGCTTTTATGGGTTCGTTGCTACCTGGTGGGTGGACAGAATTAATGCAGCAAAATCATCAGCTAGTGTTGCAGGGAAGACGGCTACTTTGTGAAGGGCTGGAAGTGCAACCGCCTTGTCCAAAGGAAATGATTGGTTCAATGGCGGTTGTGCCAATGCCTACGATATTGGAAAACCGCGATTTTTTGGCTTTACATGATGAGTTGTTTGATAAGTTTGGTATTCAAGTGCAGGTGATGCCGGGCAGGAAAAACCTCGGCTGTTGGTAAGGATTTCGGCGCAGATTTACAATACTTTTGAGCAGTATGAGTATTTGGCAAAGGTTTTAAAGGGGTTGCTCTCAGGTTAATCTATAGCGCTTCTCGGTTTTTGTAAGTTATAAGAACCCCACCCCCAACCCCCTCCCCGCAAGCGAGGAGGGGGCTATGATGATGTACTTTATCTGATTAGGAACTGCTATAGTTTCAGGGAAGTGGCGATCGCATCAAGGGTCTGTTTTGCACTAAGTGCTATTCTTTTAAGTGATTGCACTTAAATTGCTGAAACTAGGATAACGCTTTACATGGCTTCTGGAGCTATGCCTTCTAATCCTTTTGTGGCTGCGGGGATGATTGAAGATCCCAGGCTGTTTGTCGGTCGTAAAGATGAATTACACGCGATCGCATCTCGGATGAAGGGCGATCAGCCTACAAGTATCAATATAGTTGGTGAGAAGCACATTGGTAAATCTTCGTTGCTGTATTATTTCGTTCGGACTTGGGAGCAGCGAGGATTAGACGCGAACCGTTATGTGGTTATTTACCTATCGTTACGGGGCGTAGATTGCCAAACTGAAACGGGTTTCTATGAAGCTATAGCTGAAGGTTTACTTAATCACGTTCAAAGATGGCAACAACGCAGTCTGCAAAATCCTTGGAAGACTAAACTGCTTAATCGTCAAGCATTTTCAGATGCGATTAAGGAATGGAAACAGCAAGGAAAGCTACCCGTCCTCTGTCTGGATGATTTTGAAAGCCTTTTGAAATATCCAGATAAATTTGATAATGGATTTTATGACAATTTGCGATCGCTAATGGATAATAGCAACGCCTTGATGGTAGTAGTGGCTTCCCGTGAACGACTGGATGTTTATGCTGAAAGGTATCACTTCCCCTCTGGTTTTTTCAATATTAATCACACTATTTTTTTGAAAGAATTAGCTACAGATGAGGCTATTGAACTGTCGCGCTTACCAACTCGGTCTACAAATGGTGCTGCTTTGAGTGTAGACGAACAGAATCATGCCCAGCAATGGGGCGATCGTCATCCTTATAAGTTGCAATTGGCTGGTTATTATTTGTGGGAAGCACGTCAACAAGGTAAAGCAATTAAGTGGGCGAAACAGCAGTTTGAACAACAGCTTGCAAATCCTAAATCCAAAGTAAAAGGACAAGGATGGCAATTATGGCTGCATTGGTTAGTTTGGGATTTACCAGTGCGTCTGGGTAGAATAGCCAAGTTCATTGGTGGGGCTGTTGATGATGTGAGCAACTGGATTATTGGGATGGTAATTCTGCTTTTGCTCGTTTTGGTTTTGGTGGGTGTGCTGCACTGGAATGAAGTTTGGGATTTTGTGCGTGACAAGTTGGGGATAAAGTAGCCATGAGTAACACGTCCCCAGCATCAGGCTTTTGGACTTATGTGATTGAATGTGTGCGCCTTCTGTATTGGATATACTTCAAGCCTTTTACCTTTGAACGTTGGCTGCGTGATATCCATCCAAAATTGAAGCCGACAAACGACCCCTTTGCCAAATGGGCTGAGTTTCTTCATACTAACCACCGCCTGCGTCGCTATGCAGGGCAAGTTTGGTGGCTAACAGCTGTAGTGCCAATGGTTGCTGTATTGCTAATAGCACCAATTTACACCCTGGTTAGTGGTGAGTCATTTAAATGGTTCACAAGCGGTGTTATTTTAGTAGGCTGGTTTATAGGAAGGGTTCTAGACCGTGGTGGCAATAAAAATAAAGTAGTTATTTTCCTGGTTCCTGCCCTGATCATATTTTTGGCAATTCGATTTTTATCAGGCGTGGCGTTTGACGTGGCGGTAGGCGTGGCGGTAGGTGTGGTGTTCGGTGTGGCGTTCGGTGTGGCGGTAGGCGTGGCGGTAGGCGTGGCGTTCGGCGTGGCGTTCAGCATAGCGGTAGGCGTGGCGTTCGGCGTGGCGTTCAGCATAGCGGTAGGCGTGGCGGTAGGCGTGGCGGTAGGCGTGGCGTTCAGCGTGGTGATAGGCGTGGTGTTAGGCGTGGTGTTCAGCGTCACGTTCAGCGTCACGTTTGGCGTAGCGGTAGGCGTGGCGTTCGGCGTGGCGTTTTTTCTTGGTGTGTTGCGGGTTTACTTTTGGTTGCCAGAATTAGTGTGGATACTCACTCTCTTCTTTGTTTCTTCCAATGGCAAGCAGGTAAATTGTTTAAGATACCTGCCACCCCGTTTTGATGAACTTATTATTTTGCCATTGCCTTTCATGGATCAGATGATTGTAGAGGCTTATCGAAACAACCCATCTGCTGCCCGTGAAACTATTGATTACCTAATCGCTTCCACCAACCAGCAAAAAGTTGCAGTAAAGGCAATTGCTGGTATTGCTATCGATATTCTCAATCGTTGTCAGACGTTGGGAGATATTGTAGACGTTGCCAACGAACTAGCGTGGATTCCCTCAACTCCACCAAAAGAACTTGGCATTGTGCTACCCCAATTTTTGGATATTAGCCAGAGTGTACGAGCATCACAGGAAGCAACTTCCCCTTATCGTCAGTATGAGTTACTAAATACTCCCATCAATGCATTGAAAGAACTGAAGAACAGTCTGGTTTTTGGGAAAAATGCTTTGGTGGCTACTATGTTTGGTAGTGTAGCCGAACGCTGGCTGACGATTCTAGAAACGGCGCAGCGCACTATTGAAGAACAAGCACAGCAATCACAAGAAATTCGACAAGTTTATATTGCTGGTAATTCACTAGATCCCGAAACAGCCAAGAATCGTTTCAAAGGGCGAATCGATATATTTCGGGAAATTGAAACTTTGGTACTTTCAGAACCGCCGCCAGTGTTGTTACTCTATGGTGGGCGTAGAACAGGGAAAACCTCAGCACTGAAATATCTACCGTACAAAATTGGAGCAAGTATCATACCTTTGCTGGTAGATTTACAAGGTGCAGCATCAGCTACAACGCTTAAGGGATTGGCAGAAAATCTAGCCAAACAAATTACTGAAGCTGCACGGCAACTACCCCGCAGAGTATACTTACCAAATCCAGATGCCAGTAGACTAGCTGAAGATCCATTTCCAGCACTGCAAACTTGGCTAACAGAAATAGAACGCCGCAATCCTGGTAAGCGATTTCTCTTGTGTCTAGATGAATATGAGTGCTTGGGTGAGGTAGTGGAAGCAACAAATAGCCGTGTACCGCTCAACTTTATTCGTAACCTGCTGCAACACCAACGCAAGTGGATTCTACTTTTTAGTGGTTCGCATGAGTTATCTGAACTTCCCGCTTATTGGAGTGACTATCTAATTAACACCCGTGCTTTGCGAATGACTTACTTGCAAGAGTCAGAAGCCCGCGATTTGATTCGACAGCCAGTGGAGAACTTCTGCAATATCTATGAACCAATTGCTGTAGATGCAATTATCCAAGTTACTCACTGTCAGCCTTTTCTTGTTCAGTTGGTGTGTTACGAGTTGGTGGAGTCGCTAAACCGCGATATCAGAAGAAACAGGCGAGAAGCAGATACAGCAAAAGCAACTGTACAAGATGTTAAAAAAATTATTCCTGTTGTGCTGGAGCGAGGGGATCAGTATTTTCAGGAATTATGGAAAAGTTTAGCAGAGAGCGATCGCTCTCTCCTACGCCGGATAATCTACGGGGAAACTCCCACACAGCAGGACAAAGGTGTTATCCGCAAACTAACGCGAAAAGAAATCTTGACTCCAGAAGGCAATGCTTTTCAAGTGCCTTTGGTGCAAAAGTATATAGAACAGTTGCTAGAAGAAGAGTAATATAACAGTCCTATAGTGGTTCTCGCTTGGGTGCAGCAGTACATTTTTGACCTCTCTCCAAACCTCTCTCCTAAAAGGAGAGAGGCTTTGAATCTTACTCCCCAACGCTAGAAGGGAAGGGGCTGGGGGTTAGGTCTGTATTCCATGCAAATGTCGCTACAGTCATGATGCAAGTTACTACAGCCTGTGAGAAACACGAAAACGTCAAAGCAGAAGTTGCTACAGCTTGCATGAAACACGGAAACGTCAAAGCAGAAGTTGCTACAGCTTGCGCGAAACACGGAAACGTCAAAGCAGAAGTTGCTACAGCTTGCGCAAAACACGGAAACGTTAAAGCAGAAGTTGCTACAGCTTGCGCGAAACACGGAAACGTCAAAGCGGAAGTTACTACAGGGAAGGCAGAAGTTGCTACAGACACGACAAATGTCGCTATCGTTGCAGCTTTGGGCTGTAGTAGCTTTTTATAGCAGTTGAAATATAGTTTAGAACATAAACCGATCGTAAAACGCCGACATCAAGACACTTGCAAGCCTATTGCCTATTGCCCATTGCCTGTTCCCTGCTATAAATTCAAATTAACTATGAAATATCACAGTCAGTAGAGGCAGGAACGCCAACAGAAAGCCATGCCAAGATTGTAATTGAGCTTCTGGGGTTGGTTCTGGTGGTGCTAATAAAGCTTCTACTCTTTGTTCTAAACGATCTGCACCAGAGGAACCTAAGGCAGCACAGCAAATTTCCGATAAGACGGGGCCGCTACTAACCACTAATAAAAGTGATTCTGCTAGCACTAGAGGGTCTACTTGCAATGCTGCATAACCATCGGCACGGAGTTCGCGCAAAGCTAACAATTCTTCCCACAAAGGCTCTGTATTTGGCAACCATGCTGTGCAAGAACGCACCCAACCCAGCCAGAAAAACCAGAACGTATCCCTGTAATGGTGATGCCCTTGCTCATGGGCTAAGACGCTTTCTAAATGAGCAGGTGAGAGAGTTTGCACTAATCCTTGGCTAACCACTAATTCTGGTTGCCAAAAACCGATTTGACCTGCAAACAACGCGCCCGTTTGCAGCAGTCTGGCTCGTCTATCGCCAACATTCACTAAAGGACAGTTACGGGCAGATTCTACAGATTGCCAACCCTGGAAGGCAAGTTTAATGCATGAAATGGCAAAAAATGCCAAATAAATTAATGCTAGTAAATAGCTAATTGAGCCTGTATACATTCCGCCCATTTGTCCTTGAGGCCCCATGAACAGCACAGCGATCGCAGTCATGAAAATTAGCAAGGGCGGGAAGAGAAACAAAAATAGCGATCGCTGCCACCGCCGACTCCAATTGCCTTGGCGTTGATTCCAAGAGGATCTTAACCACCAGGCAACTGCCAAAGCATTCAAAATCATTATCAGATGCATCATTGTTCCTCCCTGGCTTGGCGTGCAGATTGAATACGTTTAGCGATCGCTGCTATTTGTTCGCTAGCTGCTTCATCTAAGCTATCAGCAAAGGCAGCAACAACATCGGGGTTCCCCACTGCGAGAAATCGCTGTAACTGCTCGTGAGCTTTGATGACTTCTGATTGTTGCTTACTCAGCATTGGCCGCCAATAGAATGCCCGCTCCTTTTTGTCGCAGGCCAGCCAACCTTTATCAGTGAGGCGACGTAAGACGGTGGTGACAGAAGTATACGCTAATTCGCGGTTGGGATCGGCGAGGATGCGATCGTGTACATCCTTGACTGTGGCTGAACCAAGTTCCCAGATAATATTTAAAATTTCTGCTTCCAACGGGCCTAAAGATAGCTGTTTAGGGCGGTAGTCGGGTAAAGGTGCCATAGCAATTTCAATGGGGAGTGGGGAGTGGGAGAGACGCGATTAATTGCGTCTGTACTGGGGAGTAGGGAATGAGTAAATATTTGTCCCTTTGGGTTGTAGCCTTATAACTGTAACTTTTTCCCCATTTAGAAGGTCTGTTCTTGTTTTAGATTACAAGATAGTGCAGCAAGTCTGAAAGTCTAAAAGCATAAAATGCGCTTTTTGAGTATTTATTAGGGATTGAAAATTGGGCATCGGGCATTGGGCATAAGAGGCATAAGAGGCAGAGGGGCAGAGGTGCAGAGGCGCAGAGGGGAAAAACTTTCTTCAACTTCTCCTCTGCTCCCCTGCTCCCCTGCTCCCCTGCCCCCTTGTCTCCCCTGCCCCCATCTATGTATTGAATGAGATACATTTTGTATTTTGATGATAAAAAATTTTCCTGGAGGAATTGTCACTATAGTTAGTGACACCAACTAGGTAGAATGTTATTTTCGGCAGTAGTATTAAAACAGGTGTATCCAGCCCGTGAAGTTATTCGTATACCACACTCCTGAATTGACTCCAACGGATAAAGCGCCAGAATGTGCGATCGCAGTCGATGTCTTGCGAGCTACTAGCACAATTGCGACTGTCTTGGCATCTGGAGGCGAAGCTGTACAAGTATTCAGCGATTTAGATCGGTTAATTGAAGTTAGCGAAAAATGGCCCCCTGAAAAACGTTTGCGGGCTGGAGAACGCGGCGGTGCGAAAGTAGCTGGTTTTGAGTTGGGTAACTCTCCCCTCGACTGCACACCAGAATTAGTAGAAGGGCGGCGTTTATTTATCAGCACTACAAATGGCACTCGTGCTTTACAACGAGTACAAGATTCCCCAAACGTCTTAGCAGCAGCCTTGATTAACCGGGCGGCGGTGGTGCAATTTCTTTTAGATAAGCAACCAGAGACAGTGTGGATTGTCGGTTCCGGTTGGGAAGGTAGTTTTTCTTTAGAGGATACAGTTTGTGCGGGTGCGATCGCTCATAGTATTTTGCAACAAAGCAACTTGTTACCTGAAGAACTCGCTGGTAACGATGAAGTAATTAGTGCGATCGCTCTTTACTCTCAATGGCAAAATAACTTATTAGGATTACTTCACCAAGCGAGTCACGGCCAACGATTGTTGCGTCTTGACTGTCACGAAGATTTAAAATATTGTTCCCAAACTGATATTTTAGATGTCTTGCCCATACAACATGAAACGGGAGTATTAAAAAGTCAAAAGAAATAGGGAATAGGGAGCAGGGGAGCAGGGGAGGCAGGGGAGCAGGGGAGACAAGGGGACAAGGGGACAAGGGGGCAGGGGGACAAGGGAGCAGGGGAGCAGGGGAGCAGAGGAGAAGTTGAAGAAAGTTTTTCCCCTCTGCCCCTCTGCACCTCTGCCCCTCTGCCTCTTATGCCCAATGCCCTATGCCCCATGCCCAATTTTCAAATCCTTAAGCATTTGCCGAAGTCTTTGTCGCCAATGGGAAGGATAAGTCCCTAGAATTGCGGAAATTTTTCCACAAGCAAGGACGGAATAAGCAGGGCGACAGGCTGGTGTGGGATATTCGGCGGTTGTAATCGGGACAATACGTTCAATTTTCAAAGAAAAGCCTAGCTGTTCTGCTTCTTCAAAAATAGCGACGGCAAAATCATACCAGCTAGCAACGCCGCTATTAGTGTAGTGATAAATGCCGCTAATTTCTGGAGTTAACTGGGGAATTGTCTGGGCTATAACTGTGGCTATATCTTGCGCCCAAGTCGGGCTACCAATTTGATCGGCGACAACACGGAGTTCTTGGCGTTCTGCACCTAGTCGCAGCATGGTTTTAACAAAGTTACTTTTGCCAAAGGTTCCATAAACCCAAGCTGTGCGGAGAATGAGATGATGGGCGCAAGTTTCTTGAATAGCTTCTTCTCCGGCGAGTTTGGTTTTACCATAGACACTCAAGGGATTAGTTGTATCGGTTTCTTGATAAGGGCTACAGCCATTGCCATCAAAAACGTAATCAGTTGAAATATCAATTAGAAAAGCTCCTAATTTTTGGCTTTCTTGGGCAAGAATTAGGGGTGCAGTCGCATTAATAGCGGTAGCAAGTTCGGGTTCGCTTTCGGCTTTATCTACAGCAGTATAAGCGGCGGCATTAATGATGATTTGCGGCTGCTTTGATCTAATAACGTTGCGGAGGGTATCGGGTTGGGTAAGGTCTACTATTGGGCGTGCTACTGAGATAATATCCCCATAAGATGAGAGTATTTGTTGTAGTTCCTTACCCACTTGACCGTTGCTACCAATCAGCAAAATTGATTTTGTCATTTGTCATTTGTCATTTGTCATTTGTCCAAGAGAAGCCACGCTCACTCTTTAACGTGGTTTGAATTAGTTCGATGAAAGACAAAGTTTTTCCGCACACTATAAAAGTAAGCTTAGGGTGTAGCAAAAGGCTGGGTATCTGACAAAATCCAATGACAAATGACCAATGACCAATGACAAATGACCAATGACAAATGACTACTTAATCAAATACTTCAGCAGTTCTGAAAGATTTACCAGCTTGGTCTTTAGCTGATAAAATCGGTGGCCCACTCAAGGGCCAATCTATCCCTAAATCTGGATCGTTCCATAGAATTGTGCGATCGCTTTGGGGCACATAATAATCTGTAGTTTTGTAGAGAACTTCGGCTAGTTCTGAAAGTGCAAGAAAGCCGTGAGCAAAACCTGGTGGTATCCACAGTAGGCGTTTGTTTTTAGCACTGAGTTCATAACCTACCCACTTACCGAAGGTAGGCGAACTTTTTCTAATATCTACGGCTACGTCAAAGATACTACCAACAATCGCCCGAATGAGTTTACCTTGGGGTTGTTGGATTTGATAGTGCAATCCCCGGAGGACGTTTTGTTTAGAGCAAGAGTGGTTATCTTGGACGAAGTTTGTAACAATCCCTATCTGTTGAGCAAATCTTTGGTGGTTGTAGGCTTCAAAAAAGAAACCGCGATCGTCTCCAAATACTTGGGGTTCGAGTTGGATAACTTCAGGAATTTTGGTATGTACAATGCTCATTAATATTACAAGTAATGTGCCACAATCTTAATTTTGAGAGTAATTTTATACTTGTATTTTACAGGTCTTATAATTAAGATTTTGACTGTGGTTTTTTTGTTTTGAATAAGTAAATCACGTTAGTTCAATTTGACAGTCATCGCCAATCATAAATCGCAAGGCTTTAGGGCGACGGGGTGCAAGATTCAATTGTGCCCTTTGTCCAATCACACTATCAATAATGCGCTGATGAATTCCGGCAATTTTAGCACCTTCTAAAATCACGCTGTGTTCTAAATCAGTATCAATGAGTGTGACATTGTTAGCGATGCTACTATAAGGGCCAATAAAGCAGTTTTCTAAATGACAATTGCTACCAATGACTACTGGCCCCCGAATTGTGCAGTTAATTACTTTAGATTTTACCCCGATTTTGACTCGTCCAATAATCTGACTTTGGGCATCGATTTCGCCCACAACTGATGCTGTCAGATAGGTATCGAGAATTAATCTATTAGCTTCTAATAAATCATCTTTTTTACCAGTATCTAACCACCAGCCTTGGAGATTGTGGGCTACAACCTGCTTTTGCTGATTAATAAGGTATTGAATAGCATCAGTGATTTCCAACTCGCCTCTAGTGGAAGGTTGAATATTTGCGATCGCATCATAAATGAGGTGAGAAAAGAAATAAACCCCTACTAATGCCAGATTTGAAGGAGGGACTTTGGGTTTTTCAATTAATTGTAATACCCGTCCAGTTTCATCAACCTGAGCCACACCAAAGGCACTAGGGTTAGCAACTGAACGTAATAGAATCAAAGCATCTGGCTGTTGTTGGCTAAATTGTTGCAGAAAGTAACGTAACTCACCTAGTTGAATCAGGTTATCTCCCAAGTACATGACAAAGGGAGAATCTCCTAAAAAGGGACGGGCAATTTGGACGGCGTGAGCAAGTCCAAGTGGCTGATCTTGTACGATGTAGGTGATGTTCGCTCCAAAGGATTCTCCATTTCCAGTTTTCCCTTGGACTTCTGCCCCGGTTTCTGGACTGATAATGATGCCAATATCAGTAATACCAGCCGCGACCATTTCTTCAATGCCATACCATAAAACAGGTTTGTTAGCAACAGGTACAAGTTGTTTCGCCCCGCTGTAGGTAAGAGGACGTAAGCGTGTACCTTTACCGCCAGAAAGAATTAGTGCTTTCATAGTGCTTTCATCAGGATTTAGGATTAATTACAAGTCATTAGTCAAGATAATCTGAAATCTTGACAAAATCCCAAATCATTGAATTTACATTATGGTGTCAGTATGATGTTAGTTTAGATGTATCCTAATTTAGTTGAAAGGATTAACAGAATTTGAGCAGTTTAGACGCCTTGCGTCTGGCGATAATCAGCAATCCCCGATCGGGCAACACCTGGCTACGAAAAATGCTGGCAGCCATTTATGAAATGGCTGAACTGGCGGTGCATCATCCAGATGACATTTCCTGGCACTTGCTACCAGCAAGATTAGTGCTTCAGATTCATTGGCACAGAAGTGATGATTTAGTTTCATTGCTCGCCCAGCAAGGATTTCGTGTGGTAGTTCTTGCCCGCCATCCCTTGGATGTATTGATTTCTATTCTGCATTTTGCCAACTACGAACCAGATACTGCCAGCTGGTTAAAAGGTGAAGGGGGAACCGAGATTTCCATCCTTGAGAAAACACCACTTAGCCCAGAGTTTATCAACTATGCCACTGGGAGTAGAGCAGCAGCACTTCTCTCGATTAGCCCGGAATGGTGGAGGCGAGAAGACACATTAAAAGTTCGTTACGAAAATCTGGTGAATGATGCGGTCAAGGAACTTGCCCAGTTTAACGAACAACTGGGGCTGACCCCAGTTAAGCCTATATTAGATGTGGTTTCGTTGCATTCCATCGATCGCCTCCGTACCATGAGTACAAACAATCACTTTTGGCAAGGAAAGTATGCTCTCTGGAAGAAGCTGCTTATAGCACCTGTTGCTCAAGAGATTGCTCTTGCCCATCAAAACGTGTTAGCTAAACTTGATTATGTGTGTAATGCTAACCCGACTCTAACCGAAGAGCAGGCGATCGCTAACTGGAATGCTATTGCAGTTAAAGAAAGCTTACCTCGCAGTCTCTCTATTTTTCAGAAATCAGCCATTATAGGTACTGTTTGATAACTTCGGCGGTAGCAAGTCCTGTTTTTGCCCAGCTGAACTGACTGGCGCGGTTGAGGCCAAGGGTACGTAGATGCGATCGCAACTCCGAATTAGTTGCGATCGCCTGCATTGCTTCTGTAATTTCTCCGGTGTTGTAGGGATTGACTAGAATCGCCGCATCGCCAGCCACTTCAGGTAAGGAGGAGAGATTGGAGGTAATGACGGGAGTACCACAAGCCATTGCTTCGAGGACAGGTAAACCAAAACCCTCCCAAAGACTGGGGAAAACGAGAGCGATCGCTTGATTAATTATTTTTGGCAATTCGCCATAAGGAACATAGTCAAGGAACTTTACCTGATTAGTTACACCCAATTCTGCAACTTGCACTTTTAAAGTCGGGGTGTAACGCGAATCAATTGGCCCTACTAACCATAGTTCATAGTCTTTGCAGTTAGGTAACGCCGCAAAAGCACTGATGAGTCGCTGGATGTTTTTGTAAGGATCTTGGCGGCCAATATAGAGAAAGTAGTTGCGGGTAGGAAGGTTGAGAGGAAGAAAGTGAGTGCGATCGTGCGCTAAATGAATCGCAGTAATTTTGCTGGCGGGAATTTCGTAAAAATCGGTGATATCTTTAGCCGTAGTCTGGGAAATGCAAATAATGTGTTGTGCTTGCTTAAGAACTTGGGGAGTGTAGTAGCGGTGATAGGCTGTGAGTGGTGAGAAGCCTTTGGCAAAACGCAGCGGTATCATATCAAAAGATGTGACAACAAAACGACAGCTACTATAAAGAGGTGCTTCTGGTAGCGGGGAGAATAAAAGACTTGATTTAAGGTTTTTATATATTTGTGGTAGTTGAAATTGTGTCCAAAGCAAGCGGTTAAAATGACCTTTTGTGCCGTGGTCTGGGGTTAAGTTTGGCGGGATTAGATAGCAATCAAAATCAGGATATTTTTGGGCTACTAACAGAGTAGGTTGGAAAGATTTTAAATAAGGAAAAAGGTTTTGAGCATAGTTGCCTATACCGGTTGGTTTAGACAAAAGAATAGATAAGTTAATAATTAATTGATTAGAGGAAATATTATCTACTATATTCATTTAGTATTTTTTCATTTACCTATAATGATTGTAAAATAACAATTTTTACATGAATTATTAAAAATTAGAGAATACTATAGTAAATTAATATTTGTAACTTTTTACACAGCTTTTCTGATAATCATACCAAAGGATGTAGAAGCGAAACGCTCAAATAAAAATTTTAAATGTGCTTCTTGTCGTAGCTCATGTATTTGATTATAGTATGGAGGAATATCAATAAATTTATCTAACACACGAGAACCAATATTGAAATCAAGGGGTGCTACTTGATGGCCTGCCACAGTTAGTTTTTTAGCAATTTGTTCAAAATCTTTTTTTCTAAAAAGTACTGTTCCATAGTTGTCAATAGTTGTTTCTTCTTCTAAATAATTAAACTCTGTCGTCTGTATACTTATTCCTCCAGGAACTAGAGTCTTTAGAGAATTTTCGATAAACAGAAGTCCATTTTTAATGCTACCTAGATGTTCTAATGCACAAGCAGACCAACAGAAATCATATTTACCTTCTAAGTAAGCAGGAATAGCATTCATGTCGACATACTTTAGACTCACATTTTTAGTAAATAGTTCTTTTGTACATAATTCAGGACGGAATATCTTTTCTAAAGAAGACATATTTTGTTTAGTTTCTATCCAACCTTGTGCAGCTGATGCTGTTGGATGTAAATCTGTAGCCGTAATCGCAATATCATAAGCAGCTAGAATACTTGGCAGAGGTTCTTCACCACAACCAAAACCTAAACCTTTACGTCCAGGAGTAAGTAAATCATATTCATATAATGCCTGTAAAATATAGCAAAACTCCCACAATTTTCGATGGTATGCTACCGGAATTTTCATCTCTTGACACCAGTAAAAAAACCAATCTGATTCAATATCATTTTGTTGACAAGCTTTGGATTGTAAGTTGATTTTTTGTGGAGATAAATTACTAGGTATTATCAACTGTTCGCGCAAACTACGAGCATATTCATATCCCAAAGTTTTAATGTTCAAGCTTATAGCATCTGTTGTCGAAGAAGGAAGTCTATACTTTTTTTTCAATGCTCTTAAGAGATTCAATATAGGTTTTACGATTTGCAGTATTGTATCTAGCATAATTTTCAACTCGCTTTTTAGTTTATTATGTCAAGCTTAATTGCTTAATGTTGGTCTATTAGCATAATTGTTACTAGTAATAAATAAGTTGATAGTAATTTATTTAACAAATATAATATTAGGAGAATATCTCTCTTTTGCAAACCTTGTTATGGTGTTAATTTTGATAAAATTTTATAGCATTCATACTTAAAAATTGACTGTGAAGTTAATAGCGTAAGTTGTTCTACTTGTGGGTTTTTTAGACAAAAAAGATAGATTAACGAATAAATTTTAAGCTTTTATTCAAACTGAATTTAATTATACAAACAAGAGAGAAACTCTTCAGCAGATTGTTGCCATGAGAATGGTATATACTCATTTTTTATGCGCTCTACCAAATTACTGTAGTAAATATCTGAATCAAGTAGTTCTTTTAAAGCTTCATACAGTTCTGTTGGTTGAGTAGGAGAGAAATATCTACAAAAATCGCCTCCTACTTCAGGCAAAGATCCACCATTGCTAGCAATCACAGGTTTACAGTGTTGTAGTGCTTCTACCACAGGTAATCCAAACCCTTCATAAAAGGAGGCTTGAACTAAACAGTAACAGTTTTGATAGAGAAAATCTAGTTGAGCATCGCTCACTGAACCTAGTATTTGTATGAGCTTGCCATACATTTTATTAGATTCTATCAAGTTATCAGTTTCTGAGTCCCAACCTTTATTACCGGCAAAAATTAAAAATACATCATCATAACTAGAATTTATTAATAAATCAAAGGCTGCAATAATTGTTTTAATATTTTTATGAGGCACTAAACTTCCAACTACTAAAATATATTTTTTATTAAGTAACTTCTGCAATTTTACATTAGGCTTATTATTTTCTTCACTTAGTAATAAATCCTGTTTATAATAATTACTACCCAAGCGAAAGCTTTGAATAATTTGTGAATTATTATTAGCTAATATCCCTTTATTTATCGCATTACTATAATCTTCAGCACTCTTTTTAGAGATACATAATACCTTATCGAATAAAATCGAATAATCACTGTAGAATTTTGTAAAAGCTTTAGTAAATCTCTGAGAAGAAAATTCTGGAAATTTTATGGGAATGAGGTCATAGCATATAACTACAATAGTAACTTTATAAGTTTTTAAAAGTTGTAAAAATCGGTAGTAAGTTTTAGGTAAATCCCAATTGGCATCAGCTATTACATATATATCTCCTGACTGGATTATAGAATCTTCAAATTCAAGGAAAACTTTTTTGTTTGCTGAATTTGAATCAAACCAATCAATTAAATTTAATCTATAAAATAAATTTATAAATTTATTTTTCAGCTTCAAAAGTAGAGCTTGAAGTTTTATATTTATTTTAGTTATTGCGAGATATTTTTTAACCTCGATCGAATGGTCATTTTGCTGTTGATTAAGATTAGTCACTCTCCGCATAAAACTACCATCAAACATAACCGCTACTATTTCTATATCTGTGCGGTTTGAGCTTATTTGCAATAATTCAGAAGTTAGTTCTCGAACTACTCGATGGATTCCAGTATTTTTATATGTATGTTTTGCAGTGTGAGTACAATCTATAAATATCTTCATTCTAAAACCTATTTGAAACTATTTTCATGCAAATTTTTAATAAATTTTTTACTTAAAAAACTTACCTAAGAAAAGCCATAACTAAAAAACTTAGTAGTTACATCCTTAGGTAAGCTATTTTACTTTTTTCCTAGTTTCAAGTGAATGGTTATTTATGATTAAGAAACTAAAAAGCTAACTGCTTAATTTCTTAAGGTCATAATCAACCATTAACTCGACCAATTGACTAAAAGAGTATTGAGGCTGCCAACCTATTCCATTTTTAATTTTATCAATGCAACCAACTAACTGCACTGATTCATCAGCGCGATAAAAAGCGGGGTCAATCGAGACATAATCTTGCCAATTAAGCCCAACACAGTCAAAAGCACACTCAACAAGTTCTTTAACAGAATAGGTTTCACCACTGGCAATGAGGTAGTCATCGGGTTGTTCCTGCTGTAACATCAGCCACATAGCGTAGACAGCATCTTTGGCGTAGCACCAATCACGACGGGCGTCTAGGTTGCCTAATTTTAATTCATTTGCCAAACCTAATTTAATTTGGGCAACTGCGTGCGTGATTTTGCGAAATACAAATTCTGTCCCACGTCGAGGTGATTCGTGAGTATAAGTAATACCACAACAGGTGTAAAGGTTGTATTTCTGCCGATAGTTGACAGTCATCCAATGAGCATAAGCTTTAGCAACTCCATAAGGATTCCGAGGACGAAAGGCAGTGCGTTCGGTTTGAGGCGATTCGTCGGGTTGACCAAAAACTTCACTACTGGATGCTTGATAGAATCTGGCATCAGGTTTGCAGCGACGAATGGATTCTAAGAGGCGGGAAACACCGAGGGCTGTATATTCAGCAGTGAGAGCAGGTTGTGTCCAAGAAAGAGGAACGTAACTTTGAGAGGCGAGATTATAAATTTCGTCAGGTTGACATTCGCTCACTACATCCATGAGGGATGATTGATCGAGGAGGTCGCCGGATACAATTTGAATGTCGCCATAAAGGTGGGTGATGCGCTCTAGGTTACTAGTGCTAGAACGGCGGACTAGACCAAAGACTTGGTAGCCTTTTGCTACGAGTAGTTCGGCAAGATATGAACCATCCTGTCCGGTTAACCCGGTGATTAGGGCTTTTTTTGTTGTCATGCTCACTTTTTTTTACAATATATTTCTTCTCTGGAAATACTGAATTATAGCATTGTTACTTTTGGTTTAATACCAACTAAAACTGGATATAGTCCTAACGATAAAACTCGAAACTCTAGTACAGATGTTGTATTTATAGTAAACTTTAGTTTTGTTTTCTCTTTCTTGAAAATATCTCTTAAAGTAAGTTCTTTTTTGGCTAGAACTAGCGCACCAGAATTAGTAGAAATATCTGCGATCGCTACAACTAAATTTAGATTTCTTTTAGATATTTCATTATCATCAGAGGCAAAGATTTCAAATTCAACTAAATATTTACCTTTGCAATAAGAATCGTAAGGGCCAAAAATTGCAAATCCTTGTCCATCATCAGGATTTACATTCACAAAATACTCTTGCTTGATTTCGATTATTGAACCAATGCCATGAAAAATTACCTCATTTTTAATTTTTTGGTTTTCCAGATAAAACTCCTGCATTCGCTTCATTAGAGTTTTATCGGCAAGATCAATTTCTTGAATTTTTTGAGATGTTAGCCACCAAACAAAGCAATTTTGCGGATCTTCATTAATTGCCTTTTCAATCTCTTCTTGATGGAAATTTATGTCTAAACAAGGTTCAATATATCTGCCAAATAAATTAGGCGGCATTCCTAACAAGTCTTTTGGAATTAAACCGAATGAATCTTGAATTTTAAAACCTGAGATTGGCAACAGCTCACATACTTGTTTAAAAGTCAGTTCATGTATATGTTCTGGCTGTTTCCATCCATATCTATTAGTAACAGTATAATTGGGACTATCAAGTACAAAAATGCCATTTGGTTTAAGTACTCTATTGACTTCTAACAGGAAACTTACCTGTGATTCCCAAGATATATGTTCAATAAATTGACCAGCAAATACTAAGTCAAAACTTTGTGACTCTATTAACTTTAGATCGTCTCCATCATGTTGAATCCAAGTTACATTATTTGGTAAATCTAATGGCTTTGAATTTAAATCTATACCAGTGTGATTTTCAATATAGTAAGGATAAAATTTATCGAACCACTCAAAGTACCAATTTCCAGCACATCCAATACTTAATATTTCCTTAGATTGTGGTATTTTTGCAAGGCAAATAGAACGACATTCGTGTAAAAAATCATTAAAGTTGAGTTTTTTTCCTAAAGGAGGCTGTATGAGTATTGCAGTATTGTTTAAATCAAAATTTTCAACGACTTGCTGTTCTTCCTGATAGGAATTATCAATAGCTCTAGCAAAATTAGTAAGTACTTTTTTAGATGCATTAGGTATAAATTTTGCTAATTTACGTCCTACATAGTCAGCAAGTTCTTTACTTTTTGCTTGAGGTGAAGAAAGTATTTGCTGGATAAGCTCTGCATATAAATTGGCACACTTATCTGGACAATGTTCCTTAGCAATATACTTGTATGCATTTTCGCTCAAGGATTTTCTGTAGTCTGAGTTTTGAGTTAGTAAAATGAGAGATTTCAATATTTCTTCTACTTCATCACTTTGTCCAGGATGGGGTATTTTGAACACCACATCATTGGGAAAATCAGAGAAGGAACCGATATCTGTAACAATAGTAGGCTTACCAACAGACAAAATTCGCAAAAGTGATGCAGAGCTTTCTCCATTAAAAGGAAATCTTAAGTTGAGGCATATATCTGATACTTCTATGTAACGGTAAAAATCCGGCATATTGACATAGCCAGTAACTTTTACTCGATCTTGTAAACTTAGTTTTTTAATTTCATTTTCTATATTAATTGTACCAAGGTAATCAGTACCACCCACAAATACTAAGTAAGCATTAGGTTGAGTTTCAAGATACTTCTTAAATGCATAAATAATTTCTAGGGGACGTTTAGTTTTATTGATAAATCCAAAGGTTGATATTATAAGTTGATCGTTTGGAAGACCCAACTCTTTACATTGATCTATTAGTGATTTTTCCTTAACAACATACTTTGGCACTATCTGAGGTATATGAACAATATGGCTATTATCATTACTAAATTCTTTAATAGCAGAATTATAAGCCCATTTACTGTGTAATATAACTCCTAGAGAACGCGTAAAAATTCTTCTATTTACATAAAGACCTACTTCTGATAATTTCTCATTAATATCTAAATCTTTTGTTTTTAAAAGGTTTAAAATTTGTAATGCTTTATCTTTTCCATAACAGTGTTCTAGTTCTTGAGAAAATTTAATCCCAAGTTCTGGACAACGAGCTTCCATATAATTAATTAGCCCTCCCAAGTAATAGTCATGTAACACGGATATTCCAGGATATCTCATTAATTGGGAGTACATATAAGAATGGTAACTACTATTCCCTATCTGGTAAATAATACTTTCATAAAATTGAGACTTTAATTTCTCTTCAAATTTACTATGAGAAAATAAGTTATTACTAATATTAACCTCGAGCAAATAACTATCATCATGGTATAAATCAAGGTTAATATGTTTTCCCAATGATGGTAACAAGTCCCAACTATAGTCTGCTATACCAGATTTAGCTGGTGGTAATGGGCTAAAAAAAGCAATTTGTGGTTTTTGATTAACTGAAATAGATACTTTATTTATTAGCTGATGCTCTTGAAACACATCAAGTATATTTTGAGCAACTGATTGCCAAGAAAATTTTGCTGATTGCTGAAGTGCATCTTCTGAGATTTTTGTTCTAAGGTTCTCATCAGATAGAACTTTTTGCATGATGGCAGCCATATCAGAAGGTGAGTATGGATCGAATAGTAATTCATCAGAACCTAAAATTTCTGGTAAGGATGAGGTATTACTTGCAATCGATGGTGCGCCACATGAAATAGCTTCCAATAGCGGTAAACCAAAGCCTTCATAAAAAGAAGGAAAAACGAATAGAGAGCAGGTTGAGTATAAAGCTCTTAATTCTTCATCTGTAACATAATTTGTTAATATTATAGATTTATTAATTCCTAATTTTGACGCGAAGCTAGTTATTTCTTTACTAAAATGCTCAGAAACTTTGCAGGCAATTACTAATTGGTAACATTCTTGCAAATTTTTGGGTAAGGCAGAAAAAGCAGTGACTAACCCTTCAATGTTCTTTCGCCAATCTTCGCCTCCCGTATAAAGAATAAATTTTTTGTAAATACCAAATTTCCTTGCAAAAGTTTCGAGCCAAGCTTGGTGTTCATGAGCAGCAATGGGAGTGAAAAAAGCAGAAACACCACCCGAAACGTTTAAAACTCTTTCAGGAGGTATATCGAGAAATTTAATTACATCTTGGCGGGTAGCTTCCGAGATTGCAAATATAAAATCAGCATTTTGTATATTTTTTAAGCGCTTCATGTAAAGTGAGCGCATATTGGACTCGCTTAAGTATCTATCAGAAAAGATGAGAGGTATTAAATCATAGCAAATGACAAAAACTTTTTTAGAAAAATCGCTATAATCAGGTATTGTAGAGTCTAAACCTTCCATCGGGCTAGGTAGAAATATTATATCAACATCTGCTGCCATTAAAACAGTTTTTAATAGTAGTTCATTGATGTCGCAACTACCAATGTAAGGGTAATTTACAGAATTATACTTAAAGTAATTATCATCCAGTTCTGGGACTGGTAGATTATTATTCGTATATAACTGGTAACTGAAAGTATTTTGCTGTTTAAATAGAGCTTCTATTACAGATTGTGTATAACGGCCAATACCTCTATTTCTAGAGTTATTTGTTTGCAGAGCTTGAAGATCAATGGCTATTTTCATGCTGCGTAAATTTGAGATTTAATTTTTTATACAAAGTTTTTTTTACATACCAACATAGCTACTGCGCCAGGAAGGTAATTATCTGGATTATGTTCTTTTTCAGATGCTTCTAATTCATTTTCAGTGATAAGCCAAGTAAAATCATCCTTACGTACTCCATAGGATATTTGAACTACCCTGAAATCCTGAATTAGTTTTTGTAGTGATTCTTGGTTATATATTCGATGTACTGGTGTTAAAGCTTTTTTCCCATAGGGAACTGTAAGGATAAAACTACCTTCTGGTTTTAAAAGTAAACTAATCTGTTGGACAGCTTTAAAATCGTAATTTTCCTCTTTTTTATCTCCATACCATCCTAAACCAATGTGTTCCAAAGTTGATAAAGCAACCACACAATCAAAGCTAGCTGACGGTAATACAGGGTTACAGATATCAGTTTTAACAAACTTTAAGTTGGGATGAAATAATGCTATGGGACGAATGTCTATCGCTGTAACTGAATAATTAAAACTCGCTAACTCATAGGAAAGGAGACTTTCAGCAGCCCCTACATCCAAGACTGTTATACTGCTTGATTCATACAAACGGGCAAGAGATTGTAAAACAAAGGTCTTCTCGAATATTCTCTCATTAGTTCCTGCCCAGTAAGCTTCGCCATTTTCGCGATAGCCTACAATTATTGGTTCATTAAACCATAAACCACTAGCAATTTTAGATTCTTCATTAGAAGAGGCTTGGTTCGTTACACTGTTGTCAGCTTGTAATTCAGTAGAAATTTGCTCTATTTTCTGCTCAAGTTGAGAAAGCTGTTCTATTTTCTGCTCAAGTTGAGAAATTTGCTCTATTTTCTGCTCAAGTTGAGAAA
>NZ_JAVRCD010000001.1:77873-334929 GCF_034530895.1 Nostoc sp. DedQUE08
TCTATTTTCTGCTCAAGTTGAGAAATTTGCTCTATTTTCTGCTCAAGTTGAGAAAGCTGTTCTATTTTTTGTTCAAGTTGAGGTAGTTGGTCTATCTTCTGTTTAAGTTGAGGTAGTTGGTCTATTTTCTGCTTAAGTTGAGATAGTTGGTCTATTTTCTGCTCAAACTGAGAAAGCTTATTATTTACTTCTTTATCCCTTGTAGAATATTGATCAGTTTTTTGAATTAAATTGTATAAAACTCGTCTAACAGCAGAATTATAATAAACTTGTCTTTTAAAGATAGGCCATGATATTTTTTTTAAAATATTTTTTAGCCATTTTCGAATAGTATTTGTATATATATCATTAAAAAATAATAAATAGTTACCATCAATTTCTGTAACATAACTATTATTTAGTAGTTGATGAGGTAGAGTTTTGCTTGATTCTTCTTCCTCATTTCCAGCCGGACGATAAAATCTAACGGATTGTTGATAAACATCACTTATACGCTCTAGTATTTTTTCGTAATCCATCTGATTCTCCTGAAATTTATCATCAATCATTCTTTACAATAGAATACATTTTTGTTTAAAGCTTAACTAAAATTTTTGCCTAAGTATATCTAATCATATAGTCTTTCGATTCACGTAGTTCATCAAATCATTTTCCTTCAGGCAAAATTACTACTGATAAGGAAATTTAGATAATTTAAATTAAATTTTACTTACTGAGTTTAAATAGTAGTCGGCAGTTTCATCCGCGTTTCCCATAAAACGCACTTTTCCTTGATCTAACCAAATTCCTCTAACACAAGATTGTTTGATAAATTTTAAATCATGAGAAACTACTAATACAGTAGCGTTCTGATTCCAAAATTGCTCAATTCTTCGCTTACACTTGTTTTTGAAACTTTCATCTCCTACCGACAATACTTCATCTAATATCAAAATATCCGGCTGTATATCGGTGGCGATCGCAAACCCTAATCGCGCTACCATTCCAGAAGATAATCCCTTCACTGGTACTAATGCATAATCTTCTAACTCTGCAAACTCTAATATTGAAAGCGTTCTTCTTCGCATTTCTGCTCGGGAATATCCCAGTAATACGCCATACAACAAAATATTATCCATCACAGAAATTTCTGCATCAAACCCCGCTCCAAGTTCAATCAATGGCGCAATTTGACCTCGTACTCGCACTAATCCGCTAGTAGGTTGTAAAATCCCAGAAATTATCTTTAATAATGTTGATTTACCAGAGCCATTTGCCCCTATAATACCTATTTTTTCACCTTTTTCAACAACTAAATCAATTTCATTTAGCACCTGTTTCTTCGCAGGCTGGTGATATTTACCTTCCAAAAAAGATAGGAGTGTTTTCTTTAGGTCATAAGAAAACTCTTCTTGCGTTCGTCGCCACAGCGAAACTCGATCTAGGCGAATTACTTCCATTTATTTACAGCAAATCCATAAATTGATGCCGCCACAGTTGAAAACAAACCCATCCCAGTGACAAAATAATTATGCCACTCAGCAAGGCTCCCCAAATTAAACTTAAATCTGGTAGCATTCCCGATAGTGTAATCTGCCGGATACTTTCAATAACTGGTGATAAAGGATTTAATCCTAAAAATGCTTTTACTGTTTTTGGAACAATGTCTGGCGGATAAAATACAGGACTACCGATCCAAATTACAAATACAATTAGCTCATAAAAATAAGGTAAATCTCTAAAAAATACATATAAAGCGCTGACCAAAAAACCAACTCCCATACAGACTAAAACCAGCGCTAAAAATGGAACCAGCAATGCTACCACGTTTAATAAACTTTTGGATTTAACAAAAGTTATTATTCCTAATAAAGGCAACACTCCAACGGCAAACTGAAACACATTTGCTGCAATCATTGATACTGGGAAAATACTGACTGGCAGACGAATTTTATTTAAAAGTGAGCCGTTACCTACTACACTACTCAGTGCCTGAGAAGTGGAAGCTGAAAAAAAGTTGATTACCACCAGTCCTGTAAATGCTGCTAATACATAGTTTGGGATTGAGTTATTGTAATACGACGAAAACGTTGTTCCAAAAATTGCAGTGTATAGCCCGGTCATAATCAACGGGTTCAATAGCGACCAATAAACCCCTAGAAATGAACCCCGGTAACGCACTTTAAGATTTCGCGCTACCAAGACGTGCAGCAATTCCCAGTAGCGCCACACTTGCAACCAAGTTGAATTACTTTTAACCGAAAGCTTCATCCTTACACACCGCTACAGTTCATAGCTAAATTATTTGCAGATTTTATACTATTGGTGGCTACTTTACCGCATTACTTTAACAATAAAAACTTTATTTTAAAAAGCGTTGTTAAACATAAGTTACTATGGGACTCATATCTGATTTTTGAACAAGATTTTAGATAAAACCCTTATAAAATAAGCTTTTCAGTCTCAGTATGTTTTTAGAAATCAAATCGAAGTCCTAATAGTTACCATTTTTATACTCTTAATCACATCCTATCCGGGCAAGACCAATGAATTTATCAATTGGTTCCTAGAACTGAGCGATCGCAAATAATTAGGACTTCTACCATATAATTGCTTTATAGTCAATAAAAATGCTTTTATTCAGATATTTGTTCATGGAACGATCGAAGCGCTGCTCTATCTAGCGAAGTTGTGCGATCGCAGCCGTTCCTGTGACAACCGCAATTGTGCTTTCGGTGTCTATTGTTGCCCGACAATAGCAATTTTCTCTGTTAGAAGTACGCGATCGCTTTTGGGTGTCTTTGAACAAAAAAGACAAACATTAAGTATTTACCTGTTTGGTTGCCGATTTAATTTTAAGCTGTTAAGTCAGGAGTTAGGAGTTATTCTTTCTCATCTCTCCCTCATCTGCCCTGAATTGATGAGAGCAGAGTCACGGATTCCGCTACACTGAGACTTGGTTTATCTGAAATTGTAATCAGGCATGGAAATCGGACAAAAGGTTAAAGTTTTTCGTTTACGCGATCGCGTTTCTGCCCCAGTTGTAAAAAAACTCGGACAAGTGGGTATCATCCAAGGCTACAAAGTCACTGATGGTGGTGGAATCGGTGTAGTGGTTCTGTTTGAAGACAATTATTCTACTTGGTTTTTTGAAGATGAAATCAAACCTGTGTAGTAGTAAAAAACTCAGATCCGGATTTTTCTTTGGCTCTGAAGTTGAAAGCACAGGTTGAGAGTCTATATTGAGTGCTAAGTTGGAGTTGAAAAGATCGGCGGTGAAAATAGGAATCAACTAATGGCTCAAATATTGACATTTTTGGGCAAAGGCGGAACCGCTCGTACCAAAATTGCGATCGCCGCCGCCAAATTATTGGCAAGTCAAGGCAAGCGCGTACTTCTAGCAGGACAAGCAGAACCAACATTGTCAATCCTGTTAGGGACTCCCATTGCTGCCGATCCTCAAGAAATCTCTCCCAAGTTACAGGCGGTACAGTTTCAAGCATCTGTACTGCTTGAGCGCAACTGGGACGAAGTGAAAAAACTTGAGGCGCAATATCTCCGCACGCCCATCTTCAAAGACGTTTTTGGTCAAGAACTGGTAGTCTTGCCGGGGATGGACAACGCCCTAGCGCTGAACGCTATTCGCGAATATGATGCCAGTGGCAAATATGATGCGATCGTCTACGATGGCACGGGCGACTCTTTAACGCTGCGAATGTTGGGTTTGCCAGAATCTCTGAGTTGGTATGTCCGGCGATTTCGGCAATTGTTTGTCAACTCCGACTTGGGGAAGACAATTACTGAATCACCTTTGATTCAACCTCTGATTAGCAGTTTTTTCAATATCAACTGGACAGCAGATAACTTTGCCGCTCCCACTAACCAAGTCAATAATTTCTTAGAAAAGGGGAGAGCCGCTCTGGCCGATCCCAAGCGTCTCGCTGCTTTCTTAGTGACTACAGGAGATCCGATTGAGGTAGCAAATGCTCGTTATTTATGGGGTAGCGCTCAACAAATCGGTTTAACTGTCGGTGGTGTTTTGCTTGTGTCTACTGAGACAAATATCAATCTGTCAGAGGAATTTATACCCTTACCTGTAAGCGTCGTTCCCAACTCGCCCACGGGTGATTGGCAACCACTGATAGACGCTCTACCTAACTTTGAAGCACAAGCTTTACAGGCTCCCAAACCTATTGAAATAGACATCCACAATCGTCAGGTACGCTTATTCTTACCAGGATTTGACAAAAAGCAAGTCAAACTTACCCAATATGGGCCAGAAGTCACGGTAGAAGCAGGAGATCAGCGACGCAATATTCCCTTACCCCCGGCTCTGAGTGGCAGACCCGTTGCTGGAGCAAAGTTTCAGAATCATTATTTGATAATTTCGTTTTAAGTTAGTTAGGAGTAGGAACAAAGTTAGGAGTTAAGAGTGAGGAGTTAGGAATAAAAATAATAATTCACGCCTGATGTGAATTAGAAAAGCCTCTTATCGCATAAGGGTTTCTAGACTCGCCCAAAATTGTATGATTGGGAATACCCACGAAATTACAAGGGTTTCTAGACTTAATTCACATTAGACGTAATTCATAACTCCTAACTCCTAACTAATAATTCATAACTTCTAACTCCTAACTCCTCACTCTAAAAAAATACGCCTTATGTCAGAATCAACTCCCATTCCCCCAGACCCTAACCCATCTGAAGCACTAGACTCAGTGGCAAATAATCTCAATGAGCAAGTGCTCACATCTGCCGATCGCAATGCGAAAACTAGGCAGATGTTGGGGATGAAAGGTGCAGCGTCTGGAGAAACTTCGATTTGGAAAATTCGTTTACAGCTCATGAAGCCCATCACCTGGATTCCCTTAATTTGGGGTGTAGTCTGTGGTGCGGCTTCTTCTGGTAACTATACTTGGACGCTGGAAAATGTGTTGAAGGTAGCAGCCTGTATGTTATTGGCTGGGCCATTGATGACAGGTTACACCCAAATCCTTAATGATTACTACGATCGCGAAATCGATGCCATCAATGAACCTTATCGCCCGATTCCCTCTGGAGCAATTCCCTTACCCCAGGTAATTATTCAGATTTGGGTATTACTGATTGCTGGCTATGGTTTGGCATTTGCGCTAGATGTGTGGTCTGGTCATGAATTCCCGACAATTACAGCGATCGCGATTATTGGTTCTTTCATCGCTTATATTTATTCTGCGCCTCCCCTGAAACTCAAGCAAAACGGCTGGCTAGGTAGCTACGCCTTGGGTGCAAGCTACATTACTCTACCTTGGTCTACAGGACACGCTTTATTTGGAGAACTGAATTCCACAATTGTGATCTTGACAATGTTCTACAGCTTGGCTGGATTGGGTATTGCCATTGTCAATGATTTTAAGAGTGTAGAAGGCGATCGCCAGCTAGGATTAAATTCACTACCCGTAATGTTTGGCATCACCACTGCGGCATGGATTTGTGTAGCGACAATTGATATATTTCAAGGATTGATTGCAGCTTACCTCGTCAGCATCCACGAAAATTTGTATGCAGCAATACTAGTACTGTTAATCATCCCGCAAATCACCTTGCAGGATATGTATTTCCTACGTGACCCCGTAAAAAATGATGTTAAGTACCAAGCTAGTGCCCAACCTTTCCTTGTTCTGGGAATGCTGGTAACAGGTTTAGCCCTGGGTCATGCTGGCGTTTAATTTGTACCTCCATAGTGGGAAGTTAAGAATTAGGAGTTAAGAGTTAATATACTTTTAACTCCTAATTTGTATCAGGACATACTATGCTTCAATTGATATTTTTCTTAATTAATGGGATTCAACCTTTATTAGTCCCGATTTGTTTTGTAGTTGCTTGGACTGTAACTATTCTGGTTGTGTTGAGTCTCTGGACGGCCGCACGAGATAGTGTTAGTACAGCCAAGCAAATGCATCAAATTCCCTGTACTGGTTGCCAATTTTTTACCGACAATTACCGTCTTAAATGTACTGTACGCCCATCTATTGCCAATACAGAAGAAGCAATCTATTGTCGTGACTATCAACCAAAGACTAATCCTTATCTATATTAGGGAGTGGGGAAGCAGGGGAGCAGGGAGATGAGAGGACAAGGGGACAAGGAGATAAACAAAACTCTTAACTCTTAACTCCTAACTCAGCACTCAGCATTCCTAATGCCCAATGCCCGATACCCAATGACAATTAACTAATCTCTAACAATATCTTTAAAACACCCCGACTCTGGGCGTGTTCAAAAGCTGCAAGCCCTTCAATGAGAGGGTAGGTGGCATGAATCAGGGGTTGCACATCAACTTGTCCTGTGGCTAGTAGCTGGAGGGCTGGGGTAAAGGGGCCACAACGGGAGCCGATGAGGGTGATTTCATCTACTACTAAGGAAGAAGCATCTAGGCTGAGGTTGCCAGCATAAGTACTTTTCAGTACAAGCGTACCACGGGGACGGAGAGCGCGGCGGGCGATCGCAAATCCTTCTGGATTGCCAGTGCATTCTACTGAGATATCGAAATATCCATCTGTAATATCATCAGCTAGACTCGTTTTTATTCCCCGTGCTTCTAAGTTAGCCAGTTTTTCTCGATGACGCCCCACAGCTACGAGTTCACAGCCAGTTAGAGCTAGTGTCTGAGCTACTAATTGCCCTAGTTTGCCATCTCCAACTACTAGCACCCGATGGTTTGGATGCAATGGCACTTGCTGCTGAATTTCCAAAGCTGCTGCTACAGGTTCAGTAAATGTTGCTACTTCTGTTGGCACATTATCAGGTACTAAATGCAGGTTCTCTACCGGCAAACAAAGATATTCACTAAAGGCACCGTTGCGATTGACAATACCCAAAACTGTACGATTTTCGCAATGAGTTGGTTGTCCGCTACGACAAAACCGACAATGCCCACATACAGCATTGATTTCTCCAACTACGCGTTGGTTAACTAAGTGTTCTGGCCCTCGTTCGACAATGCCGACAAATTCATGCCCTAAAATACCAGTGTAGGGATAGTAGCCTCTAAGTAGTTCCAGATCGGTATTACAGATACCTGCACGCAAGACGCGTACTAAGGCTTCTCCCTGTGGCGGCTCAGGAACCGGAATATCTGTGCGTAATTGCAACTGCTTATTTTCGAGCCAAAGTCCTTTCATTTCTCTTCACGTCCTTTGCCTAATTATGTTGTCAATATCACTTTGAAAAATGTTTGCAAATAAATATAGGGGTATACATCCGTAACCCCATACCCACACCTATGTCTCTGTAGAAGGTATTTCTTTAATTTTGGTTACATCAACTTTGCTTAACCAAGTAACTAAATCGTCTGATCCAAGTGCAATCTCACTTCCCAAGGTTTTGATATAAAGAAGTCCGTCACTGATAATTAAATCTCTAATTGGGTACCATGAATCTCGTGTTCTAATCAGAAGTTCCAACGGAATCCCTGGTCTTGAACTATGTTTGCAATATTTCCACCAGGCCCGCCATAGAATGACACATTTAGTACAATTCATCTGATAGCCTTTGGGAACTTCGCAGTATTGATACTGATAGAAACCCCGACTATCTACTTCTCCTTTGAGAATATAACTATATTCTGCTAATGCCTGATTTATCAATTCCCACTGGGTTGATTTTGGAGAAATCGAGAATTCAGATAGGGTATTTGATAGTTGAGCAGTGGCAATTACGCCTTCAGATTTTGCTGTCAGTTGGTTTATTTTATACACTGTTTGCGCTGTCAAAACAGGATTTGACAACAAAACGTCTTTTTTTTGAATAGAGTTTTGTACAAACTCTCGAATTAAATCTAGATTAGACAACATAAAATTTTTTATACTAAATTAACCAGTGTGATGAAAGTCACAATTATACTTAAATTAATAACTACACTGGTTTTGCACTTAAATCAGGATTATTACTAGCTTTATTTATACTCAATTCTTTGTTTGACTTGGGTTTTGTTAAGTTTAATATCGCTTATGCAATACTCCGAGAGGCTGATTGACAAAAGGGCTTACTTAAGGTATTAATTTGCAAATTAAATTTTTACGCCTTCGAGAAAAGGTTGAAATACCGGAATTAATTCGGCACGACTAACCACAAGGGTGGGAAAAGAGCGATCGCTATAATCTTCTCCTGGTGACAATGGAAACGGCTCTGACTTCAGCGAAGCCCAGACTCCACCAGCAGCTTGGACAATTACCCAAGCCCCGGCTAAGTCCCAAACTTTTGGTGTCGCCTCAATCCCACCGAGAGTAGCCCCAGTAGCAACTGTCAAAAAGTTATAGCTAGCTACACCCAACATCCTAATTTTGCAAGGAAAGCCATTTTTGATAGCTGCGGTGCTACGGGAACAGAGGTTAAAAAAGTGATTATTGCTAGGACTATCTACACTGGTGTGGATGGGGTGGTTGTTGAGAAATGCTCCTATTGGGGGTGTTAACCCAGATGAACCTGCCCAAAACGCATGAAAAGCTTGATTCAGAGTTGGGGCGTAAATATACCCAAAAATGGGCGTACCTCGATACAGCAAACCCAGAGATATTGTCCAGATGGGAATGCCGCGTGTGAAGTTCGTTGTACCATCAAGAGGATCGATTACCCAGCACCACTCAGTACCGGGAAATGACTGATCGCTCTCTTCGCTCAAAATGCCGTAGCCAAGGAAAGTAGAAGCGATCGCATCCCGAATTTCCCGATCTGCCCATTTATCTGCTTGCGTCACCAAACTACCATCAGCTTTTTGGTCAGCCTGTACTTGCCCAAAATCTTGCATTAGCTGCTTGCCCACTCTGGTAGTGGTAGTTTGGGCAAAATCAAGAATTGTTGTCCAAAAATCATTCATTGGTTATTAGTCATTTGTCATTTGTCATTGGTCATTTGTCACTTGTACTGAGCGTATCGCTAAAGCGAAAGCTCCGCTAACGCATAGCGTCTCGTAGAGAAGCCGAAGTATTGGTCATTTGTCCCATGCCCAATGCCCCATGCCCCATGCCCCATGCCCTATACAGTTTAATCTAAATCGCTTTCTAAAACTGAAGCGATCGCTTGCTTGGTACTTGTTTGAAATTCTGTGATGTTCACCCGATTCAGAAACCAAATCGACAGCACCATTCCTACCGCTTCTAGAACGAATACCAGTCCATAAGCTAACTCTGCGCTAGGTAACAGCTTGCGTCCAATATCCAAAACTGTACCTCCAATTACCACAGCGATTCCTCTAGAGATGGACTGCGCTAATCCCCATGCTCCAATAAACGTACCTGCGGCTTCTGCTGCGGTAAGATCCAACATCAAGCTAATTGCGGCTGTAGTTAAGAAACCTGTGGCTAAACCGAACAAGACCAAACTTAGTTTAAGAACTGCTGCATTAGCTGTGAATCCTGAGATACCTAGTAATATTGCACAGAATGCTACCAACATACAGCCAAAACGTGCGGTTCTGCGCTTACCCAAACGCGGGATAATATAAAAGCCCGTAACGCCGTAAGCAATCAATAGACCTGTTCCATAAAAAATATTTAATTTGGTACTTTCCGCTAGGGGCATTTTAAACACTTGACCCGCATAAGGTTCCAAAATCGGGTCTTGCATAAACAAACTGATAGTCATCACCAATAAAAAGGTGAAAAATATACCTGTTTGTGGACTAGCTGTCAAAATTTTCCAAGCATTGCCTAGAGTGATGCTATCTTCCCGATTCACCAATGTAGAACGGGTTGAGTATTGAGAGTATTTTTTTTCTACGCCAAATGTCGCTGCGATCGCTAAACCAAATACAATTGCTGGGACAATAGTAAACAATCGGTTGATTGCTGGCTGCAAGGTTTCTACAGTTGCTTCTGGAGTTAACTGCTTGAGCAAACTAGCACTGATAATCGCGCCAACAATAATCCCCACCATTAGCATCGACCAAACCACGCCGACTACTTTGGAACGGTTATCTTCTTCAGATATATCCACCAACAAAGCAGCAAAAGCAGTACCGCTAGCACAAATTCCTAGACCGTATACAGCGAAAACTAAAGCCAAAAGTGCTGTCCAGCCGATTGTTTGGGTTGTCCATACCCAACCACCTGCACTATTTCCAGCAAGATTCATCTGCCACATTACTTGTACAGCTAAAAAGGCTGCGATCGCAAATATTGCCGCGCCCACCCAAACATAAGCTGTGCGGTGGTTTCCCCATAACGGCTTGGCATCGGAAATCTGGCCGAACCAGACACGGGAAGGAGCAACAAATAAAGGCAGTGCTAGAACTACCGATACCAGCGTCGCCGGAATTGCTATTTCTTGAATCATGACTCTGTTGAGTACGCCTAGAGTCAAGATGGACATCATGCTCAACCCCATTTGAAATAAACCCAGGCGGAACATGGTCAGCAGGTTTACCCTTGGCACAGATAGGGATTTAGTTTTGGTATCAAATACTTCACCGCTTGCCATAGCTACTTTTTCGTATGCTTTATAGGATTTAATTTCTCTCCTTAAATAAAGATAAACCCTACTCACTCCAAATCAGCGAACGAAAAGTTGAAGTTGCGATTTGGCAAGCGATTATACACCTTGATTAGCGTAGGCTTCAGCCAAGTTACGATTAATTTTTAGGACTTGGTTGTAATGTGCGATGTCTACGACGGGCTACGCCTACGCATAACCAGAGAATTTTAGGATGAAATAGTGAAACGAGACTCCATTTACTATCAAATTTTTAAGCGCTTTCCTGGGTTACTCTTTGAACTGATTGATGTCCCTCCTCCTCAAGCACAAAACTATCGATTTGAATCACTTGAAGTCAAAGAAACGGCTTTCCGCATCGATGGTGTTTTTTTACCTCCAGAGGATGCAACATGCAGAGTTATCTTTTTTGCTGAAGTTCAATTCCAAAGAGATGAAGCTCTTTACCATCGGTTCTTTACCGAGTCGCTGATGTACCTAAACCGGAATCGTTTTCAGTATGATGACTGGTTCTGTGTGGTAATTTTTTCATCACGCTCTTTGGAACCAAGCGATCAAAAAACTCATCGAATATTTCTCAATAGCGACCAAGTGCAGCGAATCTATTTAGATGAGTTAGGCGCGACTAATCAGCAGCCAATAGGCATCAACTTGATGCAGTTGACTCTAGCATCGGATGAAGTGATGGCAGAGCAGGCAAAGCAATTGATTGAGCGGGTAAAATTAGAGGAAACGGACACACTGCCGCAAAACGAAATACTCAATATCATAACCACAATTGCCGTTTATAAGTTTTCGACCTTGAGTAGAGAGGAAGTTGAAGCTATGCTGGGATTGACTTTAGAGCAAACAAGGGTTTATCAGGAAGCGAAAGCCGAAGGTCGAGAAGAAGGTCGAGAGGAAGGTCGAGAAGAAGGTCGAGAAGAACGGGAAGCTGAAATGTTGAAACTTACCGTGCCTCTGTTACTAAAAACAGGGATGAGTGTGGAGCAGATTGCTCAACACCTCAATGTTGATATAGAAGCTGTCCAGCTTGCCGCACAACAAAATACATAGAATGGACATTTCATGTCTGTTGTTATATTTTTACAAAATGACAAGAGCTTGATTAAAATCCTCAAATGTCCTTTTATGGTTTCCAGAGCGATCGCGCCAAAATATGACAAATTAAGATGCTCATAATTTTATCAAAGAGTAAATAAATCCTCTGTTTAAGCTGCTAAATTCTTCACTTCATTGAAAAGCAGAAGCTACAGAGGTTAGAGAATTTTGTTTTGGTATCAAATACTTCACCGCTTACCATAGCTAACTTTTTGTATGGCGATGATGCGATCGCGCCAAAATGTTACAGATGGATGTAAGATACTCATTACTCCATCGGGGCTGGGACTTGATAGCAGAATATCCCAGTATTTAACCTTTGCATAGCCCCTCTATTCCACCCAAAAGAACCGTAAATGACACCTTTTGGATAATTTAGAGCTTGTTTTGTAAGCATTGGCTTAAATCTTGCTGGGCATCAATAGGAGCTAACTGAGATAGTAGTCTACTTTACTTCTACTTTTACTGCTAATAGTGGTGTCATAGTTGGCGATCGCTATCTAGATTTAACATTCACGTCCAACTTTTTTCAACTTTAATGAGGTTATCAGGGATATGGAAGAAATATTAAACCAATACTGCAAACAAGACAATCTTGGGCTGCTTCTCCTAAGTATGGCAACTGGTTCGGGTAAAACATACATTGTTCTAAAGTTTATACATTCTAATTACAAGGAATTTGCCAAGCAAAAGAGAAAAATTCTGTTTATTACTAACCTTAAAAAAAACTTACCTATTGACGAACTAAAAAAACATTTTATCGCCGATGGAAATGAGGAAGATTTTGAAAAATATGTTCTTTTTATTGATTCTAATGTCGATCCTGTTATCAACAACTTACTAAAACTTGACCAAGAAATTCCTGATATATTTAAAAATAAAATATATTTGCAACTAAAAAAATATATAGAAATGCTCCAAAGTGAGCAATTACCTAGCGACTTTAAAGAAAACATTAAAACAGATATTCGTAAAAATATTGAGCCAGCATTCAGAGACATTATTAAAAGAATATTGTCAGAAAATTTTAAAACGAAAAAGGCTCGTCTGTCAGCTATCAAGAATAATCAAGATTACCAATGGATTGGAAAACTTTATCCCGCAGTATTTACAGATGATAAAACTATTTTATTTCTTAGTATAGATAAGTTTGTTGCTCAAAACACAACACTTATTGAACCATCATATTACTTCTCTGAGCGGTTTATTAATAAATCACTTATTTTTATTGATGAGTTTGATACTACCAAAGAAACTGTACTCAAAAATATTATTGAATCTGGGTTAAGAAATCGAGTGGATCTTATTGATTTATTCTTAAATATTCATAATCATCTGATGCAAACCGAGTGCCCTGAAGTACTTTTACAAGAATCAAAATGGCGAAAGCAGCAATCTTCAGGTAAAAACTGGCCATCTCTACGAGAACAGATTGAATCATTACGAGAGAAAGCTAATTATATATTCAAAAAATATCAATTACAGCATATCTGTAAATCTCACGAGAATTTTTCAACTAAGGAAAGAAACTTTCTTTTTTATGATTATAAATTTCATAATGTGCTGGATCGTAATCAACGTGTAGAGATTATTGGAGATATAAATAGCCGTACAAATTGGATTAATGCTTTTAATATTAAATATAAAAAGACGGGTATTGACATACAGGAATTGCTGAGTACAATTACTGGCTATTTATCATATTTTCAGACAGGAATTAAATATTTAGCAAATAACTATCGCCATTTAAAAGAGGAAGATAAAGGCGGACAGGAAACTTTTCCTTTTAAATTAGCTATTCAGACAGTTCTTAATAATTTTCACCTTAAAGATGTGGAATTTTTAACCCGTAAAATTCTTGAAGATGATTTGCCGTATGGCTTGCAATCCTATCAAGGAACAATCCAAAATCAGACTTTTTATGATAGGGGGTTTCGTTACTATGATATCGTCGATAGTGATGAGCATGATACATTATCAAAAATATATATGTTTAACTTCAGCCGTACACCCGAATCTTTTTTAGCTGGAGTTTGCTCAAAAGCTTTGGTAGTAGGTATTTCAGCTACGGCTGGGCTTTATACAAACATTGGTAATTATGATCTTAAGTATCTGAAATCTCGTTTAGGAGATTCATTTATACGTATTAAAGATGATGCTCTTATTAAACTTCAAAACGCATATAACGAAGCAACTCAAGGATATAATAAAGTCTCTATAAAAACTAAATTTATTGGGACAGATATACAAAAAGAAGCAATCAAACAGCTTGAAGACCTTTTCAATGATCGAGAAGTAGCCCAGGATTTATGGAATACTCTTCGCCATACAATTACTAATGATGATGAAGAAAGTATTGAATTTTCATTTTGCCGTTATGTAAGAGCTTTAACAGCATGGAAATATTTTTTGGATAATCCTGATTGTCATGCGTTCCTTTGTCTTTTTAGTAAATTACCAAAGCCTTCCGACCCAAAGTTCGACCTGCATATATTGCATAAATATGCGGATTTTTTATTGGATAGCCATCAAAATACTATTGAAGGTTCTGTGGCTGATACATTTTTTGTGCTTAGTTCAAATAAATTTGAAGCAAATAAAGAAAAACTGCTCAATGAGCTAAAAGATAATAAACGCCGATTTATTATTTCTGCATACCAAACGATTGGTGTTGGACAAAATTTACAATTTCCTGTTTCTTCTGGTCTAGAGCCAATACATATTAATAGCTTACCCAAGCATTCAAACATGGATATTAACGGGATATATTTAGATAACCCAAGAAATATTATTGTTAATATATTTAAAAATAATATAGATGATGATGAATTTATAAAATATATTTTTCAATTGGAATTTATTCGGGAGAATGGAGATTTTTCACTAAACCAGTTTAAGAGCAAGCTAGATGAAGCTTTTCATAAATATATAGGAAGATATAAGCCTAGACGAAAGGCTGAGGACTTCATCAGCCCATACAATACAAATGCTTATTCACGTTACTTAAATAAAATTATTATTCAGGCACTAGGTCGAATATGTCGTACTAATATGAAGGCTCCAACAATTCATATTCTTGCTGACGCTTCTATCCGAAAACATTTAATCGGGTTTTCTCTACCAGAAGATGTAATTCCTATTCGTGAATATACTGCTCTCCTTGAATCAGCAGGTGAATCGACTAACCAATCTGAAGATTTAATAGAAGCACAAAACCGTGCATCCCATAAAAGTAATCAAACTGCTGTTTACATACGTCGCCAACTGAGTACGCCGTGGACAAAACAGAGTGTTAAAAAGTGGCAAGAACTAAGAGAACAAGTTCTTTATCAACCAAGTATTGTCAAAGAGTCAGAATGCAATATTAACTGGAATAATATTTACCTGCATTTGCCAAAACCTGCCGATTCATATTATTTCTCGCATGAAAATGACTATGATGATATCGAAGTTTTCTTTTCTGATGACTACGGTAAAAGAGAAGTTAAAGAAGTGAGCGAACAAACTGCCCGTCTTACAGAGTTGATGAAAATCGATACTCTACATAAATTATTCACTGATTCTAATTGGGCAACAACATTTACTAAATCTCAACTAATGCTGACCCCTCCCATGTTTAACAATATTTATAAAGGGGCATTAGGCGAAGTCTGTGGGAAACATATTTTTCAAAACCTCTTAAATATTCCCTTACTAGAACTGAATATAGATGAATTTGAACTCTTTGACTTTAAAACAGAGCAAAATATTTATATAGACTTCAAGCTATGGAATGATCGGGTTGCAGTAAAAGCTGATGAAATAATTGATAAAATCTGTGAGAAAATGGCGATTGTTCGAGCAGAAAGGGTTTTTGTCATCAATATTCTTGGTTCTTCCAACACTCCCTTTCAACCGATTCCATCATTTGGCGGAAAAATTATAGAAGTTCCCTATCTCTGTAAAAATGATACAATCGATAATTTAGCACTTAAATTTATTGTGAATGAATTTTTAACATGAGCATTCTTACAAATAAACTAAATATAAATTTTCATATTGATGCTATTGAAAGAGATTTTGTTTTTATCCGCTTTAAACGAGGCAAAAATGGCAAATGGTGGGGAGCAGAAGAACTGGATTGTATTATAGGTGAAGATTATAAAGCCATGTCTGTTGGATATGCTCAATATGCCTATGCTATGTTTGATAAAAAATCGAATGATACTTACGTATTACTTCAAAAACTTAGAACCGATCCTAAATTTGCTAGTGTATCTGCAATTGAGGTAAAACCCCAGGCTGTTTATACTGGAAATGATGAATGTATATGTGAAGTAACACTTGCCCGTTTATTAGTTAACTCTCTAGGTTCATCACGCTCTAGATTTAAACATCTACATTTCTCAAATCTGACTGGAGCATTACTTAAAGTCCCTCCCTTAAACAATAAACTTTATGATGCAATTGGTGTTGCTGAAATCACTCTTAGTCGTGATGAGAGCCAAACAAACGAATTCTTATTAAAAGTTAGTGTAGTCTCTTATCGAAAAAAGGTTTCCATATTAAAAGAATATAAAGGCACAGCAGAATTAAAAAAAATTCTTAAAAGACCTGAATATGTGTTCCATAGTGGCACAGGAACTCTGAAAAGGTCGCTTCCATCTGATGGTAAAAATACAGATCCTACAAAGTCTTACATACAATGCAGTAAACAAGGTAAAAAGCTTCATACCAATTTCCTTGAGTTTGAAAGTATAGATAAATTTGAGAAAAGCCGAGCAGGTATTTTGTTTCAAGTTTTCAATAGTATTCAACAATATCTATCGGAATACATGAATGTTAATTTTTCCACTCTTGAAATTGATTGCAGCATTGAACTCAAAAATACTTTGCTTAAAAGTCCAAAACAACTTTACTCAAAACTAGATGGTCAGGCAATACATATAGTTGATAGAGTGAATGATGAAGATTCTACTAATTTAGTAATTACACTGAAAGAATTTCTTCTTCCTTATATCACTGATGAAAAACTAATCACCGTTAGTAAACGTGATAAAGAAAACACTCTAAATTTTAGAATTATACATGATGCTGAATTTTATGAAAAAAGAGGACAAAAGGACGAATACCTCCCTTCAACAGATAAATTTCAGCGGCAACATCTGACAATTGAATCAACAAAAAATGTCTCTAAGTCTATTGTTAAAACAATTCTAAAGGAACAGCTTATAAAGCGTGATATTAGCTCTCGAACATTGAACTTGTTTGATTGGGCTAAACTTCAACTAAAAGGAATTTGGACTTTTGCTGCTTGGGATGAAGATAGAGACCACGTAATTTTTATGGAAATTCAACCAAATGGTAATTTTGAATTTTACGAAATAGATGGTCAAGATATATTATTTAACTGGCAAAAGTTTGAGAAATATAGAAAATTTATGACAGAGGATAGCTCAGGAGATAAAATCGAGACATTAGAAGGTCTTGTTATTTCTGATGCTGGTGATATAAATCAGATATTTATAACTGATGAAATCAGTATTCCTGACCTTTCTAAAATTGAAGCTATTCTCAAGGAAGTCGAAACTGAACTTCCTGAAGATAAGGGAAGTGGAGATGAGCTAGCTGATCTAGTTGAAGAATTCTTACAAGAAGCATCTGACCTTAATCTTGAAAAATTTGAATCATTCTCATCGGAACTTAGAAAAATTGGGAACCAATCTATATCAAAACGAGATTTTAAGCGTTTAATCGCGCAGTATTTGGGGACAACAAAGAAGGTAAGAGATAAGGATATTGATGTTAGTAGTACAAGTGAAGCTATTGGTTTTAGAGATTACCTTCTTGACAAACATCAAATTCGATTGAAATTCCCGCAGGATAACCAGAGCAAAGAAGATTTATTCGACGCTTCTCTCAACATAAAATATTTTGGTGAAACTGAAAAAGAAGCTTATTACCTTGTTGGCGATCGAAAAGAAAAGATACAATTCTCTTTCAAAGATGCCTGTCATCTTCGTAAAATCGTGGCGGTGGATAACTCAAAACTGATATTTAGACAACTCCTTGAAACTATGGATGTTGATTTTGTCCGCACAGGGCAAAGTACCGTAATCCCTTTTCCATTTAAGTATATTAGGGAGTATAAAAATTTTGGTGTTGCTAAATGACTGTATTAATCAGTATTGAGCAACGGCAATAACTCTTAGTTTGACAGATTTTATTTATTTTTCTAACCTCAACACACGGAGAAATATTTTCAAATATACCCAATAGTAAAATTTACTAAAGTTATCGCATTGCCCTGTAACTTTATCGGACGCAATCAAACCACATAAAAATATCAATATTAAAATGTGGTTTTAACTACGCTATTCAATTGAATTAGTAAGATAAACTTGCCGTGTATATGTCATCAAAGTACTTAGCTTCATCTAGTAACCAAAAAGGCATAAGCAATGAGCAAAGAAGTAGTCAAAGTAATATTATGGGAAGAAAATCAAAAAGATTTTCTAAAAAAGTTTTATGACCTCCAATTTACTCCCAGAGTAGGAGAGGAAGTTTACCTAAAAAAGGAGAAATGGAAAGTAACTAGAGTTGAGCATGATGTAGAAATTAGTGAGATTAATGTCTACATGGAATTAATCAAAAAAGCCAAGCAGGATAAATCATCTAATTCTTAAATACAAGTAAATACACTCAACTATTATAAAAGGGAGGTTATTAGCCTCCCTTAATTCTGAGAATAGATATATTGTCAAGTGTAATTTGTAAATCTTGATGCAAACTGCGATGTCTACGAGGGGCTACGCCTACGCACAACAAGAATTGCGGCAAATGATGACGATCGCACCCAATCCTGCCTGTAACGATAGACTATAAAAGTAAAGAAATGTAAATAAACTAAATTTTGCAACCGTGGAAAACATCACATTGGGGCAAAATGGCCCAGTTGTTACACCCTTGTGCATCGGCACTTGGGCTTGGGGTGATAAACTATTTTGGAATTATGGCAGTGCCTACGGCCCAGAACAGTTACAAGAAGCATTTACAGCAGCCTTAGAAGCTGGTATTACCTTCTTTGACACTGCCGAAATCTACGGAATGGGACTATCAGAGAAATTTTTGGGGCAATTTCTGCAACAGACACAACAACCTGTACAAATCGCTACAAAATTTGGCCCACTACCGTGGCGATTTACAGCCCAATCCGTCTCTGATGCTTTAACAGCCAGTCTCAAACGCCTACAACTTGAACGAATCGCCCTGTATCAAGTGCATTGGCCTTTTGCCTTCTTTTTAAGCCAAGAAACTTTGATGAATGCCCTAGCAGATGAAGTGAAGCGAGGCAGAATTGCCGCAGTCGGTGTGAGTAATTACTCAGCAGAGCAAATGCGAGACGCGCATCAAATATTGGCGACCCGTGGAGTACCTTTGGCTGTCAATCAAGTGCGCTATTCTTTACTCACTCGCCAAGTTGAAAGCAAAGGTATTATCGCAACTGCGCGTGAGTTGGGTGTGACTATCTTGGCTTACAGTCCTTTGGCTCAAGGATTACTCACAGGGAAGTATAGTATTGATAGTACCGAAACCCCCACTGGTGCAAGGAAAATAGACCCACGATTTAAGAAAGAAGGTCTGCAAAAAATTGCCCCAGTCATATCTTTGCTACGCAATTTCGGAGAAAAATACAATCGCACTCCTGCCCAAGTTGCTCTCAACTGGTTAATTGCTCAGGGAAACGTTATTCCCATTGCTGGGGTGAAGACAGCCGAACAGGTACGTCAGAATGCTGGTGCTTTGGGCTGGAAATTAAACGAGGATGAAATTAGAGAGTTAGAACAAGTTAGTCGTCCTTGGCTGTAGTATTTTTAACCCTCTAAAAAAGCCAAAAAGTCAAGAGTATAAAGTCAAAATCTTAACTCTTGACTCTTAACTCTCAACTCTTAACTTTGCCGAATTTTAGATTTTGATTTTGGATTAAAGGAAAAGTCTAAAATCCAAAATTGATTAACTTCTAACTCTTGACTAAGAAGCTGATTCCCTAGCTGTAGGTGAACCTATTTTTTTACTAGGAGATGCAGAAGAATCCTGTCCACTTGTCCGCAGTTTGGGCTTGGGAGAAGAATGTCTTTCTTCACCATTGTTGCTATCTGATTTCCACGCAGCACGGGGGCGATCGCTAGAAGATTCGCGACGTTTACCGAGTCTTGGTTTGGGAGTTGAGCTTTCCTCTTGAGGAATTTCTACGTCTGAACTCAACCAAGCGGGACGAGTTTGATCGTAAGCGATTTGCAGTGCAGCTGCGGCGATCGCTTGAGCATCGTATTCTTCAATTAGTTCGCTAACAATTGGCAAGAATGAAGCCAAACGCTCACCCATCAAAGCTTCTCGCACCTGTTCTTGCAATTTCAGAATGTGTCTTGCTTCAATCTGGGCGCGTGTAGGAATGGACAGCAATTGCCAACTTTGGCGATTATGACGTTCAAATGTTTGCTGTTTACGCCGCTCAAATGGTTGTACTAAAGAAATTGCTGTTCCTTCTTTACCAGCACGACCAGTACGGCCAATGCGATGGACGTAGGTTTCTACGCTATCGGGTAAGTCGTAGTTGATCACATGGGACAGTTGATCGACATCTAAGCCTCGTGCGGCAATATCAGTTGCTACCACCCAGCGAACTTGACGGTTACGGAATCTGCTTAATAACCGTTCTCGCGCTTGTTGCGACAAGTCACCGTGGTATTCATCGACACTGTGACCAGCTGCTTGTAACTGACTGGTGAGTTCTGCGGCTGTGCGTCTGGTGCGGACAAAGATTAAAGCTGTTTCTGGATCTTCCATTTCCAGAATCGGCTGTAAAGCTTTGGCTTTTGTCCAATGACGAGGGATCAAGTAAGCTACTTGATTGATTTTGTTGGGAGCGGCTTTTGGTTGCTCAACGGTGACAGTCGCCGGCGATCGCAAGAACTTGTTCACCAACATCCGAATCGATGGTGGCATTGTTGCCGAGAATAAAGCTGTTTGGCGTTCTACGGGCGCTTGCGAGAGGATTTTGATCACATCGTCGATAAAGCCCATGCTCAACATTTCATCAGCTTCATCCAATACAAACCACTTGACCTGATCGAGCTTTAAACAGCCGCGATCGAGCAAATCGATTACCCGTCCGGGAGTACCCACGACCATGTGAACGCCACGTTTGAGTTGCAGCATTTGACGGTCAATTGATTGACCACCGTAGATTGCTAACACCCGCAATCCTTCATTGCCGATGAATTGAGCGATCGCATCGTGAACTTGCATCGCTAATTCACGAGTTGGTGTTAAAACTATGGCTTGCACGGCTCTTTGATTAATATCTAGCCGTTCTAAAATTGGCAGTGAAAATGCTGCCGTTTTACCTGTTCCAGTTTGAGATTGACCTACCACATCACGACCGGCTAGCAATTGGGGAATTGCTTGCACTTGAATGTTGGTTGGTTCGGTAAAACCAATTTTTTCTAGTTGTTCGACACGTTCTTGGGAAATGCCTAATTCTTGAAATGAAAGAGTCATTAATTCGTCCTAAATTTTATGTAAGGATTTTTGGATTAGTCATTTAGTCAGTAGAGACGCGATTAATCGCGTCTGTACAATGGTCATTAGTCATTAGTCATTAGTCATTAAGTTATTGGCTAGTTAGTTAGCCAAGGGCGATAGCAAAGCCTCAACTTTTAGAGAAGCTATGCCCACGAGTGAGTCCCCGAATTTCAGGTAAACCCTCATTAAAACTGCCATTAATGCAGCGTCGATATTGGGATAAGGGTAAATCTGTAAGGGTCATTTAACAAAAGACAAAGGACAAAAGACAAAGGACAATTTAGTTATTGACTACTTGACCATAGAGGTCGTATGTATCAGCGTGGTGAATCGCTATTGGCACGATGGTTCCTAACTTTGCCTGGCCTTTGACATACACCAGACCATCAACCTCTGGGGAAAATCTACCTGAACGACCTATTAGTTCACCACTTTCAGGATTTTCTTGCTCAATCAGGACATCGACTATTTTGCCTACTTCCTGTTGATTTTTCTTTTGAGAAATCGGTTGCTGGAGTTCCATCAGTTGGTATCGGCGATCGTCCATCACCTCTTGGGACAACTGATTTGGCAACTTATAAGCTGGAGTTCCTTCCTCAGAGGAAAAGGTGAAGACACCAACATGATCGAATTCATGCCGCTGGACGAACTCTAGTAGATGCTCAAAATGCTCTTGTGTTTCTCCTGGGAAACCAACAATAAATGTTGTCCGCAGTACGGCTGTTGGTAGCGCCGTTTTGATGCGATCTATAATCCCATCATTTACGCGCCCTTGCCAAGGGCGGTTCATGGCGCGGAGAATCTCTGGATGAGAATGCTGCAAGGGCAAATCCAGATAAGGCAGGACGTTGGGTGTTTCTTGGATGGCCGCTATCACATCTGGGGTCAGTCCCGTGGGATAAGCGTAGTGCATTCTGATCCACGGTATATCTACTTTCCCCAAAGCGCGAAGTAATTCGGCTAATTTTGGCTGACCGTAAATATCTAGACCATAATTAGTAGTGATTTGGGAAATTAAAATAATTTCCTTTACCCCTTGACTAACTAATTGCTCCGCTTCGGCGACGATAGATTCAATAGTACGCGATCGCTGGTTTCCTCGAAGATGAGGAATTATACAAAATGCACAACGATAATCACATCCTTCCGCAACTCGGAGGTAAGCTACGCCCTCCGTTGTCGTGCGATAGCGAGGTGTAGTTTCGTCGGCGATGTAGGTTGGCTCAATACTAACCTGTTTGACCCGCTCGCCAAGTTCAACACGCTCAATTACATTTACAATTTTGTGATAATCGCCTGTACCCACAACGGCTACTGCTTCAGGCAACTCCTCCAAAAGTTGTTCTTGGAAGTGTTGCGCCATACAGCCAGTAATTACGATCTTTTTGTTTGCCTCTGCCAGTTCTACCAAAGTTCTGACAGATTCTTGCCGGGCCGCTTCAATAAAACTACAAGTATTAACAATAACGTAATCTGCTAATTCTTCATTTGTATCTACACCGTAGCCTGCTTCTACGAGCATTCCCAACATGTGTTCTGTATCAATTCGATTTTTCTCGCAGCCCAGGTGAGAAATGGCAATTGTTGGCTTGTCACCCATATTTTGAAAATATCTTCATTTTTTTCTTGTAGTCAACATTCTGGCGCTAATTTTGCTTGTTTGGGATCGCTATCCTTCTAATAACAGTACGACAACAGATTCTCACTGTCAGCAACTGTCCATAGACTTATGACCCTATCAAATAATAAAAATAGAGGTCATGTTATGATACTTTTATCAATCTGTTCCCCAGGGTAAATTGAAGTGTCTTTGGGTACATTTGACACTTGTAATCTTTTTTAACAATTTGCCTATTGATATTTTACATTACCACAGCGTGTGCGTTGTTAACCTACCCATCGGGAAGCCGCCCAAAGGGCTTGTTGTGAGAAGTCGCTACCCTCAGAGAAATCGACGAAAGCGACTACGCCTATAAAGCAGTAATGCTACCCTGGCGATTGGCAAGTCCTACGACTGTGCGCGGACAAGACGCCTAAACCACGGAAAGCTGCCTTGCGTCTAGTGAGTGGCAAACTCCTCTTGTAGCCAGGTTTTATCTTAACATATCTTATGGGAGGTTTCACGCCAATTTCCATCTGAGGAAAGAGGCAATAAACCGACTATCATAAAACACATTTGACTAGTTAATGAAAAGTCATGAGTCAAGGGTCAAGAAAAGCCAGTCACGTGTGGGGTTTTCCCCGTTGAAGAGCCACCCTTATATAGAGGTTCCCAACCTTCAGGGGAGTGGTGTTGAACTGGCATTCAATAGTCAAAAAAATCTGGACTCTGGACTGTGCGAGGCGGATTAAAGACGTGGACTTATATCAGATATTTAAAACTCGCTCACCAATTATTGGCGTGGTTCACTTGCTACCACTGCCTACCTCACCCCGTTGGGGAGGTAGCCTAAAAGCGGTCATTGACCGTGCCGAACAAGAAGCCGCAGCCTTAGCAAGTGGAGGGGTTGACGGTCTGATTGTCGAGAATTTTTTCGACGCGCCGTTTACCAAAAACCAAGTCGACCCAGTAGTTGTGAGTGCCATGACCATTGTGGTGCAGCGGATACAGAATTTGGTAACTTTGCCTATAGGCTTAAATGTTTTGCGAAATGACGCCAAAAGTGCAATAGCGATCGCTAGCTGCGTACAGGCGCAATTTATCCGCGTCAACGTCCTCACAGGGGTGATGGCAACCGACCAGGGATTAATTGAGGGAGAAGCCCATCAACTACTCCGCTATCGACGGGAGTTGGGCTGTGATGTTAAAATCCTGGCCGATGTGTTGGTGAAACACGCCCGTCCTTTGAGTTCTCCAAATCTCACAGTCGCCGTGAAAGACACCATTGAAAGGGGTTTAGCAGACGGAGTGATTTTATCTGGTTGGGCTACAGGTAGTCCTCCTAATTTAGAAGATTTGGAACTAGCTTGTGGTGCAGCAAATGGCACGCCAGTGTTCATCGGCAGTGGGGCTAATTGGGAAAATATTGATACATTGATGCAAGCAGCAGATGGTGTAATAGTTTCCAGTTCCCTAAAACGTCATGGACGCATAGAGCAACCAATTGACCCAATTCGCGTCAGTCAATTTGTGGAAGTTGCCCGTCGCAATTGGAACTCCAAAGGTGAAAGCAAATCAGCAGAACAAGTGAAGTTACATTCTTAATTGGGGCATGGGGCATGGGGAATGGGGCATGGGAAGAAATAATTAATACTCAATTGCCCAATGCCCAATGCCCAATGACAGCAGTTGCTCCACTTGAGGAGACCCCAAGTGGAGCAACTGCCTCCCCAATGCCCATTAACCAATAACAATTTATGATTCGCCGCCGTTCTACTCCTTGGATTCATAAATGGTCACGTCCATTGATTGCCGCGATCGCTGGATGTGGTGCCCTGATAACAGGTTATCTCACTATAGAAAAGTTAACCGGAGGCAGTGCCGCTTGTGTGGCACAGGCTGGCGCTAAGGGCTGTAATGATGTGCTTTCCAGTCCTTGGGCAACGGTTTTTGGACAGCCATTAGCTTTGTTTGGGTTTTTGGCATACACCAGTATGGTGATATTGGCTTTGGCTCCCTTGGTATTCAACTCAGGGGAAAACAATAACCGCAAACAATTGGAAAATTGGACGTGGTGGCTGCTGCTGGTAGGTGCGATCGCTATGTCTGTCTTTAGCGGCTACTTAATGTATGTGCTGACATCTCAAATCAAAGCGATTTGTCTTTACTGTATCGGTTCAGCTTTGTTCTCTGTAAGTCTTTTGGTACTAACGATTATCGGTCGGACTTGGGAGGATATTGGACAAATCTTGTTTACCGCCCTGATTGTCGGGATGGTAACGCTGATTGGTACTTTAGGCGTCTATGCTGGCGTGAATCAATCAGGTGTGACACCTGCCACTCCTGGACAACCCACTAAAATTACCTTTACTCCCAAAGAAAACCCCAACCCAGCGTTCGGTTGGGAAGTTACCACTACTTCTGGTGAGGCAGAAATAGCCTTAGCAAGCCATCTGGCAAAGGTAGGTGCAAAGGAATACAGTGCTTATTGGTGTCCTCACTGTCACGAACAAAAGCTACTTTTTGGTAAAGAAGCTGAGGAAATAATCAATAATGGCATTAAGGTAGAGTGCGCCCCCGATGGACTCAAAGCTCAACCAGAAGTATGTAAAGCTGCAAAAATTGAAGGTTTCCCCACTTGGATCGTTAATGGTAAAAGCTATAGCGGAGTCCAAAACTTAGAGGAACTAGCGAAAGTTTCTGGTTACACAGGGCCTCAGAACTTCAAGTATTTTAAGTAAAGTACCTACACTGAATATTCAGTAGTTCACACCCCATAGTCAACTGGATGAATACAGTAAAATCTGTTTCCAGTTGGCTTTTTTGTTTTTGGTAACAGATAATAGGTCTCATCCAATGCCCAATTACTAATTTTATTTCGGCTTTGATCTGCAAATACTTAAGCTCAAGGAAATTAGCTAAGTACATTTACTTTAAAAATTGTATATTTTAATTTCTTTTTATAACACTTGAGAGCCACCTTGGGATGTAATCATGTCAGGCTCGAACCGAGAGCTGTTTCTGTTAGAAGTTAACGTAATTCTCAGTAAAATACCTAATCGATCGCAAATGTGAGTTTAATTAAGTAGGCTCTACTAGAGAAGGCTTTGAGAGTTAAATTTACTGAATTCACTTCCAACAATATTGATTAATCTGTGCTGAGAGCCACAATCACAGTTGCCTTTTAGTCAGACAATTAGCCTCAATATATGGTAATACATCACAAATATCACGATGTCTTAAAGAACCTTGCTGAGTTAAAAAAATTTTTAGAAACTCTATTTAGCTCTTACTTGAGCTATGTTAGTCCGATAGTTAATAGCTATAGGAAATAGAGAATATTTCTGCCTACTAGGTAATGGCAATGAATCAGCAGCTAGGCAAGCGTTTTGTGAAGTTAACCTTTGGACTGAAACAATCGCTTAGTCGAGGACACAGAGAATTGATTACTGCGGCCAGCGTTGCAGTCTGCGTCCTGCTTTTGCACTCCTTTGGATTATTGCAATCTTTGGAGTTAGCGGCTTTGGATCAATTTTTTCGCTTACGTCCAAATGAACCACCAGAAGACCGGATTACGATCGTAGTAATTGATGAAACCTATATAAACGAAGTAGGTTCGTGGCCGATTTCAGATGCGAAGATTGTCCAGTTGTTGCAAAAATTAAATGTCCACAAACCCCGTGCGATTGGCTTAGATATCTACAGAAATTTGCCAGTAGAGCCTGGTAATCAAGAATTGCGTAATGTTTATCAGTCAATGCCCAACTTAATTGGTATTGAACTACTGTCAAAAAACAAAAACTTTAGTGTTCCGCCTCCAGTGGGACTGAATCAAAATCAAGTGGGCTTTAATAACGTGCTGTACGATCTTGATGGTAAAGTGCGTCGCAGTTTGTTGTATTGGCACGTTAAAAATGAAGTACACGAAAGTTTTGCCCTGAAGTTGGCTTTATTGTATTTAAAGTCAAAGGGAATTACTCCCACCAAAGCAAAAAGCAACCCTGAGTATTTGCAATTGGGTAAGGCAGCATTTACTCGTTTTGAGGCTAATGATGGTGCTTATGTGGGAGCTGATGATAAAGGCTATCAAATTTTGAGCAATTTTCCCAAACCTAAATGTCAAAGTTCGTCTGGAGAATTTTGTAGTTTTCGCCAAGTATCGATGAGAGATGTACTGGCAGATAAAGTCAAAGCAAACTTAATCAAAGATCGGATTATACTTGTTGGTTCAACTGCGCCCAGTCTCCAAGATTCTGTATTTATTCCTTACTCCAGCAGTGTAATGGGTATAGCAAAGCCTGAGCCTCTACCTGGTATTCAATTGCAGGCTTATTTTATTAGTCAGTTAATCTCTGCTGCTGTTGATGGAAGACCATTACTGAAAGTCTGGCCTGACTTGGTGGAATACTTGTGGATTTTTGTTTGGTCTTATCTGGGAGCCGTGACGATATGGCAGATACGACACGCAACTAGGAGTCTCTTCTGTATCCTAATTTGTTGCTTTGTATTGACCCTGAGTGCATACCTTGCTTTCTTCTTATATGGTTGGTGGATACCACTCATTCCCTCATTGGTTTGCTTTGGCACTTCAGCTATTTGGATGACTAGTCATATTGCTCACATGCAGGGAGAGTGGAAACGTTCCAAGGAATTTTTGCATCACGTTATCAACACGATCCCCGATCCAATTTTTGTGAAAAATGAACAACATCAGTGGATTGTTTTAAATGAGGCGTATTGTCGATTTATCGGTTATCCAAATAAGTTTTTGATTGAAAAGTCAGACTATGACTTTTTCCCAAAACATGAAGCTGATGTATTTCGACAACAAGACGATCTTGTTTTTCGGACTCAGCAACCCCAAGAACATGAAGAAGAATTTACAAATGCCGATGGCCAGACTCATCTAATTGCCACTAAGCGATCGCTCCACAAAGACTCAGCCGGCAATTTCTTTTTAGTTGGTGTCATCCGAGATATTACTCAGCGCAAGCTGATGGAAGAACAGCTGAAGCGTACTGCTGCTGAACTATCCCGCTCTAACAATGAATTAAAACTCAAAGAAGACCACTTACGTTATTTAGCATATCACGACCCCCTCACTGGTTTATCTAATCGCGAATTTTTTGCCGAACAACTTTACGAGTCCTTACATTGGGCACAACACAATAACTTGTTGTTGGGACTGCTGTTTATCGATCTAGATGGCTTTAAGCAAGTCAATGATACTTTAGGACACGAGACGGGCGATCGCTTGCTAATGACTATTGCTGGAAGACTCAGCAACTCTTTACGCGCTAGTGATACAGTTTCTCGTTTGGGTGGCGATGAATTTACTGTGATTTTACGGGCAATACCTAATGTCCAAATAGCTGCTAAAGTCGCTGAAAAAATTTTAAGCAGTATTACCAAGCCAATTGTTTTGGATGGCTATACAATCCGAGTCTCTGCCAGTATTGGCATTAGTGTTTATCCATACAACAGTCAAGACAGTGAAACTTTGATGAAACAAGCTGATACAGCAATGTACCGTGCCAAGCGCCTTGGTAAAAATCGCTACGAGTTTGCTTAATTAATTAAGAGTCAAGCCTCCAGCTTTTTTCACTAAAGTTACAATTTTTACATTCAAATTAAGAATTTAGACCAGAGACAGGTCTAAGGCACTGTCTCGAAAAAATATAGCGTATATCTTGCGAGGTAAATTTTTAGTCAAATATAGACCTGGTAAGGCTTTTTTGCTTAAACGATAAACCTCCTAATTTATGTCAGAAAATAATTAGCGATCAAAAATAATTTTAAAAATAAATTTAATGTGATTTAATTTACAATTTTTTTTATACTTGTACTTATTCGCTTATTATGCAAGACAAAATTTTAAAATCCTTTTATTACTATAGATATGTTGTTTTATCTTTACATATCTTTACTCATCAAATCTATAAACTATACAATTAGATAAGTATTATTTCATGTTTTTTTGAATTTATGATTTATGGAACATAGTGTTTATACTTAAAAGTATTAAGATATTATTAATAAATAATGAAGTACTCAAAAAGCTGGCAGTAAATCATTGACATATCTAACTTGAGACTGATGTAAAAATCGCCTATTTGAAATACCACTTAAGTATGAAAACTATTTAATATCGGCAAATTAAGGTTAATCGACAAGGAAATACCACAATGATTTGTACAGTACCAGCAATAATTTCATAAAGTTAAAATACTTTTTTGAAAAAGTACAGTAAATATACGGTAGTAACTAAAAAATACGTTTTGAAATAAAAAATTTAGTAAATTTACTGAAATATATGAAGAGTAACTTCCGAATCACAAAGTTTATCATATTCTGCATAGGTGCTTATTTACTGATCCCAAAAATTGCCGATTGCACAGGTATATTCAGTACTGCAAGTGCTAATTCTTTTGGCCCTACTAGCAGTAATACCTTAATCGCCCGCAAGGTCAATTCTCAAAATTTACAAGACATATACATTCCACCAAATTATGGTGGTCCCGACAGTCATAATGGTAGCGGCACTCGCTGATGGCAATTTTGAATTTTAGATTCTGGTGAGCAACGCGATGAATTAACTACCGTCTTGGACACCACATCTTTGTACTTAACAGCTGATTCCAAGATGTTGTACTTAGGGTTGCGAAAACCATCAGGCTATTTAAGGTAGTTTATTCAAGACAATAGTGGAGATTTCCACCAATGATTTGTTTGTATAAGTGTGTGAACTTGCCAATTTGAGTCTGGTTGAGGATAATCTAAACGGAAGTGTCCGCCTCGGCTTTCGGTTCTAAAAGCAGCACTTTTGAGAATTAAATCAGCTACATCTATTAAATTGCGGGTTTCTGCCCAAAGTGCTAATTGCCGTTCAACATCTGGTAGGTCAAAACTAGCGGGTTCTGCTGGACGTAAAGCAAGCAAGAATTGAGTTAAAGGCAAGGCGGCAAAATCTTGCTGCCAAGATTCAATAGTCGCGATCGCACTTTCCAGCCTTGATTGCTCCCGACAAATACCAGCACTTTCCCACACTAGACGCGGTAACTTCTCCCTGAGTGCTTCTAGCTGTGCTTGTTGGATGTGCCACTCACTAGGATCGGCATTAAATCTCCGTAACGGCAGCACTGGTATTTCTGAGGATAGCCCAATATTTTCTAACTTAATATCAGCCATCTGGGCCCCAAACACAATACATTCTAACAGGGAATTACTGGCAAGGCGATTTGCTCCATGTACACCAGTACTAGCGGTTTCACCCACTGCATACAAACCAGGGATATTTGTGCGATTCATCAGATCCGCAACAATTCCACCCATCCAGTAATGGGCAGCTGGCGCTACAGGAATTGGTTCGTGGAAGACATCAACTCCCCAATGCTGACAAACTTTGATGATATTGGGAAAGCGCTGACGAATTTTGTCAGCGGGGATGGGGCGCATATCTAACCACACATGAGCAGTAGCCAAATCAAGGGCAGTACGTTGTAAATGGCTGAAAATTGCTCTACTGACAACATCTCTAGGCGCAAGTTCACCCGCAGGGTGATAGTCAAAAGCAAAACGCCGCCCTTCATTATCGATGAGATGTGCCCCTTCACCGCGTACAGCTTCGCTGATCAAGAAGCGATCGGCACCAGGTTTAGTGAGAGCAGTCGGGTGAAATTGAACAAATTCTAAATCGCGGAGGATAGCCCCAGCACGAGCTGCGATCGCTACCCCATCACCGGTACTCACTGCCGGGTTAGTGGTTTGGGCAAATACCTGACCGCCGCCACCGGTTGCTAGTACCACAGCACCAGCTCTTATCCAGGTGATTTTACCTTGATAAAACAGGCTAATTCCCTGACAGCAACCAGTTTCGGGTTCAATCCACAAACTCAAAGCCAAAGCTTGCTGAATGACTTGAATATTTTGGCGACGTAATACTTGAGCGGTGAGGGTAGTAGTAACTTCTCTGCCTGTAGTGTCAGCAGCGTGGAGAACACGGCGGCGAGAATGGGCGGCTTCCAAAGTTAAAGCTAAAGCTTGACCATGACGGTCAAAAGCTACCCCCAAGTTAACTAGGGATTGAATGCAGCTAGGGGCATGTTCGGCGAGAAATTCAACAGCGGTGCGATCGCATAAACCTGCACCCGCCTGGATCGTATCTTCAATGTGCAGCGTGGGAGAATCTTCTGGGGCGATCGCTGCGGCAATGCCACCTTGTGCCCAATCACTAGCGGATAAAGCAACGGTTTCTTTGGTAATCAAACCGACTCGCAAGGATTCTGGCAGACATAGCGCTGTGTATAGTCCAGCGGCACCAGCGCCGACTACTAAGACATCAAATTGGCTGGGAATATCTATCTGAGACAAGGTAATGTGTAGGGGGAAGTGAGGAGTTAGAAGTTAGGAGTTAGGAGTTTTGAATTTTTAACTCATAACTCCTAACTCCTAACTCATATCATCTCCCACTCCCTAGAATCAGGAGTGGGCTGCTATTTGCTACATTAACTGCAATTCAGTTATCTGTAGATACCGTTGTTAAAGCGATCGTCTCCTTCATTGAAGGCAGGCTCTAGGTCTGTCACGGTGAATTTATCGAGGTTGGCTTGCAGGGTTTGTTTTTGGCGATCGCTCAATCCTGGAAGATCCAATACATCCTCTACCTTTTGGTAGGGAGCATTGGTGATGATTTTCTTAGCCAAGGTAGGATAAAGCCCTGGAAACTGTTGAAAAGCTCGGACGTTGGTATTATTCAAATCAATTTTTTTACCAAATTCCGTTCTTAGTTTAGCGTCTGCCCGATTCTGCCGCTCAATTGCCAGAACTGGGACTTGGGGAAAAGCAAAACTGTTGAAACTAGCAGCTTGGGCTATCTGAGTTGTTCCCAACCATCCCCAGCAACTAAGTAACAAGCTAAACACTGTTAATAAACGCGCCAATCCTTTCACGATTTTTCTACCTCTTTCCATCAAACAGCAATAAAAGTTTTAAGCTAACAACAGTTATTAGTCATTAGTCATTAGTCATTGGTCATTGGTCATTGGTCATTGGTCATTGGTCATTTGTAAAGGACAACTGACAAGGGACAAAGGACAACTGACAACTGACAAAGGACGAAGGACAAAGGACAAAGGACAAAAGCTGATAGCTTAGTCAACACAGCAGTCATCAGAAACTAATATACAGCGTATTAATATCCACAATATTTACCGTTACTGGGTTTGACTATACTTTTGCCAAAAATTTTCATCGTGGAAAGAGTGCCTGCATGGCTGCAATAGCGTTACATCGACGATTCCAGCAGCATTCTCTGCTTGGCGAAATCTTATCGGGGTGGCTGATTCTACCTTTCAAGCAGACACAAAACTGCACGATTTCTAAGATCGAAAACCTTGCCAAAAAAGACTTGATGCCGATCGATTTTTATGTAATATTTCTTAACTAATTAATCATCTACAGCATCATTTTTGATGTGCCGTAGATTGGGCTGGGAAAAGTTTCAGTAAGAGAAGCCCACACGCTCATTGCAACATCAACATATAATAGGACTCGTATTTGATTTTTGAAAAAAACTCAGTACACTTTTATTCCTTCTTCCCTGTTCCCTGTTCCCTCCCTACGCAAATAATTTCTCCGAATCAAAATGGATTCCTATATAGTGTCTCCTACCTTCTTCACGCTGCGATCGCAGCTAACAAAAATAGGCTGTCTACCAAAATTGTGCTTAAAACTGCGCCGCCAAAAGCATACCAGTGTCTTTGATTTCGACCTAAAGCTGAAATTCCTACTGTTAATAGCACTACGGCGAGAATTATCGCCCAAGTTTGTCCCCAAGGTGCTTGTACTTGTATGAGAGCATTTTGTAAGATTTGCGGTACTACATCTGCATCTACTCTCATAATTTGCCGCCAATAGGGCATCAAATCTACTATATAAAAATATACATCTGTTAAAACTGTACCGAGTAAAGAACCTAAATAAAACCAGTTACCTACCTTGCCCCAATTCTTTGCCAGACACCAGCAAGCAAACGGTAAACCGATAAATTCCACAGGCAGATGCCATAAAGGTTCCCAACGTAACCAACCCCAGTAAATCGCTCCTGCTAACCAACTCCAGCTAAACCCCAAGAGCAAATCGCCCCAGACGTAAGTTGCAGGACGTGACATTAATGCAAAACTGAGCCACACCCAAAATCCTGTCATCGCTAAACTCAGACTTGGTAGCGATCGCACTATTGGCGCTTCTATAAATATTGGCACTGTTACCAAAAACACCGCTGCTGCAAACACTAACCAAGTTTGTCGGGTAGAAGGAGATAAGGGTAAAGAGGAAGAAAGGGAAAGTGTAGATTCCAATTGTCTGATACCGTTTTGCGCAGTATCAGCTAAATCCAACTCAGTATCAATAGAAGGGGTAGAAACGCTGTAGGAAGACAGTGTATTATTAATCAAAGTTTTTAATATTTGTTACTAAACTTTATTTTACTTAAGATATCACATTTTCAAATCCCCCCCTGGGGCATTGTAATTATACTAAAATTTTCACAAGCGCTGGTGCAAACCAAACAAAACATTCTGCGCCAGACGAATCCATTAAAGTTCCACTGATACAGAACTCCTTTGTAGTTCCTTATAAATAAGGGATTACACAGAGGTGAAAAGTCAGCTGCTATGAGTCTGCTAAATATTAAAATTTGATGAATTTTTCAAATTGCGTTGACTTATTGAGGCGGGTGTAAGAACATAGTCAGCGTCTTCGATGATGTTTTCGATCGGTCAAATTGAGTTTTCTATAAGATTGGGTGCAATAGAGAGTATATAAAGCAACATCATCAGCTAAACTCAGCCAAACAATGTTCATCACGATCTCTATCACACGAAAAAGGTATTAATTGTATATGGAGTTTATTCAAGCTTTTATTTTAGGTATTGTTCAAGGTATTACAGAGTTTTTGCCAATCAGTAGTACTGCACATCTTATAATTTTTACCAAGGTATTTGGTTGGAAAGAACTAGGTTCTAAAGATTTTGTTGATGCGATTCAATTCGGCAGCGTTATCGCAATTGTGGGGTATTTTTGGTCGCTGATTTATAGTATTGTCAAAGGTGGAGTCGAAGCACTAAAAGCCAAAGACTGGCAACGCGAAGAATGGAAGATTCTTGTCGGTATTGTCGTCGGAACACTGCCGGCTTTAATTTTCGGCTTCCTTTTGAAAGATATTTTACCTGAGAGTGCATTAATTATTGGCATAATGTCAATTATTATGGCACTTTTACTAGCTCTAGCAGAAAAAATTGGCACTCGTAAGCGCGGTTTTGAGTCATTGCAGATTCAGGATGGTATTTTGGTTGGATTGGGACAAACACTTGCCTTGATTCCGGGCGTTTCTCGTTCTGGTTCGACGTTGACAACTGCCTTATTTTTAGGATTAGAACGTGCTACAGCAGCAAAATTCTCATTTTTGTTAGGGTTTCCAACTCTTACCATTGCGACGCTGTACAAAAGCTTGAAAATATTCAAGTTGTTTCAAGCTCACCAGTTGCCAGATAACATTGTTGCACTGTTAATTTTAGGAATTATTTCAACCTTTATTTTTTCCTACCTATCAATTGCATTTTTGATCAAATACTTAGCAACCAAAAACACTTTGGTCTTCGTATGGTATAGATTAGCGTTCGGTAGTGCAATCTTACTAGCGATCGCAGCAGGTTGGAAAGGATAATATTCATTAGTCATTAGTCATTAGTCATTAGTCATTAGTCATTTGTCCTTTGTCCAAAGCAAATGACTAGAGCGATCGCTCGGTTGTATGTAATACAATCTAACCTCACTTCCATTCCTCTCTCCTTTTAGGAGAGAGGCTTTAAATTTTACTCACCAACGCGACTAGGGAAGAGGCTGAGGTTAAGTCTGTATTAAACTCAACTAAGAAACGCTATAATGCCCAATGCCCAATGCCCAATGCCCCATTCCCCATGACTACCATTCATCCTGCTCGAATTACCAAAGTTCTTCCAGACTCAATAGCCGCAGAGATTGGTTTTGAAGTTGGGGATGCGATCGTTGCAATCAATGGTACACGTCCCCGCGATTTAATTGATTATCAGTTTTTGTGTGCTGATGAAATTTTAGAATTAGAAGTTTTAGACGCTACTGGTAAAACTCATAGCTTGGAAATCGAAAAAGATTACGACCAAGACTTAGGACTAGAATTTGAAACTGCCCTATTTGATGGCTTAATTCAGTGTAATAACCGTTGTCCTTTTTGCTTTATCGACCAACAACCACCAGGTAAGCGCACCAGCTTGTACTTTAAAGACGACGATTACCGCTTAAGCTTTTTGTACGGCTCTTATCTTACCCTGACCAATTTACCAGAAAGAGAATGGCAGCGGATTGAACAAATGCGCTTATCTCCGTTGTATGTTTCTGTTCATGCCACGGAGCCGGAAGTTAGAATTAGACTCTTGAAAAATCCTCGTGCAGGACAAATCTTGCAACAACTCAAGTGGTTTCAAAAAAGACGGCTACAAGTTCATGCTCAAGTAGTTGTTTGTCCTGGTATAAATGATGGCGAACATCTAGAGCAAACCTTAAAAGACTTAGCATCCTTTCATACTGGTGAAGTGCCTACGGTGGCATCGGTGGCAGTTGTGCCAGTCGGATTGACAAGGTTTCGGCCTCCAGAAGACGAACTTACACCCGTAACCAAAGAAAAAGCGAAAGAAGTGATTTCTCAAGTGCGAATACTCTCGCAACAATTTCGTCAAAAGTTTTCCTCTAACGTCGCTTGGTTAGCTGATGAGTGGTTTTTGATTGCAGGTGAAGAATTACCGAGCGAATCTGAATATGAAGAGTATCCCCAAATTGATAATGGTGTTGGTTCAATTCAGTTGTTTATCAAGCAATTTGCAGCCGCGGCAACAGAATTACTACCGCCAAAAGTTTATCCTCAGAGAAAATTAACTTGGGTAGTAGGCAACGCAGTAGAAAATGCCTTTGAACCTATCTTGAAACGGTTAAATTCTGTTGAAGGATTAAAAGTAAATATGCGTGCTTTATGTAGTGATTATTGGGGACAGAGTATCACTGTCACGGGATTACTAACGGGTCATGATTTGCTGTTGAACTTACAAGGACAAGATTTGGGAGACGGAATTTTACTACCAAATGTAATGCTCAAACATGGTGAATTGGTATTTTTAGATGATATGAGTATTGAAGAATTAGCCTGCAAACTTGAGACCAAAATTTTACCAGTAGGAGGAGTTGAAGATTTAATCAATACTTGTATTCTTTAAGCTGTTTTTGTTAGTCTTTTAGTTTTATAGTAGTTTCCAGGTGGATGAAGTACATAGCAAAATTTCACCCCCGATCCCTATTCTTGTCAAGAAAATGCTTTGGGGGTGTGGTTATCTGTTATAAACGTTTTTTGAATCAGTATAATTTTAAGCTTTTCAACTCAAAGCAATTTTTTTGTATCCAAAGATTTTAATGTTAAATACAAAATTGATAAGCTTTACATTTAATAAATTTTGGTGATTGCAATTGCGACTGTTGAAATTATTATCTTATTTTATCTAAAAATTTCTGGAAAAATTCGTGAAAAATTATTGTTAGTTTAACTCTGGCGATCGTCAAGAGTAATAATTAGACTTATTACACAAATACAAAATCTGTCTTCATCCGCCAACCCGTTCTCACAATTTTGGCAAAAAGGGAGCCGAGCCAATTTCAAAGTACCTCTCCCAAGCTTGGGAGAGAGATTTAGGGTGAGGGCTTTAAAATGCACTAGTATTACTTTTTTAACTCACAAAAATCCTGAAAAATAGATAATCAGAATAAGAGTGGCATTTTTTATTTTAGGTTTAAATAAAAAATCTCTGCAATTGCTCAAAAGCCTATTGGAATTGGTAAACACAAAATTTTCTAAAAAGCTAGTCATCAATAGAATGAAATTCCCAATGTAATAGCTAACAATTTCTATAGAATCGCCTGGGCAATTTGAGTATCCATCTTGGCATTTTTTACTGCTTTTGATAGGCTAGATTGATGAAAGTCATTCACTAAGTACTTCTACGAAAAGCTTATAGGAATTCTATTTTTTTTTTAAGTTCAAGATTAGCTTACTTAAGCCGAGTGAGAATCTCAGTAAACTTACTAGGATAAAGCTCAAGTCCTATATTCTGTACTAATGAATTCTGACTAATAACTAAATTAATTAATAATGAAGTGAGGAGTCACTGGTGAATTATCAGGAAAACCAAAAAGATATAAGTTTAAAAATTAAAGAAGCTAAAAGATTATTTATTTTAAGTTGTGAAATTGTAGTTTTAAGTTTTTTGAGTATTTTGCCAGCAACGGCAGCGACTGAAGAACCCGTATTAAGCGTAGTGTATGGGCAAGAAAATGTAAATCAATGGAGAGGGATAAGCGATCGCTTACAGACAACAGGAGTGAAATATTGTGTAATTTCCCTAAATGATGTCAAGAGTGGGGCAGATTGGGGCGATCGCCGCGTATTATTTTTGCCAAACGTCGAGACATTAACACCAACTCAAGCGATCGCTCTAGAAGACTGGATGAGTAAGGGAGGGCGTTTGATTGCTAGTGGGCCTGTAGGTAGTTTATCATCGCCAGGAGTACGGCAATTATTGCGATCGCTCTTGGGAGGTTATTGGGGATTCAGCCTTAGTGACACAGAACAGATTCAAGCTGCAAAAACCAGGATTCCAGAATGGGCAAATCAAACTGGACTATTTGGTAAAGTGCGCGGCGGCGTTGTGATTCCTAATGATATGGGCACTGAATCTCCTGTTGTTTGGAATTCCAAAGATAGTCCGGCCGCAGTCGTGACAACTGAGCGTTCCACCTTTTTGGGCTGGCGCTGGGGAACAGATACAGCCTCCGCAGCCGAGTTGGATAATGCCTGGTTAAAAACTACTATCAATCACTATTTAACAGCACTAGCGCCATCAAATCGCACCAAAAAAATACCAGGAGGTTCCCAAAGCTGCTCTACAACTGTTGCAGCTGCGCCCTCAGCGCCGGGGAGCACAGAGGCAGGGGGGCAGAGGGGCAGGGGGGCAGAGGGGCAGAGGGGTAGTTCATCTCCCTTATCTCCCTCATTGACTCCTCCTAAAACTGCCACTGCTCCTATACCTAGACCTTTGCCTATGGTCAAACCTCCAAGTTCTCAGGAGGCTATTGACCAATTAGAACAAGCGGTGCGTTTGGATGTTGCACCCAACTCCAACGAGCCGATTGATAACAACCAAGCGATCGCTCTCCAGCAAGAACTAGAAAATCTGATTGGTCGGGTGGAAAGCGCTCATTTAGCGGTGTTAGCTGATGCGGCTAATGTTGGCGAAACAATATCTGAGGGTGAGGGAAAACAGTTTTCTAGGAATTTGAACACCCCCCAGTCTGTCAAAGAACAGCCAACACAATTAGCCTCAACCAAACTGGGGGCGTTAGCCATAAGTAAAGACCAAGTGTTAGCACAAGCAAGGCTAATTGCTAAAAATTTACCCCAATTGATTGCTCAAAAAAACTACGCTTTGGCTCGTCAACAGTGGCTGACTGCTAAAACAACTTTGTGGCAGCAGTTTCCTGTCGATCGGAAACTAGCTCAACCAGAAATTCGCGCAGTTTGGTTAGATCGGGGAACGATTGTTCGCGCTGGTAGTAAGGCGGGACTGGCACAGATTTTTGATCGCCTCGCCCAAGCCGGGATTAATACCGTCTTTTTTGAAACTGTTAACGCTGGCTATCCAATTTATCCAAGCCAAGTCGCAAAAGAGCAAAACCCATTAATTCGTGGGTGGAACCCACTGGAAGAAGCGGTGAAACTAGCTCATGAGCGAGACATGGAATTACACGCTTGGGTGTGGACTTTTGCTGCTGGCAACCAACGTCATAATGAAATTCTCAATCTTAATCCTAATTATCCAGGGCCAGTACTGGCGGCTCATCCCGACTGGGCAAATTACGATAATCTAGGCAACATGATTCCCGTTGGTCAGACCAAGCCATTCTTCGATCCAGCTAACCCCGAAGTGCGGCAATACTTGCTCAAGCTGTATGAGGAAATTGTCACTAAATATAAGGTGGATGGTTTACAGCTAGACTACATTCGCTACCCTTTCCAAGATCCATCAGCAGGTCGAACTTATGGCTATGGGAAAGCTGCAAGAGCGCAATTTCAGAAACTTACTGGTGTAGATCCAGTGAATATTTCTCCTAGCCAAGCAGATTTGTGGCAAAAATGGACAAAATTTCGCACCGAGCAAGTTGATAGCTTTGTCGCCCAAGTATCACAGCAGTTGCGACAAAAGCAACCGAATTTGATTTTGTCGGTTGCAGTATTTCCTTTGCCAGAACTAGAACGGATTCAGAAAATTCAACAAAATTGGGAAACTTGGGCAAAACGGGGGGATGTAGATTTAATTGTTCCCATGACTTATGCTCTTGATACTTCTCGATTTCAACGACTGGCCCAACCCTGGATTGCCTCTAAACAATTGGGAGCTACCTTGTTGGTGCCGGGAATTCGCTTACTTTCTTTGCCAACCATCGGGGCATTCGATCAACTCCAGTTGGTAAGGGACTTGCCAGTTAGTGGTTATGCACTATTTGCCGCAGAAAATTTTAGCAACGATCTCCAAAAACTCTTTAATAGCACCCAAGGTAGAATTCAATCTACAACAAGTGAACCGATTCCTCTGAGTCAGCCTTTTCAAACTGCCGCCATCCGTTACACCGCGCTACAACGGGAATGGAAATTTGTTTTCCAAAATGACCAACGACCAAGGCCATCTCAGAAAATTTCAGATTTTAACAACCAGGCAGAAGTTTTACGCAGTGCTTTAAATCAGCTTGCCGCTTCTCCTTCTGCTAGTAAGTTACTCGTGGCGAGAGCATCTCTAACTCGGTTCCAGTCTCAATTTCGGGTATTGATGAGCCAAGAAATTAAGTCGAATTCTTATCAAGTCAAAGTTTGGGAAAATCGGCTCGTAACTATAGAAAGGCTATTACGTTATGGCGAACGGCGGTTGCAGTTACGTCCTTTGTGAAGAGGCAGAGAAGCGGGGAGACAAGGGGACAAGGGGACAAGGGGACAAAAGAAAACTCCTAACTCAGCACGGGCTAAACCTTAGCTTTCCGCTAACAGCACTCAAAACTGTTTTGCCCAATGCTCAATACCCAACTAGCTGGATATAAGCTAGTTTGTAATTCTTAACACACTTTTTGTAGTGTTTGTATCCCAAAAATTACTAGTTGTTTAAGGTCAAAATATTGGAAAATACTTAGATAAGCAGCTTTAGATAACTATTATTTGATGATAGCTATCGTGAAAATCTATGCAAACTTTACCTCAGTTCATCAGCCTACAAAGCTTAGAGTTAAGAATTGACTGTTTGCTCCTGATGGTTGTGTTAAAAACATCACTATTTAAGTAGATGCTATTTATACAATTAACTACGCTTACGCACTGATGTATCACAGGGTAAAAGTATCTTGTTTTTTCATCTTCGTAGGTAGTAAGGTACTTCAGCAAGCATGATATGGTACTGTTTGTAGCTTCTGAAACTAGCTTGAAAACAGCCAATACTTTTGAAGTTATGCATACCTTAGTCATGACATTTAACATGTCAGAATTTTCAAAGATAGTCTCAGTGCTATCACGGTTGTGCCAGCATCAGTTGGAACTACTTCAAGTTGTAGATAAGCAACGTAACATTGTCGGTAATATTACTCCTGAAAGCATCTATATCTGTCAAGCACTGGCACAAAAAACAGAGAAAACTAGAGGTAATGCTAGTATTGGTTCCTTGGAGGTAGAACATCAGATTTTCGTTGAGAGACAATTACTCAAGCCCCAATGGTTACTAGTACGCGCTATAGTACGTAAAGCTACGACAAGCAAATACACTCACTTCATTGAAGTTTATGAGGGAGATTTGGACTTTTACCGTAAGTCTAATAGGGTCATGCAGACAAAGAAGCCCAAATATCACATAATCATGACTGAAATGTTGAATGATGTGTTGATTATTGGCCAGTTAGAAGTAGGAAAATTAGAGTATAGACCAACATACTTCAATTTGGTTGAATACAGCCGACAATCGCCAGAACAAATACAGATGAATCTGGGCTATCGGCGCTTGATTGTTTTCATCAGTAAATATAAATTTGTAACCTGCTGCATCGATGAAAAACTTTTGGCACACATCTTGATTAACTTGTTTTCAATTTATATTAAATCTTTCTCTGATGATAGCAATTTCAAGTTGAATTTACTTAGCCAATATAGACAAACCTTATTTGAAATTAAAGATTGGCAAATTTGTATTTTCCAAGAAAATATAGGAAATATTCTTAAATCATTTTATCGCGCTATCAATGGTGTTAATATACTAGATGCTAGATTGAAAATGACAATTTTACAAAATTGTGGAGATATCTACAAAGTTAAAATACTTAAATTACAAAAAATATTTTTTTTGTAATAAGTATTACTGGATAATGTCGGAAAAGAATAAGATATAAATATGAGGTAATTTATGCCAAAAATATTAATAATAGAAGATGAAGAAGCAGTCCGGGAAAACATTTTAGATTTGCTAGAAGCTGAGGATTTTGAAACTATTGCTGCGGCTAATGGCAGAATTGGGGTAAATTTGGCTATCTCCGAAGTTCCTGATTTAATTCTTTGTGATATGATGATGCCAGAAATTGACGGTTATGGCGTGCTAACAGCATTACGTCAAGAACCATCTACGGCAACCATTCCCTTCATCTTTCTCACTGCCAAATCTGCTAAATCTGACTTCCGCCAAGGTATGGATATGGGTGCAGATGACTATATAACTAAGCCATTCACTCGAGCTGAGTTATTAAGTGCCATTATGAACAGGTTGGAAAAATACGCTACTTTAAAAAGGTATTTATCTTCTCAGACTGTCATTAATAACTTGTCTCCAAAAATGCAGTTGTTAGAAATTAGCTTACACCGAGCTATAAAACAACATAATTTTCAAGAATTTGAAATTTATTATCAACCAATAGTCGATATTACATCTGGAAAAATAGTAGGTGCTGAAAGTTTATTACGCTGGCAAAGTCCAGAGTTAGGAATGATTTATCCAACAGAATTTATTCCGTTAGCAGAGTCTACAGGTTTAATTGTTCCAATTGGGAAATGGGTATTAAAAAGGGTATGCGAACAAATTAAAAGCTGGCGTGATGCTGGAATTGATTCATTGATTGTTGCTGTAAATCTGTCAGCAATTGAATTTAATCAACCAGATTTCATTCATAATATAGTTAATTTTATATCCGTGAATAATATAGAACCACATGACTTAGAACTAGAACTCACTGAAAGTATGATTATGCAAGATGTCAATAGTGCGATCGCTACTATGAGCAAATTGCAATCCTTGGGTATAAAAATTGCGATCGATGATTTTGGTACGGGTTACTCTTCTTTGATTTATCTGAAAAACTTACCAATTAATACATTAAAAATAGATCGTTATTTTATCCATAATGTTGCTAATGATTCGCAAAAGTCAGCCATCGCTAAGGCATTAATTCAGATGGCTCACAATCTCAATTTAGATGTAGTGGCTGAAGGTGTAGAGACAGAACCAGAACTAGGTTTTTTACGCCAATACAAATGTAACTCTATGCAAGGTTTTCTATTTAGTCGTCCCTTACCAGCAGCAGAATTTGAAAATTTTTTGTTCACTAATAAATGTTTGTATGTGTAAACATTGAGCATTGGTCATCGGGAATAGAATCTAGTTACTAGTGCTTTATTTTTGAATTATTAATAGGTTGACAACTAAGAAAAATCAAACTTTTGACTGGCGACAATTATTAAGCCTCAGGTCTAGAGTAGGAACATTGTGTATAGTGTCTACCACCATGAAAGTTCCTGCGCGTTTTTTGCTGCCAGTTTTTTTAATGATTTTGGCAGCAGCCTGTAACCAGACTCGCGCTAACTCAGATAATCCCACACCTCAAAAATCCGTACCTTCTGCCCAACTGACACAGAATCCTACACAGTCGAAAAATATTGTCCGTACTGAAGTACTTTCACCTACACCAATCCGAATCAATCTAAAGAATTTACCAGCACCCTTTGCAACCGAAAGCGCCTCGAAGCGGCCTGAAGTTGTGCCTATTCCAGAAAATCCGGTGCTGCGTGTACCACCAGGCTTCACAGTAAATGTCTTTGCTGAAGGTTTAGATGCCCCACGCTGGCTAGCTTTAACCCCCAGGGGTGATGTTTTAGTGACTGAAACCGGGCAAAATCAGATTCGTTTGTTGCGTGACAGCAACGGCGATGGTGTCGCTGACGTTCGAGAAACCTTTGCTAGTAGTGATAACGGACTCAATAGACCCTTTGGAATGGCTTTTGCAGGTAATTCCTTTTTTCTGGGAAACACAGATGCTGTAGTGCGTTTTCCCTATACGAAAGAGCAAAACAAAATTACAGGTAAAGGGGAAAAAATTGCCGATTTGCCCGCTCAAGGTTATAACAACCATTGGACGCGCAATGTTGTTGTCTCGCCCGATCGCAATAAATTATATATTTCAGTTGGATCGGGAACCAATGTAGATGAAGAACCCCTACCACGGGCTTCGATACAGGTGATGAATTTAGATGGTTCTCAGCAGCAAACTTTCGCTTCCGGCTTGCGTAACCCTGTTGGTTTAGACTTTCATCCTGTAACTAAGGAACTTTATACCACTGTTAACGAACGGGATGGGATTGGTGATGATTTGGTGCCAGACTATCTGACACGCGTTAAACAAGGGGCATTTTACGGCTGGCCCTATGCTTATCTAACACCAAACAACCTCGATCCGCGGCAAAAGACGGATAACAAAAGTAAACGTCCTGATTTAGTAGCCCGAACTCAAACGCCAGATGTACTGTTTCAGGCACACTCCGCAGCATTGGGTTTGCAGTTTTATGATGGTAAAACGTTTCCCAAAAAATACCAGAACGGTGCTTTTGCGGCTTTTCGTGGTTCTTGGAATCGCGATCGCGGCACTGGTTATAAAATTGTATTTGTTCCCTTCGATGCTAAAGGGCGATCGCTTGGCTACTACGAAGACTTTCTCACAGGATTTTTGCTAAATCCTTCTGTACCAACCACTTGGGGACGGCCTGTAGGTTTACTCGTGTTGCCAGATGGCAGTTTACTACTAACAGAAGAAGCCAATAATCGGATTTATCGGATTCAGTATACGGGGGAGTGAACAATTCACGCCTTCAAACATTTAAAAATTCACGGATAGAATCTGTTGCCTCAAGTAAAGTTAGAGCAGTTGTCATCAATAGAGACGTTGTTACTGCATCTCCCTACCCAGGTTTATCTCGTTTACGGTAAATTACTGATAAATACTAATACTTATCTGGTTGAGAAATTAATTATGACTCCCAATGAAAATAATACCCAGTCAAATATCAACGAATTGTCTCCACATTCAGGTACACGATATTGGGGTGAGGTAGAGGTAATCGAGGAGGGAGAAACTTATAGAATTAGTCGTGTGGAAATTAAGCCCAGGCACGGAATTAAACCACAAATTCATTATCACCGCAATGAACATTGGGTTGTAGTTTCCGGCGTGGCGAAGGTGACTTGTGGCGATACGGAAATATTACTGAATCGAAACGAATCAACTTATGTCCCGGCTGCAACACTACATAAAGTAGATAATCCTGGGCATATTCCGCTAGTTATTCTGGAAATTCAAAATGGTGAATATTTGGGTGAGGATGATACTGAGCGCCCTTATGACTTAAATTTGGTCAAACCTGTAGCTGAAGGACAGTAAGGGCTGAGTTAGGAGTTAGAAGTTGGGAGTTAGGAATTGGAATTCAAGTGATTAATACCCAATGCCCAATGCCCAATGCCCAAATCAAAACCACCCTTCTTGTTCCAGCGTTTCAATCAACTGTAAGCCACGGGGATCGCCCACTCCTAACAGTGAGGCTTTAGCGTCTTCTCGCACTCCCAAATCTTGGTCTTCGGCAAAGGCTTGAATTAGGGCATCGATCGCTGTGGCATAAACTACATTAGAAGGTAATTCGCGGCACAGTTGACCGATTGCCCAAGCACTGTTACTCCGCACTGCTGCCACGGGATCTTGGACTAAGGCTTCAATTAATGGTGGTATTGCGCCTATCACTGCTTCATAACCGACTTCTGCCATTTGTGCTAAGGCGCTAGCAGCCCACAAACGCACTGCGGAAATGTCGGTTCTGAGAGCGTTTGCTAAAGGTGCTAAAGAACGGCGATCGCGACAGTTTCCTAAAGCCCAAACTACACCTTTACGCACATAGCCATTCCAATCACTGTTTAGTTGAGCAATTAACGGACTCACTGCTTCTAAACTGGGATTGCGTCCGATGCCATAAGCTGCACTTACCCGCACCAAGGGACAGGTATCAGTTAACAGGCGAATCAGATGGGGGGTAGCACGGGCATCTTCTATATCACAAAAAGCACGTGCTGCTAACATTCTTTGCTGGGGCTGGGGATTTTCCAGCAAGGCTAGCATCACTTCTGGATCGGGCTTGGCCACAACTGATTCGGCAGTTAGCGGCTCTATTTTATCTAAGGGGCTTTCTAGCTCCTCCTCAATATCCAGTAGGCTTAGATCGTCTTCGTCATACATAATTTGATTTCAATCCCGAAAAGGGATTAACACATAATCCCCCGCGCTAATAAGTTAAAGCTTTATCTTTATATTTATATATATTAGTTGGGTTCTTATACATTTTCCTTTCTTCCTCGTTGAGTTTTATGCAAACGAGAACCTCCATAACTCAGATGCAACAGTATATTATCGCTATCCTTGAGTTTATTTTTCTGCACTCAGGAATTTTACCATCCATAGGGATTGGGTTTGATAGCCTAACTGATTATAAAGATTCAATGCGGGTTTGTTTGATTGAAATACTTGCAGTCCAATCTGGCGATCGCCTCTTTGAATAGCCCAATTTTCCACATATTCCATTAAAGCTGTACCAATACCCCACCGCCGATGTTCTGGTACAACGTAGAGAATAAAGATGTGAGCATGACGGTTCCCATGTACTTGATCTATGGCATTGCCCACCCAGAGGCAGGCTATGGGGGAATTGGGCGTTGGGAATTGGGCATTGGGAATGGGGCATGGGGCATTGCTTATTCTTCTTGTCTCCCTCATCTCCCCCTGCTCTCCCTGCTCCCTGCTCCCTGCTCCCAGCTCCCCCTCCTCTTCTACCCACCACAAGGGCGTATCGCTAGAAAAGTATTGCTTAACTGTTTGCTCTAAGTGGGAAAAATCCTCGTTGGGAAAGAGATCCTGGTAAGTTCGCTGCATGAATTTGAGCAGCAGCGATCGCTCTAAAAGGGAGCCACGGCGAATAATGTATCCAGGTAATAGTTGCTCAGACACTACTGATATTTATTGACTTAGCTAGATCGCGTTATGTGTTGCTGGAGGTAAATCAGTTGGAGTAGGTTGAGAAGTTACCTGTACCTCTTCAATTGGTGCGGGTGCTGCCATATCGGATGGTAAAAATATCCGGGCGCTGACTGCCACTAGGGCAAAAACAAATACTAGTACTACAAGCAGTGGGGCGATGTATTGACGAAAAATAGCCATATTTTAATTGCAAGAAGCTAGGAACTTTTATGAGAACCTAGCTAAAGATTTGTGAAGTATTCTTGATTGATTTTAGCAATTTTTTGTAGATGGGAATGGGGCATTGGGAATTGGGCATTAGGGATTAATTATTCTTCTCTGCTCCCCTGCTCCCCTGCTCCCCTGCCCCCCTGCTCCCCTGCCTCCCCTGCTTCCCCTACTCCCTCTGGCGATCGCTTTCCAAGTCATCAAGTACTCTTTCGCAATACCAGTTCTCCGGCATCCCAGGATAAGTTTCCTTTGCCTGTTCAATTAACCGTTCGGCTGCGGCAGTGTCACCAGATAATTTAGCTATTAGCCTGTTTTTGAGATAGCTATCAGATAAACCCTCCTCTACCTGGGTTGGTATCCCTTGATTGATGGTTGATGGAGTTGATGGCCGGGATTGTTCTCTTCGCAATTGCCAAAATAAAACGTAATAAAGCGTACCAAAAATTAAAATTAGGCTGAGTGTTCCAAAAAAAGTTAAGAGGTTAAATGCTAAAAATCCTAGAACTAACTGCGAGAGAACATAGCCAAGTAATAAACCAGTCAGTAAGAGGATGAATGTGCCGACAGCAATAACTACTTGATTCCCCATATATCCTCTTCTTCGTCCTCAAGTCCTGGTCTGGATACTGCCACTGGCTGAGGGTTCCAGGGGGCAAATACTGGCAATAGGAATAGTCCTGGTACAGCGGCGGCGATGGTAATTAAGAAAAATATAGGCCAACCCGTGCTTTGGGCGATCGCGCCTCCAGGGGCCGCCAGAATATCACGACTGACAGCCATTAAGCTGGATAACAAAGCATATTGGGTAGCGGAAAATCGCTGGTTACAAAGACTCATCAAAAAGGCAACAAAGGCTGCTGTCCCCAATCCACCACAAAATTGTTCTACGTTGATGGCAAGTACCATAGCTTGGTAGTTTTGACCGATATATGCTAGAAAAAAGTAAGCTAAATTACTTACTGCTTGTAGAATACCAAAAACCCAAAGCGATCTATTGATGCCAATAGCACTCAAAATTGAACCACCTGCTAAAGCGCCAACAATCGTCGCAATTAACCCCATCCCCACTTGAATTGCCCCAATGTCGGTTTTGGTAAAACCAGTTTGCAGCAAAAAAGGCGTGGTCATATTGCTCAACAAAGCATCGCCTAGCTTGTATAGAGTGATGAATGCAAGCATTAAAATAGCTTTGATAATCCCTTGACGCTGAAAAAATTCCTGAAACGGCAAGATGACAGCATCAGCAAGAGAACTTGGAGGGCTAATTTCCTGGGGTTCTGGTGCGAACAAGGTGGCAAGAATACCAATTACCATCGTTCCTGCCATAAACAAGTAAACCGATGACCAAGGCAGTTTGTCAGCAAGTATCAAAGCTAAAGCACCTGCGACTAATAGGGCAATTCGATAACCTAAGATAAAAACTGCTGCACCAGCCCCCATTTCTAGTTTTTCCAAAACGTCGGTACGGTAGGCATCAGCAGCGATATCTTGAGTTGCACTGATAAAAGCGATGACTATGGCGTTGATGGCTAGTAGCTGTAATGCTTGTTTGGGTTGTTGGAAAGCCATGAATGCGATCGCTATAATCAAAGCAATCTGCGTCAAAATTAACCAACCCCGTCTTCGTCCCAAAATTGGTAAGCTGAATCTGTCCAGGAACGGCGACCACAGAAACTTCAAGGAATAAGGCAAACTAGCAAGGCTAAACCAACCAATAGCGGCTAAGTCTACCTTTTCTACGGTCATCCAAGCTTTTAAGGTATTACCAATTAACAATAATGGTAAACCCGATGAAAAACCTAAAAATAATAAAGCCGCCATCTTGCGACTACCGAAAACTCCCAGCAGCGATTTAATTTTCCTCATATTCTCAACTTTTTGCCTCTTTTGAGGAAATATCAATAAAATCCAACGAGGAAATGTAAAAGCATATCATGTAACTATTACCTATAAAGGTTTGAATTATCCGAGCGGCAGCAGTTCCTTATATAATCCCGATCGGGGATTGGAATTTGCTACAGCAGCTGTGTAATTTATCGCAAATATGACAAACTACCAAGATTTACTTGGGTTAAATACAAATTCAGGATAACCTTATAGGTCAGCGTTTTCTTAACTTTCTTAAATTGGATAAACCTGATGCCCTCTGATTTCGACTCTGTGGGCAGCTAGGCATTTTTTCCAACCTTCACGAGTGCCGATGTCGCTTTTGTCCTTGAGCAATCCTAATTCCTGTTCTTGTTGGGTGAGTTTAGCAAATTCTTCGTAGCCTGGGTAGTTGCCGATCACAAATGTTTCCTTTCGGTGCAAAATCGGCGGATTTGCCCTAGTTCCATAGTCTCGATGAGTGACGAATAGGGTTTTTAAATCAATACCAATGCTGGCTTTTAATGCCGGATGAGGATCGGTGTCGAATTCGGGGTAAGACAGATAGGATATTTGCAGCTTATCAGTGTGATATTTGATTAATGTGGCTTCATCGACACGCCCAATGGTACGGCTAGCGCAACCTTCACAAATTCGCAGTACTGGGTCAAGTGCTGCTAGTGCGGAAACATGGACGTAAAGCGCACCGCGCGTATGTTTACCAATTTTGCTTTTTTCGCAAGCAGTTTGAATTACTCCAGATTTACCCAAGCTGAAAAGCTTTTGATCGGCTACAAGGCACGCTTCCTCGTAGCTACTAAAAAAGGCTTTGATATCGTGACGCATTTCTGGAGCTAGTTTTTGCCATGCGGGACGTTTATCAAAGTGAGTCAGGGCGAGATAAACTTGGATATCCAGAGAACGACGATAAGCGATCGCATCCCATTCAGCCTCATCAGTAGCTTGCAAAACTACACCAAAGGCGCGGCGAAAGTTACCAAATTCCCTCAGTAATTCTTGCTCATTTTCCAATTCGCCTTTCACAGGTAGTCTACCGCGCTTGGTAAAAAAAGCCATGAGTGGTTGCAGTTGTTCTTGATAATCTTCAAACCGCTTAGTGGGGATGCGGACTCGCGGTGTAGAAGTGGTAGAAAAAAAGCGGATAGCTTTGTAACTTTCTTTTTCAGCTTCATCTCGAAAAACAAAGTAAACGCCTAATGCGATCGGCACTGCATCTACATTTAGGACTTCATCAATATAAGTTTTGAGTTCTTGTTGTTCGTAATATTTCTGGAAAGTATTGCGGCGCGTCACAATGCCATCATTGTAAGCAAGTTGGGTTTTGCTGGGAGCGTTAATTAGTATTTGAGCCGCGACAATTAAAACTTTCCCGGTGAGTTCCCAAGCTTGGATTAGGCTTTGACGGCGTTCCTCTGAGTCTTCAATGACGTTGAGGACATAGCCCAAGTTGACCACATCGGCGGGGGTGCGTGGGACATCGGGATAGTAGTAAGGGTCCCAGCCTGTACTGGTGTAGCCTAAGTTTTTAACTCGTTGGACATCACCACCATAGCCGCAACCGTAATCAAAAAAAGTGGTGTCTGGATTCAGGATTGCCCATTCTATTGCCAATCGCACGGGGCGAGATAAATCAGTGCGAGCGATCGCAGCTCTATGACGCTCAATTTCTAGCGCTTCAGGCATAATACTAATTCGTAATTCGTAATTCGTAATTCGTAATTAAGACAGTTAGCAGCTAATATTCTTTCAAGGTTTAACAGCCAGTTCAATTAAATCTTCAATTTTCTTGATATTTGGATCGCCTGCTAAGTAGCCAATTCCGCGATGCAAATGTAACCGAAATTGGGTAGCAAGGGTTTCTTTGTCAATAGAATAACCGTCATTATGACAGCGTTGCTTGAGGGCGAGGAGGAGTATATCAGACATTTCGCCACCAAAAACGCGCCAACTCATTTCGACATTACTATCCTGGGGAATTGGGACGGGGGAGGGTGTGGTTGCTTCTGCGAGGGAACGACAAAACGCCCAACGGCATAGGATATTCCATTGATCGATTTTGGTGCTGCGCTTAAGTTTGGTAAGTTGGTCTTTGGCTGTTTGAGACAGTTTTATTCTTTCGATTGGGGATTCCATAATAATTCGTAATTCGTAATTCGTAATTCGTAATTGATTTAGACTGATACTGTAATTTTTATTTTAGATGGGGGAAACATAGATATTAAGATTTAAAAGAGAAATCTGGTAACTAATAGTAGCATTACTGATCGGACAAGAAGTTTTGCAGTAAGAATTGTTAAAGCTTGTTGCTTTTTAGAGGAAAAACCTGGTGTTTATAGAATTCTCTCTAAACAATTACTTCGTTCCAGTACTTCGATTGGTGCAAATGTTCGAGAAGCACAGTCTGCCCAATCTAATAGAGATTTTATCAATAAATTAGAAATCGCTTTGAAAGAAGCAAGAGAAACACAATACTGGTTGGAAATATTAATTGAATCCGAATTAGTGGATAGACACAAATTTCAACTACTTCTCCAAGAGGCAAATGAAATTGGCAAAATTCTAGTTGCTTCCACCAAACGACTCAAAGGTAAATAATTACGAATTACGAATTACGAATTACGAATTACCAAAAGTAGCCTGGTTGAATAGTTGTTTGGCGGGTGGAGGAGTCGTATTTGAGGAGATATTCGCGGGCGATCGCTTCGTTTTCTCGCAGTGTTTCTACTTCTTTCTTGCCAATCTCAGTATCTGTAGATAGTAAAATTACTTGATGGCTAGCAGATGGAAAGTAACGTTCAACTAAGTTGTTGCGATGAGAGGAATCTAGTCTACCTAATGGTGTATCGATTGCTACTGGGAGGCGGTGTCCAGAGACTTTGGCTAAACCCCAGAGGAAGGCGATCGCAAGTAATTGTTTTTCACCTGCTGATAAACGATGTTTAGGAACAGGTTTACCATTTAAATCGTATAGCAAAAGGCTGAAAGTCTTAGTATCAATAGTGATGCGATGCACTAAATCTGATTTATGCAGGAGATAAAGAAAGCAATTTTTAACTTCTTCTTCTAATTTATTGAGTTTTCGCAGAGTTAATTTTTCCCGAAAAGTCTTGAGTGTTTCTTGAACTTTTGCTGCTGAAGTAATAATATGTTCGCTATTTTTATGTTTAATATTTTCGACAGTATAATCACTTAATTCTTTTTTTGACTTGGCAATAATAGTTTCTAATTCAGCTAAACGGCGGCGGATTGTTTCGTAATTTGCTTTAGCTTCAACAACTTGATTTTGTGCCGTTTCTAGTGCTTGACGCAGCTTTGTATAATCTTCTGGTGCTGCTGCTGTTTGCACTTGTCTTTCTAGAGTATGAATTTCTTCTTCTTTATTTTTGAGAATACCTAATTTCTCTTTTGCAGAAAGTTTAGAATTTTGTAAGTGATATATGAGATTATCTAGCTGACTTAAGCTTTCATCATCAGCTAATAGCCAAGGTGCTTCTATTTGGATAGTCTTGGCATATAAATTATCTACATCTTGGACTAGAAAAGATTGAATTTTTTCAACTTGAATCGGAGAAATTTCCCCTTGATTTAGCCAAGCGAGTAAGCGCTGATCTCGCTCAATTAACAAATTTTTAGAAATTTGTACCTGTTGATGGCGAAATTCCTTTTCTCCCTGTGCTTGTACCTGATTAAGCAAATTGGGAATTAATGCCAGAGGTAAAACATCAGCCGCCAATTCACACATCGATTGACGTACTTGTTCGATTTCCGCAGTTTTTGTATCCTGTTGTAGTTCTAGTTGATTGCGTTCTGCGGCAATATTCCCACCTTCAGAAATGAATTTATCAAAGGCTTCTTGCTGCTTTTGTTCTAAGTCTTCTACCTGATTTTTGAGAGTTTCTAACTTTTCTTCTGTTGTTTGATAATCTTCTTGCTGTTGGGTTAACCTAGTTTCAATTTCCTCTAGGTTTGCTAAATCTTTACTATTACCAACTTCTTTAAGTTTACGGTTAACCAAGATATCTAAATCAACTGCTAAACGATCTGCTAATTCTAAACCTAAAAGTCCGCGTATCGCATCTACTACAACTGGTGGTGGTGTTTCCTGTTCTGCGAGTTCTTTAACTTGTTCACCATCAAAGAGAAATAAGTTAGAAATACCTAATGGTAGGAGATTTTCAATATATTCATCCCAAATATTAACTAAAGCATCAGGCCAGGTATCACTGTCACCTAAAATACCTAATGTATCTTTCCCGTCTTTAGGATTTTTTGTCCAACTACGCACAACACGGTATTTTATTGGTTTATCGTTTTCAATATGTTCAAAAAGTAATTCAATCCGGGTATCTGCAATTGGATCTATTTTGTTGTTGACACATTGATTGAGAAAATCGCTATAACTTAAATTCCCACGGGTAGAACATTGGGCGCGGGGGCCATAAAGAGCGAGACGAATGGCATCCATAAGGGTAGTTTTTCCGCCGCCATTCATCCCACCTAATAAGATAATTGGGTGTGAGGTTTCCTCATCAATTTTTGGGTTAAGGTTGATTACTTGTTTTCCACTATAGGGGCCAAAGTTTTGTAATACGAGTTCAAGAAATATCATTGATTTTTAAGAGTGTGTTTGAAAAGTTATATGGTGTGATTTTTTACCCCCCTTAATCCCCCCTTATAAAGGGGGGAAACAAGAAAATCAAGTTCCCTCCCCTTTATAAGGGGAGGGTTAGGGTGGGGTAAAATATTTGATAAATCAATCACGACTTTTAAAACATCCTAAGATTAACATGAGTTCAACGGCGATCGCAGAAGCAGAAACTTTGCGATCAAAGGAATCAGATAAAATTAATTAGATGATTTTGTCTGATGCATTGAGAAAAAATATTGTCTATGAAATATAGATAATACCATCACTAACTGTTAAGAAATGCGATTGCATCTGTCTCGGTGTTGGTAAGCGTGGCTAGATTTGCACACCTCCAGCTTGAAAAATCTGTTCGGCGGTTAAATTCAATTCTGGGAAAGTAGGGGAGACAATATGGGTATCGCCTTTAAATTGAGTAACTTGGTACTCACTATCAATTAATTCATAAATGGATATAGTAGGCAGTTTAGGATTACCAATAAACTTCCTAGCACCTATAGCCGCGTAATCTATAATCCAATATTCGGGAATACCTATAGCCTCATAATCAGCTAATTTTTTGTAGTAATCATCTCGCCAATTAGTACTAACAACTTCAATAACTAAGGGAATAGATGTAGCTTGAGATACAGTTGATTCTTTTTTCCAGAAAGGCTCATTCACTAAATTTGGTCGATTGATTATTAAAATATCTGGTGAATAAGCTGATTCACCTTCAAATGGCTTGACTAATACAGTTTTTGGAATGAAGTAAGGAAGTTTTTGTCGCCCAATTTCGATAGATATATTTAGCGCCAAAAAACCAACAACATCCTCATGATCTCCTACTGGTTGAGCTATTTCAACAATCACGCCATCATGTAATTCGTATCTTCCACCTTCAGGCCGCCAAGCTGCAAAATCTTCAAAAGTTACTAATTTGTGTATGGCTTGAATCATAGAACCTCGCTTGTTTTAAAATGATCAAACTTTGTCAAGCGTTCTTTAAGTAGTTTGTTGACTCCCATCTTCTATTATTCTGAGTTTTCCTTTTTGAATTTCATACTTGCCCAAGTTACCTCTTCATCGCTTTCACTTTTACCTTCATCTACTTCATTGATTGGTGCAACATCGCCCAAAGTCATCTGCTTGACTTTTGCAACATCACCTTGACTAACTGCTTCGCTTAACTCGCGTTTCAAACGAGCATTTTTAATCGCATCTTCTGGGGAACGGGAACTTGTATTAAAACATTTTTCTAGGGTTTCGTATATTCCCACGCGACGAGTCTTTTTGCGATACTGGCGTTCTGTGTCTAACAATTTCGCCATGAGTTCCAAGTGCATCGCGTCACCTTCACAGATTTCTTCTAATACTATCCACTCATCACGACCTAGTAAGCTATAGTCAGCACCAGGACGGGGATCTTGAAATTCTTCACCAGTCACTTCTTGATAAATCCGGGGTAAGCTATCATCAAATTCGTGTTTTTCTTCTAGCCAAATGCGGCGAATTTCACTCATTTCTTCTAGAGTAATTAGGGTGATGTCGCGCATATTTTCTGGCGCTGTACGACGAGTTTTTGTTTGCGCTTCTAATAATCGTCTGAGCCAATGTTCCCGCCAAAATTTAGTATAGGGGCCGTGAATTGGTTCAATAGAGGTTTCACCATCTACATGGCGTTCAAAAAGTTGGACTTCTCCCCAGATGCGACGGAAGTCTCTTTTATCGCGGTCATCTCTATTATCTAATTCATTACGGATATCTAATAGAGGCTGCATCCATTCTTTTTCTTCATCATTTTGAATCATTGCCTCCATTGATTTATCTTTACTAACAATTGTGCAAACCCAGCACCCAAATCGAGAATCACCACAGCTAGCAGTCGAAGTATCAACAACTAGTGGACATTCATTATCTGCTGTAGCACCTCGATACATAGTGAACAAATCTTTGTTGCTATATCCCCAAGGGTTTTGCCATTGATTTAGGTAAATCCAAACTTCATCAGTACGCCAGTCTTCAATAGGGCTATAAATTAAAGAATTAGGCAAGCTTGCACTATGGTAAAGCAGAGATGTATGTGAACTTGAATCAGAAATAAGACGATCTTTAAGGCTACCTGCTTGATGCTTTTCCATTGAGATAGCACGTTTGACACTTTCAGCCTTGCGCGTACCTAAAACAAGAATAACTTCCCCATTTACTCTAACCACATCACGTATAAAGTGGTTAGAAGGATGAATTTTTAGACGGTCTGTACACCAACGAAATTTTCCTCGCGGCGTTGGATAACCTTTACCAATCAAGCTTACCCAGAATGTCTCTTTGATTTCTGGGTGTAATAAATGTGGTTCAATGGGCATTTTCTGTTCTTGAGCAGCAACTTTCATCCTTTCTAAGGATTTGCGTACCCAAACAGAGACTACAGGGTTTTCTACCAGTGTGTCAGTTGTAATAACATGAATAGTCTTTTTTCGCTTTTCAATTGGTAGTGCTGCGATCGCATTCCAGATAAGCTGTAAAGTGGCAGTACTATCTTTACCACCGGAATAGCCTACTACCCAAGGTATCTGGTCTAAACAATACAATTCTTGAATTTCAGTGGTGAGAGCTTGGATGTATTCCACTAACTCTGCTACAGTACGTGTTTGCTGACCTTTATTTTCTGCTTGTTGTGCTGTAGTCATTTCTCCTTCTCTCTGGAAACCTGGCGTAATATTCGGGCGAATAGAATTCGCGGCTATATAGACAAAACCCACCGACCTGGGCTGAAGAAAAGTTTTTAAAAACTTTACTACTAATATCCAAATTTTTGGATAATTAAACGACATAATCCTATTCTGTTTTTAAAATTAACATGAAAGATAGCGCATCTGACCCCACTGCTGACATTGCTAGAGAATACCTGGAACGGGAAAACAAGGAAAAGCAGGTACTAGCATTACTCCTAGAGAAGTTTTTAGGGAGAAAAGATCAGATTCTCGTTCAAAAAACCGAGATGGGTGGTACTGAGGCTTATGTTAGCTCTGTTACATTGGAATGGTTCGCAGGTCGGGTTCACTTCGCCTCTGGCTTACCTTTGTTTCAAAAAAAGTACAATCCTGAAACTGATAATGTCGAGATTGACGCAGATAGTATTGATGAAATTCAGCAACGTCCGCTTGATTGGTCACGTCAAGCACCGCTAGTCCAGTATTTAGCGGCTAGAGACAATCATAAGTTTCCGCCGGTGCTAGTGGTGATTAATCAACCGTGGGTGGATAATCCCAAAGCTGCTGAGTGGGATAGTGAAGGACGCGCTACAAAGTCTACGACTGATTTTATACCCCTAGATAAAGACGGTAAGGTAGGTCTGCTAAATATTTCTGAGGATGATGTAACTATTTATGCACTAGATGGGCAACACAGATTAATGGGGGTTCAGGGGTTGATGGAGTTAATCAAAACTCGTAAACTCCAGCGATATAAAAAAGATAAAGGTGCTGATGACAGTTTTATTACAGTCAATGATTTGATAGAAAAGTACCAAGTAGACCTTGCTTACTTGCAAAATTTACCCAAGGAAAAAATTGGTATTGAGTTTATCTGTGCGGTAGCGGCTGGGGAAACTCGCACCCAGGCGAGGCGGAGGGTAAGATCGATTTTTGTTCATGTCAACCTGATGGCTGCACCGTTGACTAAAGGGCAACTAACACAGTTGAATGAGGATGATGGTTTTGCGATCGTTGCTAGAAAAATTGCAGTTACACATCCACTATTAGAACAACGACAAGAACGCAATCCCCGCGTTAATTGGAATAGTGCAACAGTGGCTTCCAATTCTACAGTTTTGACGACATTGCAAGCTCTACAAGATATGTCTGAGCGATATTTGGCTCAAAAGTTCCCCCACTGGAAACCCTTGGAGAAAGGTCTAATACCCATGCGTCCAGAAGATGAAGAACTTGAGCAGGGAATTCAGGAATTTAGCAAGCTATTTGATAATTTAGCTAGTCTTTCAAGTTATAAAATTTTAGAACACGAGGATACACCAGCTTTGCGGCGCTTTAGCTTTGAGAAAGATGGAGGTGAAGGAAATATGCTTTTCCGTCCGGTTGCTCAAGTTGCATTAGCGCAAGCTTTAGGAATTTTGGTATTTAAAAAAGGTTTTTCCCTAGCAGATATTTTTAAGAAGCTGCGGAAGTTCGACCAACAAGGCGGCTTTAGTGGTATGGAATATCCCCAATCTCTCTGGTATGGGGTTTTGTATGACCCAAATAAAAAGCGGGTGCAGGTTGCTGGACGAGATTTAGCGGCGAAGTTATTGGTTTACATCCTGGGTGGAATTCAGGAACAGATGGAACGTGCTGAACTTCGTAAAGCTTTGGCGGATGCTAGGACTGTGGAAGATAAAACTATAAGTTTTGATGGCAAGCTTGTTGAACCGAAAGCGGTAGGACTTCCACCTATCCTGTAATTATGCTTGAAATATATTTTGGCGATGCCATTGCAGTGCTTCTAGTTCTGGAAAGTGTTGCTCTGTATTTGGTAGAAGTATTGTTTCACCATGAAAATCTTTCATAGGTTTAACATGGGGAGATACTTCTACTAAATCATTACTAACTATGATTTTGTATTGTTTATCTACAGTAAACCAACCCCTATCAAATGCCCAATGATGATTTTTGCAAAGAGCAATTCCATTATTAATTTTGCTATCATAAAACTGTGAAAATGGCTTAATGTGTGCGCCATCCACAATATTTTGATTTACTTTTTTAGTTACTTTGAGTCCACAAAAAGCACATTTGTAATCATAAATATGTATAATTGCTGTCCTAAAAAAAGCATTTCTAATAACTGCTCGTTTCCATCCCCATCTGGGATTAGCCTCTAAATTTACTGTTTCAATTAATTTTTCTATCTCTAACGGATCATCTTGAAAAGCTTGATTTATTTGTAAAATCGCTTCTATATCATTTTCATTATCAGAAAAGAAAGCTGTCACAAGTGCGTCAATTAGTTCTTTTCTAGAAGATTCATCTTCCAAAAAGTTAAATAATTCATTGTCTAGATATGCGTATTCAACAGCCTCTTTTAGTTTGTTAATTGTTTTTGGCTGTAACCCATTAAATTCAGGCTTAAATTTTAAGTACCAAAAGCCCTCATTTTGGAGATGGAAGAAAGGATAGTGTAAGCCACCTTTGTAAGACGGAGAACCAATTACATTCCAATACCTCTCAAATGTTTGAATTAATTCGTCGGAAACGGGAATTTCATTCGTAGTATTAATACCTCGCGCAATCAAATCAATTACAGATAAAAGTAGGATTGGTTTATATTGAGCATTACCACGTTTTCGGCTAATTCTCACATTTAATTCAGCAAAGCGTTGACAGTAATAAGTTATATTTTTCATATTTAATAACTTAATTAAGCAAGTAAAAAAATCAATTTAAAAATTTACTCAGGTCAAATTCTTCTTCTAACTGTTCTTTTGTCCCTCTTTCAGAAATCAGAACTAATAAAAGTCGCTCTGAGTAGTCAACAGAACCTCGCAACTCGTTTTGTAAAATCTCCAGTCCTCCATTAGCATATTCTTCAAATATTTGAGTACGTTTATCTTCATCTTGTTCTTCTCTAGATGAAAGTATATTGATATCTTTAGTTTCATTTATTGCTAATAATTTAATGATTAGGTCATATCCTAATGAAGCAAAATTTTCTTGTGGGATTGGAGATGGTTCTCGTTTTGTGGTTTCTCCCAAAGGAACCCGCTTTTTATATTTAACGCCTAAAGCTGCTGCAAACACCATTACTTCTACATAAGTCTGAAAAGGCCCAGTTGTGTCTTTTGATGCTACTAGAGATTTCACTAACTCAGCCTTATCTTTAGCAACCCTAATTCTATTTGCAGCCATGATATTAATATTTACATTGTTGCCATCTTAACCGACAGCGAAAAGCGATCGCTACGTTTACGCAATTGCCAAGGTATGATTTGATGATAGTATGTGGGCGATCGCTAAACAAACACTAAACAAACAAATTATCCACTAACATAGTCCATCCTGGCACTGCGGGTTCAGCTTCAGCTACCTCACCACGGCGATAAACTTGCGGTTCTTCAGGATTACTAGCACGATATACTCTAATAACTTCCTCTTTAAGCACATCTACATCCCAAACTACCAGCGTACCAGCCGCAAAATAATCACGGCGTTTACTAGCCATATCTATCTCAGCCTTATCACCGTAATCATTTTCACTTCGCACCTCAGCAGCAAATATAGGCGCACCATTAAGAAACTTCCCACCTGTAGGTTTGCCAGTATAAAATGCAGCATCAGGACTTAAAGAACGGCGGTTAGGAAGATTGACAATAAAACCGACATTATCAGGCAAAGCATAACCACTTTTTTTCAGACGTTCATAATCCCGTAAACTTGCATAAATTTCACCACCTGCACGTCCTGGTAAAAATCCAGTTGGAGACATCAGCACCAATTTTCCATTGACAATCTCTGCTTTACAATTGTCAGGTAAATGGTACAAATCTTCAATAGTTGCTTCAGTTTTAATACTCATAAAACTCCTAATCATGAATCGAAGATAATCCTAATTTAAATAGGAAACTGAACGTCTTCATAAAGCAAAGAAATAGGAAAGTGAAAATCAACGCTAGTTAAATGAACTTCATCCCCTTGTTCATAAGGATGTAACTCCCAAAGTCCTCTATCATTTAACCGGAAGCAATCTAAACCAATTTTTTCAGCATCGATAAGGACGTATTCTTGCAAAGTCTGAATGCGACGATACCGCGTAAATTTTGTACCTCTATCGTAAGCTTCTGTACTTGGGGACAGAACTTCAACAATTAAACAAGGATATTGGAGAAATTGAATAGCTTGTTTATCTCGTTCATCGCAACTCACCACAACATCAGGATAATGAAAAGGCCCCTTTTCAGATACACCTACTTTCCCATCCGCCATATTCACACGACACCCACTTCCTCGCAGCTGACTTTTTAACGCTGAAGCTAAGTTTAAAGCAATATCATTATGGGGAAGAGTACCCTCAGTCATAGCGAAAACTTCACCATCAATATATTCATATTTGATTTCTTGGCGTTCTTCCCATTCCAGGTATTCTTGGGGAGACATATAATTTCCATCTGGACTCGCAACCATAACTTTATCCTTTAAAGATTACGTTCAACCGCGATAATTTTAGTATACTCAAACTCGTTCGGACTTTGTTTCACCAAAGGATATCTTTCCCCACCCAACTCAATATAATCTTGTTCGCAATCCGGCTTAGAAGAATAATACGTAAGCACATATTCTCTACCAATTCTGTCTGTCATTTCTGCTTCTACTTCACCCCGCCATTGAGTCTTAGTAACTAAAACTATCAACTGATTCGCTAATTGGGGAATTGTCTTCGCAATGTGTCGCCGCGAATTCTCATCCAAACTTCCAAACGGCGAATCCATCACAATTGGGAAAGTACTACTATCGGGAATCATCATCATTTTTCGTTTCTCACTCCATTCCCGCACTTTGTCAATGATGCTGGCTATAAAAGATAAACTGAGAATTTGATTCTCCCCGGTAGAAGCTGCAACTGGCGCTTCCACACCTGTAGTATTTTCTACTAATGTCAGTTCATATTTATCGCTAATTTTAGGGATGTATGGAGTAACAGAAATCTCAGTAAATATTTCTTGCACTCTCTTTTCTAATTGCAGACGAAATTGTTGTTCTTGACGATTTCTAACTTCTGTTAACCGTTCGATTGCATCTTGAGTAGCGTTAATTCGTCGTTGTGCTAGAGTTTGCTTGTCTTCATTCAGCTTTTGCTTGGCGATTTGTTTGTTTAAACCTTCAATCTCAGTTGTGAGTTGAGCAATTTGCTGCTGATTTGCACCCTGTTCTCGATTCAATTCATCAATTTTATTTTCAATTTCATCTAAGCGTTTTTGTAAACTGCTAATTTCTTCATTAGCATCTTTTCGCAACCGTTCTTGAATATTGTCTAAATCGCCTTCAATTTGAGATATGCTTTGCCTTAACTGATTAATTCTACTTTGTTCTCTATCAACTTCTTCCCAAAATCCTATTGCTTGCTTATCAATTTCATCTACTTGTGCTAACATCCGAATTGCAGTTTCTTCTACCGCCGAAGAACCTGCTTTATTTAGCCAGTTACTCACATGAGTATGAGAATGATTACCCTCGTGTAATTCTGCGCCACAAATACAGCGCTGAGAATTGAGTAAATCATTCACAAATTCCCGCGAAATCCCTGATGTTAACTCGCCTCGCGCCTTCAAATCATTGATAATTCCTCGGAACTGGGATGTAGTTTCTGAGAGTAAAACGGTATAACCCCGCGCAGAAATAACTTTTTTGAGCGCTTCCTTCGTTTTTTTATATTCTTCTTGATTCGCTGTTTTCTGCGATTCTAAATTTTGCCATCTTTCTTGTAATTCCTTAGCAGCACTCAGTTCTCGCAAGCGGTTACTTGTCTCTTTTTTAAAAGTTTGTTGATATTCTAGCTCTTCTTTAATTTCAGTTTGTCGCTTGGTAATGCGTTCACGCTCTCGTTCTATCTTTTCTTGCTGTCGTAACAATTGTTTAATTTCAGAATCACCAATCGCTTTTAACTCATTTTCTAGAGTTTTTTTAGCATCTCCTAAATGTCTGATGGAACGGTTGATTACTTCTACACCCAAGAAAATTTTTGTAGCTTCAGCAATTTCAGCTTTTTTATCAGAACGAACTATTTCTTCAATTCGTTCGCCGTCAAAGAAAAAATATTGATGTAAAGTAGCGGGTAAAATTTGATTAATTATATCGTCTGGTTGCTGAATTGGTATATTCCATTTGCCATCATCCGCACCAACCCACATCGTTAATTGAGTTTTGCCAGCGTCAAAATCACCTTCGCTTTTATAACCCCGACAGGTGCGTTTAACTCGATAGCGTTTACCTTCATGTTCCCAGCCAATCTCTACCCAACATTCTACAGCTTGACCTTTTTGAGCTTCTGCGATCGCACGCTTATTTACTAACTGTTCTATCGATGCAAATGCTGCACTAAATTTTTCATATAATACCCAAGTAAAGGCATTTAGTAAACTGGTTTTTCCAGAGCCATTATTACCATGAATAATCGTTGTGTTTTGAATATCTCCACTAGCCAGAAGCATCTCTGGTGTCGTACCATAAAAGGAGCGAAAGTTGCAGAGCTTGATTGAAGTCAGCTTCATCGCACCTCTTCCTTAATAATGTCTAAAATATTATCATTTATATGGCTGTTAATCTTTTTATCTAGTCTGCCTTTTTCCAGCTTCCATACCCGCTCAATAATTTGCCGTACTTCCGGCGGAGCGCTGTTTATTGGCTCCTGCACATCATCGATATTCGCATCTTGTGACATCTTCGGTTTGGAAATATAGTTTTTCTATATTTTAACTTTTTCTAGTACTGCATTTACCTCCGTAAAGCCACTGTTAGCGTTATCTTTAATTTTGTAAAAACTATTTTTTTAAATTTATACTTTTCTTTGAAAAAAGACTTTATTCTTGAATTGTCTTCTATTATTAATATTAACAATCTAGATCGTAATGGGATGTAAGCAGAATTTTTAAAGCTATTTACATTCTATTATGATCTAATTCATGATTTTATTATTTCATACTTAATGCTTGTTTTTTAAAAACTCGAAAAATTTTACAAAAAAATACAACTATATAGTTCACCATCAAATATCTAATAAACCATATCGTTTTTGTAAATCAAGTAACTTCATTCTTGCTTCACCAGCGTTATCAGCTAAATCAGCAAATTCCACAAAGCGACGCAATTCCTTTTTCAATAGATTACGTTCAACTTCTATAGTTTCTCTATCTAAATCTGGTGGTAAAACAATCATGTCAAATATAGTGGCGCGTTCTTTAGCTGGATGAGGGCGCAAAACTCGCCCCCGTCGCTGAATAAATTGGCGGGGATTTCCAGAACTTGATAAAATCACCGCAGTTTGAATTGCCGGAATATCGACGCCTTCATCTAAACAACAAATTGCGACTAAACCTTGCAACTCTCCACTTTCAAATTGATGCCGTAAAATTTCCCTTTCTTGTAAAGTTGTTTGAGCTGTATAGGTGCTTACCTTGTACCCTAAATCCACCCCCAGGATTTTAGCAACAGCTTTAAGTTGGCGTAGAGATGAACGTTGTCCCGCATCTTGGGAAACGGGACAACTGGGTTTAAGACTGGTATCCTGTAGATATTAGGTAACTTTGCCTTGTACTTTTTACTAGAGGATTACTAGATGCAATCAAAACGCCCAAGTAACAAGCATTCCAGTCAATTAGCCGACATCAGGGTAGGAACCGACAAGGGTAGCTTGCGGTTACAGTTTTCTACCAAGGTCAGTCAACAGTTTTATGGCAAGCGTCAAGCTTATAAAGGACTAGGCAGAAGCGATACGCCAGAGAATCAACAGTGGGCAGACGGTATAGCCAGAAGAATACAAGCCGATATCGACCATCCAGATGGTGGACTGTTTGACCCTACCCTTGCTAAGTACATGGACATCAAGCCGATGTTAGCCACTGTTACTCATCTGCCTACTGCAAGGGCACTGCCAACACTAAGGGAACTATGGGATGAATTCGTGGAATGGAGGCTCAAGACTCAGCAAATAGGTGAGAGTACTTATATCGGCGCTTACAAGGATAAGCACGAGCATACATTACGCCCGTTTATGGACAAGCCCTTCGATGAAGTAACCGCGAACGAAATCATTACAGAGTTGAACAGTAGAACCAAGAATCGCAAACAAATCAAAACTCTGTACGGAATACTCTCTCGATTATGTCAATGGGCAATTAATAAAAAATCGGGTGTTTCAGAGGATTATTTTTCGGAAATAAAATCAAGCTACAGACTTCCTAAAAAATCAAAGCAAGTTTCGGAACAAGAAGATTTCGTGGCTTATACCAAGGATGAAAGAGACTTAATAATTAACAGTTTTTATGCTTCAGATAGAAAAGGGGAAAGGATACTAGCGCCTTTGGTTGAATTTTTATTTCTGACTGGCTGTAGACATGGTGAAGCTTTTGCGCTGCAATGGAAGGATATTAAGTTTGACACTGGATGGATAGTATTTGATGAAAGTTATAGCACTCACACAAAAGTACTAATGAAGGACACTAAGACAGGTGTCATTAGATGGTTCAAAATGAAGGGGATGAACAGACTAATTGATTTATTGAAAAACTTGTACGGGGAAGATAAGAACCCCAATGATTTAGTTTTTACGTACAAAAATGAACGATGCGACACATACAAGATTGGTACTTACTGGCAAGGCACGAATGTAGTCAGACCATCTGGTAAATCGTATCAAATACCAGGTGTAGTCACTCAATTAGTTCAGTCTGGACAATTGGCACATTACCTCAAACCTTATTCAACACGACACACCTTCATTAGTATTCAGGCTAACAATGGCACTGACTTAGCGCTATTAGCTGATAGCTGTGGGAACAGTGTAGATATCATTATCAAACATTACTTACAGCCAGACAGGGAGCGAGTTTTACTAGACATCTAACACTGATAGGCATTGCCGATTGATGCAAAAGGAATGACATCTAACAGCAATAAAACAATGTTGACATACAAAGAACTTTGCAAAACAAAGCCATCTAATAAATTCGTTATTAAACACTCTCACGAGCATCAAGTCATTGAAATGAATTGTCAATATAAAGAGGTGACACATCATGAGACATCAGAAGGGTATATTGTTGTGGAGTATAAACGACTAAAGGCGGTCACTCGTGACAAGATACTCTCATCCTTAGCTATTATGTACGTCAATGGGTACTCATCTCGCATTGGTGGTTACAGCAGTAGCGAATTAATCTTTGACTATGAAACCAGAATAAATGATCGAGTTATCGTCGGAGTTCATATCAGGGATATTGAATACTTTATAAGGAAAAATGAACGCGGGATAACTCCTGAGCAACTAGTGAAATTATTGAAACATTACAAACACCTTCCGAGCGACTACCAAATAAAGGACGACAAAGCTAAAGCATCAGTAAGAACAATTCAACAAACCATTGATTGAATAAATAATCCGAAAACACTACCTCAAGCTTGGCATCAAGAGAATAAGCCTACCCGCAATTGTGAAGTAGCAAGGCATACCCATAAAAAACGGGTAACACCTTAGATGCTACCCGCGATACTATCCAAGATGACACCGTGGGATGTCATCTTTTTTATGGGGTATACCTACACTGGCATTAACCAAATATCCACCCTTTATTGGCAAAAAAACAACAATCCCAACCTTGTGCAAGTGAGCAAACTTTAACACCTAGCGCCAGAATCGCCTTTAAGGCACTTGCACCAAGTTAACGGTAGGTTTTGACGCTTAAGTGTGTTGATGGTCAATCACGGCATTCACAGACGGTGATTTTCTCGCGCTAGATCAAAGTCCGGATAACGATGAACTTAGGAGTTGCTTTTCAGTCGCGAGTTAAAAACCCCAAAAACACGGAGCCATGAAGCCTCCAGCACAAAAAGTTATTCTAGAACCTTAAGGTATTAGAAAAACATTTTCTTCTAGCGATCGCCTAACTCACAACAAACCGACTGAGGGTTAAGGCTCAATCGGGGAGAGTTAGTGGTGAGTGAGCAAAAGCTAGTCCCTAGTGTGTTGAATCTCTCTCTTTATCGCAGCCATTAAGTAGAAACGACTTCCACTGCTCTGCTGTCATGTGTGGATAGTCTCGCGCTAACTCTTTCGCCCTTAACTCAAGCATCATCATGCGCTCATCATCGCTATAAATGTGTGGTCTTGGGTATGTCGCAAAATGGGTGTTATCGCGGGTAACACCTTCGATGCTACCGAAGGTGACACCCATTTTCCAGGGGTCGTTAGCGTACTCTATATCTAAGGGTTCCTCATCTGGTAAACTCATAGGAACTTGTCTTAATACTGCACTTATTAATGATTGTGCATAGTCTTCAGCCCACATAGGATCTATTTTGCAACATACAAGCTTTTGTCCATTCCAAGTTAAAGACAGTAAGCTGTATTCATTACATATTTCTCTTATCCAGCAATTCAAAGAACCTGAGCAAAAAATGAAGGTAATAGGTCTATAGAACTGTACGATATTGTTTTTCATTGTTAGTATTATTGTTGTTGCCAGAATGAATATTATTAGCACTGGTTTTTAGTGCATAGGACTCTCTCATTAGTTCGCAGCTATTGAGAGAGTCTTGTTATTTTCGATGCCACTAAGTCACATCTGCGTGGTTAACGAAAGAGGTTCATCTACTGGTACACCACTTAATTACTGCTTCCCAAAAATCCTTGCTTCCACCACGAACACTTAGGTCACGGTGGCAAGCATTGTTAAAAGGGTGGATATGTAGAGTGATGTAATCTCTGATGTCTTTTGGCTTGTGGTGTAAAGCAATTTCATCTAATGCGTGGGAAGAGTAACACTTGTCTCGAAAAGCTAAAAGTGCTTTGTTTTTCAGTGCGAGATTTTTAGTACAAACAGTTTTTTCATTAGTTGGTGCAACATAGGTAAAATCATTTACCGCCGGCTTCTCATCACATTCCTGATTTGATGCCACATCATAGGCAGTATTGTTGCAATACATCGACGCGTAGTCGCATGCGGCGGGTAATCCACTTGTGTTACTAGAGTTTGGAGGGTTACTAGTGTTGATGGATGATAATGTTATCATGGTATTGATTGTTAAACTTTTTTTGTTTCCCCTTTGATAGCTGGTAACTATGAAAGGGGAATTTGAATTAACGAACTAGAGAAATCAATCATTTACAAGACTTACTGGGATCGCAATTCCTCAGTAGGTCTTTCTTGTTCTTGGTTGTCTGCGTAAATGTTAGTGGTATCGATACCTAGTCTGTTTAGAAGGAATCTAAGCACTGAAACAAGTTTACGGGCTTGCTCATAGCGTGGTGATGTGATCTTCTCTTCACAAGTTCTTTCCCATATATCAACCTCTTTCTCTAAGTCAATTAAAAGTAGGTAGATATCATCTAATTTGTCAGCAATAGAGATTGGGACATATTTTTGCATTACCTCTCCTGCATACTTCTTCTTTCTACCTGAACCCGGCTTCCTTGTGCCTGTTTTTGGAACACCTCTAGGCATTGTTTTCTTCCTTCTCGTATGCGAATAAATGTCGGTCTGGGTCGTGTCCGTTATCAATGCTTGTTTGGACTGCTTCAATTCGATTTTTTAGTGCTTTATAGCGCTCATCAAGTTCGGTAAAGTTTTCAATTATTGTTTGAGGTGTTACCTCTTCATCCGTTAAGCCCATAACAAGAGCAGCAAGCCTTGTAGACTCGATACTTAATTGAAGTGCTTGGGACTGAATAGTTTTAAATTTGTACCCTGGCGAGTTCATAACTTCCTCTCAATGACAGTAGTTTCAAGTGACAGTGGTTTATACCCAACAACGACAGCGCTATGGAAGTGATGAATCTCTAAATCCCTTGCTGTGCTTGGTATATATCATTTATAACAGATAAATAAAAAGCGTCAACTATTTATCTGTTATAAATAAGAAGATAAGCCACAATGTCTGCTGTGACTGGATTACAAGAGTTATTCGCTTTGTTTATAATATTTCTCTAAATTTTTACACTCTCAAGCATTGGACGCTGATAATTCCTCTGCTACATACCCTACTTTTTTGGGTGTTATCCCAGGTAGCATCTAAGGTGTCACCTAAGATGTCATCGAAAGTGACACCCATTTTCCAGGGTATCAACACACAATTTACAACACAAGGAAAATGGCAAATTTATCAGTTTTCAGTTTTGAGTCACACGAAATACGGTTTGTGGGTACAGCAGATGAACCGTGGTGGGTAGCCAGTGATTTATGCACAGTACTCGATATAGTGAATGTCAGTCAGGCGATCGCTAAACTGGATGATGACGAAAAGCTGATGTATACATTACATACATCAGGTCAAGGTAGAGAGACGCTTTGTGTTAACGAGTCAGGCTTGTATTCGCTTGTTCTCACTTCTCGCAAGGCACAAGCAAAGCGCTTTAAAAAGTGGCTCACGTCAGAGGTCATACCAGCTATCCGCAAGACAGGCACTTACTCAGCGATCGCCAAACCTCAGTTATCGTTACCCAGTGAAGCACAGAAAGCAAGGCTTGCAGAATTGCACTCAAAAAGGTTGAGCATCTGTTGAGCATCAACATTAAGTAGTAATTTATACTTGAAATAGAAAATTACTAGATAGATAAATCACTTACATCAGTAGTTCAAATGTACTAAAACTTGTTAAATACTAGACAATTAGCAGAAAATATTAACTTATGGGCTGAAAGTACTGATTTAACGTTGAATTAGATGGTTCTTGGGAACCATCGCTACAATAAAAAAGAGTATGAGTAGTTTCGCGGCGAGTCGCCATTAATTCGTGCAAGGCTGTTAATTTATTTTCTGCTGCACCAATTAATCTTGCTCTTTGCATCAATAACGGTTTTAAATCTTCATTATCTTCAAATCCCGCTTCGCCATTTTCTCGATCTCGATAAAGAAGCGATCGCCCAATTCTTTTAGTTAACTTTAAATAGGCAATACTTTCTGCTTCAGTTAACTCTACCAACACCGGATAATACAGATAATGTACCAAAGCACCTTGAGCGATCGCATCCCTCAAAGTAAACTCCGGTTGCAGAACTGGGCCAAAATAATCAAATAAAGATTGCGTCCCAAAATCATCAAAATACCTCTCTGGTGTCGCAGATAAAGCTAGTCTCAACCCAACACTACGCGGTAAACTTTCTTCTAACTTGGGTGCGCCTAAATTATGCGCTTCATCCCCAATAATTAAAGTTTTGGCGGGAAAATATTTGAGTTGAGACTGAAATCCATCTCCAATTAAAGTGGAGTTCGTAGTAATCACCGTGATAAACCGTTGAGAACCAGAACGCAGATTATAAATTTGGGTAGAAAGTTGACTTTGCCAAGTGCGTAAATTCTCAAAAGCTAAAATGGGTTGCAAATTAAATTTTTCGCATTCTCGCGCCCATTGGGTAACGAGATGGCGGTAGGGACATACCACCACCAGAACTTGTAAATTAATCTGCTGATATAATTCACAAGCGATCGCTAATGCAGTAATAGTTTTACCACTACCAGTAGCCATTTTCAGCGTCCCTCTGCCATTGTTGGTAAACCAGCTAGCGATCGCTTGACGCTGATATTGCCGCAATTGCAGAGACACAGGCATTCTTGGGCATCCTGGTAATGGTTGCGTGTAATAACTGCCCTTACTTTCCCTTGTAAATGGTAATTTCAATCGGAAAGTGGGCAGTTGCTGCACTGAATTTTTCGTCAGGTACATAAAATGTTAAGCACAAAGATGGTAACGAACCCTAATTAATGGGCATTGGACATTGGACATTAGTATTTATCTTTCCCAGTCCCCAGTCCCCATTACTCAGTTGTAACCGCGCCAAACACCAATGAGAGAACCTTGCACCTGCACTTGTTGAGCCATGACTTCAATGGGATTGTACTTAGGATTTGCTGGTTTGAGGGTAACGCGATCGCCTTGGCGATAAAAACGTTTTAATGTCGTACCAAATCCATCAACTCTGGCGGCAACGATAGTACCATTTTTTAAATGATTTGGTTCTGCTACTGGACGCAGAAATACCACATCACCATCAGTAATTAAATCTTCAATCATGCTATCGCCAGCTACCCGCAAAGCGTAGGTTTGGGGAGGTAAATCGAAATTAGAAAAGTCTAAATGATCTACAGCATCAGTAAACGGTTCTATTAAACCACCAGCAGCGATCGTGCCCAAAATTGGTACACCTTGCTTTACAGGATGCAAAATCCGAATCGTTCGCGCTTGTCCTTCAGTCCATTCAATATATCCTTTAGTGCGTAAATGCTCTAAACGGCTTTGAATTGGTGCTGGTGACTTCAAGTTCATCGCTTGCATCATTTGCCTAATTGAAGGCGAATGCTGGTGCGTTTTGATGTATTCTGCTAACCATTCGTAAAGTTCTTGTTGAGCTTCTGTTAGACGTTCCATAAATTTCCGAGAAGTAATTATAAATGTCTCTAGAACATTAGTACTACAAAAAACTCCCCATAACAAGAGAAAAGTAAAAATTATGAAAGGCAAAAGTAAAAATATTCTCTTTTCTCTTACCCATTTATTTCGGATTTTTACCAGCAAGTAGTTAGGAGCCAATTGCACACTCACTATTTTGACTCCTAACTCCTAACTCCTAACTCTTAACTCCTTTCATTCTGCCCCTAAAATACTAGCAAGCAAAGCCTTTTGAGCGTGCAGGCGATTTTCTGCCTGTTCCCAAACTCGTGATTGAGAACCTTCAATAACAGCTTCGGTAATTTCTTCACCACGATGGGCTGGTAAGCAGTGTAAAACAATTGCCTCTGGGTCAGCAAGGCTTAATAGCTGCTCTGAAATTTGGTAAGGTTGAAAAATTGGCATCCGATTGTCTGCTTCGGCTTCTTGCCCCATACTCGCCCAAACATCAGTGTAAAGTACAGCAGAACCCTTAGCTGCTAATTCTGGATCGTGAGTGACGAGGACTTCTGTTTTGTTATTAGCGATCGCTCTTGCTTGTTCTACAATCTGAGAATCTGGCTCGTATCCGCTAGGAGTGGCAATTCTGACATTCATCCCCACCAAAGCACAGCCCAACATCAGAGAATTAGCCATATTATTCCCATCGCCCACGTAGGTCAAAGTTAACCCAGCAAGGGTATTAAAGGTTTCCTGAATTGTCAATAAATCCGCTAATACCTGACAAGGATGTTCTGTATCAGTAAGCGCATTAATCACCGGAATCTTGGCATAGTGAGCAAAAGTTTCTAAATCTTGGTGTGCAAAAGTACGAATTGCCAAAATATCCAGATATCGATCTAACACCCGCGCCGTATCCTGCAAAGGTTCCCCGCGACTAACTTGAGTGACATTAGGATTGAGATCGATTACCTGCCCACCAAGTTGATACATCGCCACAGTAAAACTTACCCGTGTGCGAGTTGAAGCTTTGGAGAACAACAACCCCAAAACTTTATTACACTGCAACTTCAACTGTTGTGATTTAAGTTGAGTTGCCAATTGCAAGAGTTCTTGAAGTTCAGTAGAAGTGATATCCGCTAGACTTAATAAATCTCGTCCGAGCAATGCTGCCATGCTTGTAATCTCTAAAAAATAATTATATATTTCTGTTCCTTTATTCAGCCGTGCCATGCCAAGAAAATATAGTTTTAGAACTGACCAGGTATTTTTGGGTTCAGCCCAGGATTTGAGTTAGCTTTTGCTATAAATTTGCTATAAATATTAATTTATCAACTTTATCAGTGATTCAGAATGCCTAATTGTTTCTGGTTCATCACAATGGCAACGCCAGAACAACCATTTAAACCGACAAAAGCAGCGATATTGCTAAAATTTCTGGTCTTTTAACTTAATTTAGGATGAAGCAGATATTTTTTAGAATTTACAGCTAGACAAATAAATGGATTATGGTACAATAATAAATCGTGGTTGCTAATTTAAGAGTAATCGTCAGACTTGCCAGCATAGCACAGTGGTAGTGCATCCGACTTGTAATCGGAAGGTCGCGAGTTCAAATCCCGCTGCTGGCTTTAGTACATTCGCAAATTAGTGTCGCCGAATTGTTTGGAATTAAGTATCAACATCATAATTAACCCAAGTTGCGGGTTATAAAATTCTGAATGCTTCGTAACCATTGATTTAGATAAATGCATATAAAAAGTTTATGGTCGCGCTAGAATGCAACCGTAATTTGGAGTGAATTATAAAAGTACAAAAATTAACTTATGAGATCGATGCTTGTTAAAGAGTAAATGCAAACATAAATGCTTGCAGTTTCAGTAAAAACCCTTTCTAAGTACCTGACTTTTCACGTTATGTGGAAAAGTCCACCAAAAACCTAACCCTCTAACCCCCTTCCCGACCAGGGAAGGAGCAAAATTCAAAGTCTCTCTCCTTTTAGGAGAGAGATTTAGAGAGAGGTTTTCCAGATGTCGTGAAAAGTCAGCCCAGCTACAAGCATGAATTGATTGCGATCGCTCGGTACTGATATTAATTAAGTGGACGCAGAAGTGTAATTTTGCCCATGCCCGTCTCTTGACTGAGTTGCGCTACGTAGAGATTTCCATTCGTGGGATTCTCAACCAAATCCAATGGACTTGGATTAAAACCAGTGAAACCACTAATACCCGTTTGGGAATTTATAATATCCAACTTTGCGCCACCTGGTGTTAGCACAATGATGTCTTTCCCTGAACTGAAGCGTGTCACCAGCAGTTTGCCTTGCAGCTGACCACCTAAAACATGACTACGATATTCAATAATACCATTAGGTGAAAAATGCTCTCCAAAATCGAAGGCAATACCCTTCCAATTCCGGTCAGGTAGAGTCCCAATGGGATATTCACTTATCTGAACTGGATCTGTACCAGCTGTAGGATTTCCTCCACTCAACACCCACTCACAACGTTTCGGATTGGGATGACCATAATAACCATTTTTAACAACGCGAAACAGAAAGTCTCGCTGCGTGCCTAGACTGCTAAGAGCAGGCACAGATGGACTAGTATATGCCCCATTAGTAGCTTTATCAATCCGGTTGTGACAGGCAAGAGGTAAAGGGATAGGTGTATTTGGCGTATTGCCACCAGCTGCTGAACCATTCGTTGGCACATACAACTGACCATTGCTATGCCAAACCAGATCGTAGGCATTACGTATACCACTAGCAAAGATAGTTACAGGCGCGTCCGCTTTAAAGGGGTTATAAGTACCTCCATCCTCCGTCTTAACGCTTAAAGGAGGTGAGGTGATTTTGGACAAGTCAACTCGTAATACAGCAGCAGTTAACAACTGCTCAGGACGATTACTCCAGGCAGTGTTTGGTGCGCCGGTACTACTATTACTACCCTGCAACACATAGAGCACGTTTGGCTCATTGGGCTTAAATTCAATGCTATTGGTTAGATGATCCCGGCTCGATCGCGGTAAATCAACTACATAGTCTTTTACTGTCTCTAGATTAGTACCGCTTAAACGAGTAATCTTACCACTCCACTCTGGCGCATCAGCTTTTCCATTCCAATAGTAGTTATTTGTTACCCATAGAATTAGGTTGTTAGCATTTGTTGATGAGGGATCGAAGTGCATACCAACGATCGTTCGATTACCACCATTTGCAGTCTGCAATGAGGAAATCGTTTGTGGCGTACCCAGAGTGCCATCAGCATTAATCGGGAAACGCAAAATCTCACCTAATAAGGTAGCAGCATAGAGTTTATTGTCAGGCCCAATCAATACTGTGGTGTAAGGTTTGATAGGTACATTCGCTAGTGAGATTTGCTCGAAAGTAATATTGCTTACTGGGTTCACAAAAGAGCCTGTTGTGAAACTAATGCTATAGGGTAAGAATGCAGCACCATTGCTATCTTTAACCCCGTCACTGATTTGTAACAAATATTTGGTATTGTTCTTGAGACGATTTATCGGAGACACTACAATCACATCTCCACCACCGGAAGTGTTGTAATTGGCATTGACTTGTGTATTAGTAGTGCTATCGATCAGCTTGATGGTTGAGGCGGAAATAGTATTAACCGCAATCCCACTGTTAGGGAGATTTAGGTCTGCTGTAATCGAGATATCTGGCGACACGTTTGTCTGACCATCATTGGGATTGGTCATTCTGATCGAGGGACGATTACCTGGTGCGATCGCAATATAGTTGAGTTTAGTATTCCTACCACCTTTAGCATCAATTGTGAGCTTGCCATCGGCAACATTAACAATCCGGGTAATTGCGGCAAACTTTTTGGTTGCCGTTGGTACAAAGCCAGAAATAGCAGCCGTCCCTTCTATATTGATCTGGTGCTTACTATTTACACTGTTAATAGCATCACCGACGCTAACAGTCACATTGTACGAACCATTAGATAGGGCATATTCCCAAGCAGCAGGTATCGTGACTCCTGTTCCCGCATTGCTAGGAGGATATTGCAGATGAATCAGTCTATTTAGCCGCCGATCGATGCCACTTTGGTTGCGATCGCGTGTATTGAGTTGGATATCAAGGGGAGTGGGTGTACTATTGCCTAAGCTATCTTCACGCACCCAACCAAAACCTCTAGTATCATTGTAGGCTTGACCGATATCTTTAATATACCCAGATGGTACAGGAGCATTATTTGGTTGAAAAGCAATCCCTTGAACAATTGCTAATACCAGTATTTTGGGTTTAATCTTGTAAATCATAGTATGCCTTGCCGTTGTGTTCATAGTTGATAAGTGAGTAGTCCATTAACATTGGCCAAGTATCGAATGGCACGCTTGTAAAGCTGAAAGCTCGTCTGGGCAGGGTGTTGGGGGTAGGGTGTTGGGTGTAGGGAAAAATCAAGAAAAGTGAACAGGGTGCAGGTTGTATTGGGTGTGGGGTGTAGGGAAATTAAGACAGACACTCCGGGTGGGGCTTTTACCTGCCTTGCGAAATAAGGATTTTTCGTGCGCGTGGGGCGAGGCTTTAAACCTACACCCTACACCCCACACCCCACACCCTGTTTCTAGTAAATATGAGTGGGGATACAAATAAATTTCTGACTGACTACACCCACTCAGCCACACCCCACACCCAAAAGCCTTATATATAATGGGTTTGCCGTTAACAAGCGTGCCATTCGGCCAAGTATCTGCAATGATTATTCTTGGCAATCTTTCACTAGCTATAAACGAACGTAATGACCGCAAGTCTTAGGGAACTCATTTCTCCAGAATGTATAAAAAGTATTTATTAAATACTTTTTATACATCAATACTGAACTTGTTTTTCAGAGAATTATAGGGGAACTTTCTAATGCCTCAACTTGGCACAGCATGATTACGTAAAAAGCAATAAATCTTCAAAATTATTACCGTAAACCAACCTTAATATCATGTCCGCCTAATTAGTTATAATTCCCACATCTGTACAAAAATCAGGAAACTCTTTTCCCCCTAACCCTTGCCGTCTTAATGATAAGTCTTTAAATGGATACGATATGAATTGGTGCTGGCAGAGTTCATTTTTATCAGTGCTGTTAATACAAAAGTAATATCAAGCTAGTTGAATGTTTGTAATATCTATAGTTTGGGGAACCAGTAAGGGCAATAGTGCAGCGTAAAGCCTTCTCTTCTCACAAAGGGAGACGCTAGGCGTAGCTTGCTTCCCTGTAAGGGTAGCCAATAGGACAGCAACTCTTAAAGATGCTACCGCGAACATCTGGGGTTTCCCGACAACCAAGCAAATGGCCTTTGCAAAACAAAACCCAACATTTTATCCATATTTATGTTGTGTTTAACAATAATGAAACCCAACACGAACATGGAGATATTTTATTAAGTAATCAGCCGAACATGATATAAGTTTGACAGTAAATCAGGAAAAATTTTTCAATATTTATACTTACCTTTGTAATAATATGATATTTTAATTCACTCATCTATCTGAAGGTGGATTATGCAGAGATTAACTTAATTACTAAGCAAATCAGCTTTATTTATCAGTGCGCAACTGGGTGGGGTAGTAATTTACGATCGCATAACGATCACATAATATTTAACGGGTCTACATCAATAGTTAAACTTACAGATGAAGGACAAAGCGATCGCACTTCTTCCCAATCTGGTAATCGCGGTAAGGCATCAGGGGCAAATTTAATCAATATTTGCCAGCGATAACGATTAGCTACTCGTAAAATACTCGCTGGTGCTGGGCCCAATATCTCGAATTCTTCTTCTGTACTCAAGGCTGTAGCAATAACTTGCGCTGTATTTTGCACTTGAATCGGGTCGAGACTACTCAAACGCAACAAAATTAACCGCCCGTATGGAGGATAATTGAGTGCTTGGCGTTGTTCCAATTCAGCTTGAGAGAAAGATTGATAATCGTGCGATCGCACTGCTGCAATTACCTGATGCTCTGTAGTATAAGTCTGCACAATCACTCTACCGGGATCTTCACCTCTACCAGCACGTCCAGCGACTTGAGTCAAGGTTTGAAACGCTCGTTCGCTGGCGCGATAATCTGATAAATTTAGTAATCCATCGGCGGCGACAACACCCACAAGTGTCACCTGTGGTAAATCTAAACCTTTAGTGAGCATTTGCGTACCGACTAACAAATCTGCTTCGCCGTTGGCAAACCGAGTAAGTAGGGTACGATGGGAGCCTTTATTGCGGGTGGTATCGCTATCAAAACGAATCAAGCGCAACTCTGGGAACTGCCTTGCTAGTTCCTGCGTTACCCGTTGAGTACCGCTACCGAAAAATTTTAGATAAGGGGAACTACAATCAGGGCAAAATTTGGGGTGCGATCGCGCATAGTTACAATAATGACACCGCAATAATTCTGGCGCTTTTTCTTCGGTGTGGTGATACGCCAGCGACACATCACAGTGCGGACATTCCAACACATATCCACAACTGCGGCAAGAAACAAAAGTACTGTGTCCCCGGCGATGGATAAATAAAATTCCCTGTTGTTTTCTTTCTTGCAACTCTTCTAAAGCTGTTTGCAGCGATCTACTAAATATAGAACGATTTCCCTGTTGTAACTCTTGCCGCATATCGACAATTTCCACAGGCGGTAAAGGGCGAGAATTAATGCGTTCAGGCAAACTTAAATAATGAGTGCTGAGTGCTGAGTGCTGAGTGCTGAGTGAGGAGTTAGGAGTTAGGAGTGAGGAGTGAGGAGTTACGAATTCTCCCCCTGCCCCTCTGCTCCCCTGCTCCCCTGCTCCCCTGCTCCCCTGCCTCCTCACGCTTACCCAAGTTTCCAATGAAGGCGTAGCGGAACCCAACACCAAAGGGCAATTTTCTAATTCGGCTCGCCACTGGGCAACAGTGCGGGCATGGTAGGTGGGTATGGGGGAATCTTGTTTAAAGCTGCTATCATGTTCTTCATCTAAAATAATTAAACCCAAGTTGGGCAAAGGGGCGAAAACGGCGCTGCGAGTACCAATGACAACTTGGGGTTCTCCGGTAAGCATTTGTCGCCAAGTGTCATAACGTTCACCATCTGAAAGGGCGCTGTGATAAACGCTGACTTTATTACCAAAACGAGCGCGAAAACGATCGGTTAGCTGCGGTGTGAGTCCAATTTCTGGGACTAAAACCAAGGCAGATTTACCTTGATTGAAAAGAGGTGCGATCGCTTGCAAATATACTTCGGTTTTTCCTGAACCTGTCACCCCATGCAATAAAACTTGAGCAAATTCATCTAATGTCTGGATTGTCGCTAAGGCACTAGCTTGAGCTGTAGTTAAAGATTTAGCACCATCGCCTACTAAAGTTGGGCCTTGTTCGGTTCGCAAAACTTCCCGTTCTTCGATGACGATGTAGCCTTTTTCCTCTAGCCCTTTCAGGGTAGGGGTAGTTGTTTTACAAATCTGTAAGAACTCATTTAACCATAACTCGCCACCACGCCGCCGCAGCACTTCTAAAATCTCTCGTTGGCGAGTAGTTAACTCTTGGTCAATTGTACCTGTGAGCGTAACTGCTTTTTGCAATTTTGGTCGAGTTAGTCGTGGTGGTTCTAAGTAGCTTTCTACTAAACCAAATCGCAATAATTCCCGAATTCCCCGATAAGCAGATTTGACTTTTTGTTGCAGGTAAACAAAACTGTAGTCCCCCGCTGGTTGCCCTTGTAAAAGTTCCCAAACTTGCCGCGCAGTTGGAGTCAAAAAAGCTAAAGGATCGGCAGATCCCAGTAAATAACTACTCCCCTTTGCCCCCCTGCCCCTCTGCTCCCCTGCCCCTCTCCCACCAACCAGGCGGATACGACGCTGCGATCGCCCCAGTAACCCTGGCGGCAGAGCAACCCGGATTACTTGAATCAACGGCGTATAGTAATATGCAGCAACTCGGTTGAGTAATTCCCAGTAAGCACTTGGGAAAAATCCAACGCTGACTATATCTTCTACTTCCCGGATTTTTTCTGGTGGTAAATCGATATTGGGTTGTGCCAGTAATCGAATCGCGATCGCTCCTAATTGTTGCGCCCCAAATGGCACGCTCAAAATATCCCCTGGTTTGATTTCTAACTGGGCTGGCAATCGATAAGTAAATAGTCCTGTACTTCCTGGACAGTCTACCAATACTTCAACCCACCGATTAACAGTTTCACCTGACTTATATGATTCACTCGGTTCACTTACCACTAAAGGAGATATTTTTATGTCATTAATATACATACTTGCTGATTTTATAATTAAATATTTCCTTCACATAGCTGGTCAAAATCAACCTAGCTAACTAAACTTTAGTTTTTCGCTTTCTTAAATTTAAATGGTATTTCTCAATACTGTTATTCTTCATAATACTTGATAATTTTCCTCTTATGTAATCTACTAGACAAATTCGTATCAACTATATATGCAATAAATATTTGGTGCCCACTATACAAATAAAAGCATGTCGGCTATTGCTGCAACAGTTACTCTATCTACTAAATATGGAGTAGCCTTTTTCCGCCTATCGGTAGATATTCAACCCTTTCTGTATATGAGATGCTTTTATACAAAGTAATATCAGATCGAAATTAAGCTCTTACTCTTGTAATTTGGATTGTGTAGGTAACTGGAAATCAAATCGGGAATGCGTAAACCCATTAGTAGGTATTCCTTTTCTACAGTGGACTCCAGCGCCTAAAACATTATAAATATTTAGAAAAATATATGAAACTTTAAGATATTTGGATGATTAGCTGAAATTTTTATATTTGTTAAGGTTGAGAAAGTTTGAGGGGGGTTTGACATATTTGATAATTCCGAAAAAAATGAAGAATATATCTGTTGGGAATCTAAAAAAAAGTTTTATTGGGTGCTAAGGTCAGTTTCGTTATAGGTTGTATATAAGTGTAACCTATAAATACTAGGTAGATGCCGATTTTTATTTCTGTAGACAAATTAGCATCAGCTTATATTTCGCTATTCTTTACGGGTGCATCGTCCATTAGGGAAAACTACCAAGCCTCAAACGAGTAGGTGTAAATGAATTATGTACCAAACAAAGCAACAATCCCTAAAGGAAAATATGAATATTGTTGAATTGGGAAAAATGGAAATACTGGAGAATGCTGCTGATATCGAAGAACCATCACTCGATAGTTTAAATGCAGTGGCAGAAGAAGAATCTCCAATTGTAGTAGAAAATCTGGAATCGGACGAACGCGATGGAGATGACATGGCGGCGGCTCGTCCTTCAGGATACAACAAAACCGAACATGATGATGCTGTCGGCGCATTTTTTAAAGAAATGGCACGTTATCCGCTTTTAAAAGCTGATGAAGAAGTAGAGTTAGCGCGGCGAGTTAGGTTTATAGAGGAATTTAGAGAAATACAAGCGGCTTTAGAGTTAAAACTGGAACATGAAGCTAGCAAATTAGAAGTGGCTTCTGAGTTAGGGATGACGGAAAAGCAACTAGAAAATCGCTTGTATCAAGGGAGAGTAGCAAAACGCAAAATGATTCGCTCTAACTTGAGATTGGTAGTGTCTATCGCCAAGCGATATTTAAATCGGGGAGTGCCTTTTCTGGATTTAATTCAAGAAGGAGCAATGGGTTTAAATCGTGCTACAGAAAAATTCGATCCCGATAAAGGATATAAGTTTTCTACTTACGCCTATTGGTGGATTAGACAAGCGATTACCAGAGCGATCGCTAACGATGCGCGAACAATTCGACTACCAATTCATATTGTCGAAAAGCTTAACAAGCTAAAAAAAGCCCAACGGGAACTCAAACAAAAACTCTGTCGTAATCCTACCGAAGGTGAAATGGCAGAATATTTAGAGATTAGCGTGCAACAACTACGTCAGCTACAACAGCTACGACGACAAGCACTTTCTCTCAACCACCGCGTCGGTAAAGAAGAAGACACGGAATTAATGGATTTGCTAGAAGATGAAGATAACTTGTCTCCTGAAGCAAAAATGAATGAAAACATGATGCGTCAGGAGATTTGGGAAGTTTTGGGTGATGTGTTAACTCCACGAGAGAAAGATGTGATTTCTCTGCGTTATGGTTTGACAACCAGCGAACCATGTACTTTAGAAGAAGTTGGCAATATGTTCAATCTTTCTCGCGAGCGAGTGCGTCAAATTCAAAGCAAAGCCATGCGGAAATTGCGCCGTCCTCACATAGCCAAACGCTTAAAAGGTTGGTTGATTTAATCTCATTGCTCAAGATAGAGATGCAATCTGAAACTTAATTAGCTTTGCAATTCGCAAAAATCAAGCGTTTTGTAGCGTTTTTCGGCTCTTATTTAGTCAATACTCAAAAAAAATTGCCCAGTTGCCTATAGACTATGGACTATAAACTATGGACTATAGACGAATGACTTCGGATAGCAATTTGATTGTGCGTTTTGCCCAAGCAGCCGATTGCAGCGTATTGTTTAAATTAATTGAGGGACTTGCAGAATATGAAAAATTATCTCACGCTGTTACTGGCAATGCTCTAGCACTTCAGGAGCATTTATTTGGTTCGCAAAGATATATAGAGGCAATATTAGCGGAATCTGCGGGTCAAGCTGTTGGTTTTGCGCTGTTTTTTCATAATTATTCAACATTTCTGACTAAGCCGGGAATTTATCTGGAAGATTTATTTGTTTTACCAGAATATCGTAGGCAAGGTATTGGTAAGGCTCTGTTGACTAAAGTCGCTCAGATAGCTGTAGAACGTGATTGTGGGCGATTAGAGTGGAGTGTCTTAGATTGGAACGAGTCAGCCCAAGCATTTTACCGTAGTATGGGAGCCTCTATATTAGATGATTGGCGAATTTGTCGTGTTACAGAACATGCGCTTACTCAGTTAGGATCTGTTAAATAAAAATTGAAAGATGAAACAAGACAATTTTTATCTTGTTTTATCTTTAAATTTTTTTCACGGAAAAAGATACTGTTAAATTATAGGTTGTGTTGTAAAAAATTACATTTTTAATTTTTAATTACAAAAAGTCAAGCTTGATTGAGATGCCATTACTCTGACGTGCTAAACCCGATCTTAGAACTTTTCACTTTACTGAATTTGATGGGATAGAGAGGGAAAACTCTGCTCCTTTTCCTACCTCCGAGATTACACTTAGTCGTCCCCGATGTTTTTCTACAATAGAGTAGCTAATCGATAATCCTAAGCCTGTTCCTGTGCCAATAGGCTTTGTTGTAAAAAATGGGTCAAATAAATGCTGCTTCACCTTTTCAGACATACCAGACCCATTATCTACAATTTGAATGGTTATTGTATCAGCCTCAGTCATTTTGGTACGAATTTCGATGGTGGGGATTTTTGTTTGTGTATGTTCAGTTGTGAATAATGAATCTAATGCATCAATAGCATTGCTAAGAATATTCATAAATACTTGATTGATCTGACTGGCGTAGCAATTTACTTCAGGTAGTTGGGCATATTCCTTAATCACATTAATTGCGGGGCGGTATGTTTTCTCTTCTAGACGGTGCTGTAAAATTAACAAGGTGCTGTCAATACCTTCATGAAGATTGACAGTTTTCATTTCAGCCTCATCCAAGCGCGAGAAATTGCGGAGAGAAAGAACAATCTGGCGGATGCGATCTGCTCCTAGTTTCATTGATTGCAGTAATTTTTGGAGGTCAGATTTGAGGAAGTTTAAATCTATGGCCTCTAGTTCTTCTTGAATCTCAGCAAATGGTTGAGGATAGTAGTGTTGATACAGATCGACCAAGTGCAGCAAATTTTGACAATATTCATTGGTATAGGTGACGTTGCCATAGATAAAGTTAATCGGGTTGTTAATTTCGTGAGCGATACCTGCCACCATTTGCCCCAATGAAGACATTTTTTCAGTTTGAATCAGTTGGCTTTGGGTGTGTTGCAGTTGTTCTAAAGTTTCCGAGAGATGCTGATTTTTATCATTCAACTCAAAAGTTCTCTGCTCTACCTTTTGCTCCAAGGTATGGCTGTAATCCTCTAGTTGGGCTTTTGCTACGGCAAGATTGTTATAAAACATGGCATTTTGCAGCGAGATGGCAGCTTGTACTGTGAGCAGCCGCAAAACTTCAAGACGGTTTTGGGTAAAGGCTCCAGTCGTCAAACTGTTTTCTAGGTATAGGATGCCAACGATCTGGCCGCGATTGTGAATAGGCGTACATAGCAAGCTTTTAGGTTGCCATTGAATAATATAGGGATCGTTGGCAAAGGTGGTTTCTTTGCGGGCATCATCTAGCACTAAGGTTTCGGAAGTACGCGATACATAGTTCACCACCGTTTTAGGAATATCCTGACTGGCTGAAAGAGGCAATGAGTGCAGATTTCCCCCAAGGCTTTCATGCAAAGGCATAGATCGCTCCTCTTCGACGATCGCTTTGCTGCTTCTTTGAGCTGCAACCACCCAATTATCCTCTTGAAGCAGCAAAATTACTGATTTTTCAGCCCCGGCATTTTCGCTTACAACCTGCATCAAGGTTGTCAACAGCTTTTCTAACTCAATTTCTCCAGCCAATGCATGAGAGGCTTTCATCACCGTTACTAAATCTAACGCTTCAGTCCCACTGGAACTAGTGTGTGTGAATCCGATTGTAGTGGTGAGGCTAAGGTCTGTAGAAGGATTTTCCTCCTCCTGAAGGCTCATAGCCAAGAATTGAGGATATTGGCTCTCCAACTGTTTGACTTTGGCTACAGCTCCCCATTTTAGGTAACTGTAATAGGCATTCATCAAGTAAATTTGAGCCATACCTTCCGTGTGCTTTCCTGGGGAACGGTGCGCGTAACTTGCTTCTACAAAGTGGTACGCCAACGTTTCTTTGTGCCATTCCAAGTAAAATCGGGCAGCCAATTCATTGGCGAGGGCAACTTCTTGAATGTATCCATTGACTTTTGCCCCAGCGATCGCGCGATCGTAAAGATCCACAGCCTGCGCCATCAGTCCCAACACTCGGCATTCTTCGGCTTTCACTAGTTCAAATTTGTGCAAATAATTCATGGGTGCGTGGTGCGCCCATGTCTTCATTTTTTCCTGGTTTTCTCTCACCCGCTCCAGTAATATTTCTCGGCGATCGCCCGTAGCTGTAGAATATTCTGCCAGAGCCGTCAATGAATCATAAAAATAAAACATCTGCACAGTAGCATAGCCCGTGCCTGCAACTAGATAAACTCTAGCTTGAGCAGCTGTTTCCACTGCTTGAGAGATGTTTTCAAACAAATAACAGAGAATCAACTTGTGTAGCCAGAAGTAGTGAGGCCCCACCAAGTCATTCGCATTATGCATTTGAGTCAAAAATTTTGCTTCATCAAGTACCTCACCCGTTAAAATACAGGGATTTTCAGCCTTGCCGAGCAAATTCAAAACTGTTTGCCAGAAGACACGGCAGTAGTTAAGAACCATGTCTTGCCTAAAATTTTCCAAAACATGACAGTAAGCGCGGATATCTTCCTCTAACGATTTCAGTTCTCGTCCCAAAAAATAAGAATACTGACAGATGTCTTTCGTATTGAAGGCAACGTAATATACATTCCTAGTTTCCAGAGCAATTTTGTAGCCCTCCAGTATCAGCTGTAAAGATTTTTGTAGGGGAGACTTCAAATAGGTGATAAAAGCACCTGTAACATAAAATACAGTAGGTTTGATGTCAGTAATATTAAATTTGTCAGTTAATGCCAAAGCCAGGTTGCCAAAGAGATAGGCTTTTTCAATATCTTGGAGAATTCCGTTTAACAGAATGCCATAGGCGGCATAACAGAAGGCAGAAAATGGAGCATTGCCATACTGAATTGATGCTTTGACTTGTGACAGGATGACTAGGGGAAACAGATTTGGTTCGGCGGTGTAAACGGCGGGAGCAACGTTTGCCACAATTCGGTTAACAGCCAGCTTGTCTTTTGCCGTCATCAGGGGTAAGTCAACTAAGGAAGCAATATCACGCCCGTTAATTAAGGCAGCAGTTTCCTGAAGGGCTTGCTGAATATCTTCGGGGGTAGATGTTTCGGGAAAAACCACGCCGAACAGACTCATTCCCTGGCGAGCGATCGCGATCGCGCCTATTACATTATTTTGAGTTGTATACGCCTGGATTTTGGTTTCGTAAATGCTGATTTGATCTAGTGAAGTTTTGGCTTGCTGCATTACTGTTTGAGCCAATTGCTCCATCTGTTCGTGGGCACCACAAAGGTAAGCAGCCTCGGCGGCTGATTCGTGCAGTGCTAGAGCCAATTCATACTGAGTGTGCCAACAGTCGGATCTCAATAAACCAATCCCGGTAGTTAAATACTCAATTGCTACCTGGTATGATGTAGCAGATTTAGCTTTTTTTCCTGCCATCAGGTTAAGTTGTGCCAGTCGATCGCGATCGGGCACAGATACAATCAGTTCTTTGCCAAGATTCAATTGGTTGACAATTTCAAAAATCAGCAATTCTTGCTCAGTTTCCGGGGTATTACTCAACAGCAATTGACCAATCTTCAGGTGAGTTGCTGGTTTTTGGTTGGCTGGAATTAGTGAATAAGCGGCTTGTTGAATGCGATCGTGGAAGAATTTGTAGGTAATAGTTATCGATCCGCGATCGTTTGTCAAATCATCTATGACAACAGACTCATTCTGAAAGAATGTATACCCTTCACCACCGGGCAAAATTAATCCATCCTTGAGAGCTGGCCACAAATCTGCTGCGGTTTGGGCTGGAGATTTTTCATAGACAATCGATAGGGTTTCTAAATCAAACTGATTGCCAACACAGGCGGCCAGTTTGAGAACATCCTGCGTCTGCGATCGCAATTTTTGGAGTTGCAGCACCACAAACTCTACAATATCTTCTGTAAAAGAAAGCGCCCGGATTTGAGCAAGATTGCACTGCCAATCGCCTGTTCTGCTGGCAAAGGCGATCAGTCCATCTTCATGCAGCGATTTGAGAAACTGGTTCGTGAAAAATGGATTACCTTTGGTCTTTTGATACACCAAATTGGCGATCGCAATTGCTTGTTCTGCTGAATATTTCAGCGTATCTGCAATCAGTTGATTTAGGTCGGCTTCGGTAAGGGCAGAAAGGACAATACTGCTAACTGTAATCGCCTCTTGACGCATCTCCTCAATGGTCAACATCAAGGGATGTGCAGAAGAAACCTCATTATCTCGATATGCTCCAATCACTAACAAATAAGAGTTATTGGCTTCACTCATCAACAGATGCATCAGTTTTAAAGAAGCCAAGTCTGCCCACTGTAAATCATCGAGGAAAATGACCAGGGGATGCTCTTGAGTTGTGAATACTTGAATGAATTTCTGAAATAGCAAATTGAAGCGGCTTTGGACAGCAGTACCCGATAATTCCGGCACTGAGGGCTGTTTGCCAATGATTCGTTCGAGTTCTGGAATCACCTCAATAATCACTTGACCACTTTCACCCAATGTAGATAAAATTTGGGTCTTCCACTGGTCAATTTGAGCATCGCTCTCTGTCAGCAGTTGTGCCATTAAGTCCCGGAATGCTTGCACCAAAGCAAAAAAGGGAATATTCCGATTAAATTGATCGAATTTGCCTTTGATAAAGTATCCGCGCTGACGGGCGATCGGTTTGTGAACTTCGTTGACAATTGCCGTTTTCCCAATACCAGAGGAACCTGCCACCAGAATGATTTCAGAAGTTCCCTGGCGCACCCGTTCAAAGGTTGCTAGTAGCATTGCCACTTCTGCTTCCCGTCCATAGAGTTTTTCGGGAATTGTAAAGCGATCGCAAACGTCCTTATGCCCTAGCTGAAATGGGATAATATTTCCACTTTCCTGCAATTGATCTAAACAAATTTGTAAATCGTGCTTTAGCCCTAATGCATTCTGATAGCGGTCTTCAGCATTTTTCGCCATCAGTTTCATGACAATATCACAGAGAATTTGGGGAATCTCTTCTCTATTCCCTAAAAGTGGTGGTTGTTTCGCTATGTGACAATGCACCAATTCCATCAAATCATCAGATTGAAATGGTAATCGCCCAGTTAATAGTTCATAGAAAGTGACTCCCAGAGAATAGAAGTCAGTGCGGTAATCAATTCCCCGATTCATTCGTCCGGTTTGTTCGGGGGAGATATAAGCAAGGGTTCCTTCTAAAACAGTCGGGCTGGTTGAAAGTTGGTTAACTCTTGGTAGCAGTGAAGCAATGCTAAAGTCAATGAGTTTAACTTCCTTGGTGGTCGGATTTATCAGGATATTGGCGGGTTTGATATCCTTGTGAATGATTTGGTGATGGTAGAGATCGGCCAGGATATCAGCAAGTGCGATTGCAATCTGTAAAAACTCGCTCAAAAACTCAGGATAAAAGCGTGAGATATTTTCTTCACTTGCTACCTTTCTGAATCTCTGTCTCCAAGTGTCAGCATACTCCTTCAAAGAAATTCCGCCAAAGTCTTCTAAGATCAGAGCGGGTCGATTATGACAATTTTCCAGGCTATAGATCCGAACAACCCCAGGAACATTTAAGATTTTCGTAATTGTGTACTGATTTTTGAATTGAGCCAACTCAATCAGACTGGGATAACAATTTTTAAGAAGTTTGATCGCAACAGCAGTTTGATCGCTCTCTCGCAAAGCTCGGTAAACCAGAGTGCGACTGCTGGTGTAAATTCTCTCACCAATTCGATAGCCGGGAACATCGACTCGATTCTCTAGCATAAAAGTTGCTATTGGATAACCTGAGTTTATTTTTCCCTAATTAACTTGAATTATCACAATTCATTAGTAAAAATTGAGAAACCCGATCGAGCTAAATCAACCGACTATAGTTGAATCTATCCCATTAATCTCAGAGGATGTTTGAAAAGTATTTTTGGTAACTTCTAAGCCTCGGAAACTTAACCTTTCTACCCCATTACCTACAAGTAAATGTGGGTTAAATGAGGGTTTAAAAACCTCTGTTTGCTTGTCTGATGATAGGCTGACGCCAATGGGAAAAAAATGGAAGCGGTATTTCTGGCATCCTTTACGATTTTTTAAACATCCTCTAAGGGATCTGCACGAAAAATAAATTTGGGTTCTTGCAGTAGTTTTATGGTAATCAGTAGAGTTTACTAAATTTTCATAATTATAATTTAGCGAGCTAAAACTCCTATTTGATAGACTCAGTACGGAGCTATGCCTTTTTTCCTATTTCCTGTTTGCTGCCCACGTAAGTAAATTCGGTAATCAAACTGAATTACTATATCAATACGTAAAATATAAGTTTTTTCAGCATTTCATTATTATAAAATATACTTAAATAACTCCAGGTTTATAATCTTTAGGATTGCATGGTGAAATTTTAAAAACACTTCCTGCAAAGTATTGTAAGTGGCAGTTGCTTACGGATATCTTAATCATAGAACGGGGAATCAACGCAGAATTCTTCATAATGCAATTACAGACGTAATTGAAAATTTTTATTAAGCAAAATTTAAAAAATTTTTGGGCTAAGTTTGACAGCTTGTCATTTGACTATGGCAGCGGCTCAACTGACAATTATGGAGGATATTGCACCGAATAAGCCGTTATTGCAGAGAGAACACGAAATGAAAAAAATGATTACAGTCATACTGTTAGGCATAGCAATCTTCACATTTGCCTTCAGTAGTCCAGCATTGGCAGCAGATGCTGCTAGTGGAGCTAAAGTATTTAGTGCCAATTGTGCCTCTTGTCACGCAGGAGGAAAGAATCTGGTTCAAGCTGACAAAAACCTGAAGAAGGAGGCTTTGCAAAAGAATGGTTTGTACTCAGCAGAGGCGATTATTTCCCAGGTTACAAAAGGTAAAAATGCTATGCCCGCTTTCGGCAAACGTTTGAAGTCTAACCAAATTGAAGATGTAGCGGCTTATGTGCTTTCACAAGCAGATAATGGTTGGAAGTAGACTAAAATTTAACTTCAAAAATTAACAATTGGCGGGGCTTTCTGTCCCGCTAATCTTAGAGTTGCCGCAATTATCAAACAGGATGCATATACCAATTTAGGATTTTGGATTAATAGTCTTTATAAAAAGACTGTTCCAAAAATATCAAACAATACTACCTATCCTCATTTGGTATTATGAGTAATTTCTGGCGATTAATTTTCAGTATAATTATTGCTTTTCCTCTGACTTTTTTGACTTTACCTGCACATTCTTCACCCATTTTAATTACCCAAATAATAGCCGGTGATTTCTTAGAGTTGGGTGTAGATAAGATGCGGCGCGGTGATTATCAGGAAGCAATAGAGAATTTCAACCAGGCGATTGAACTTAAGAAAGATTTGGCTGTCGCTTATAGCGATCGCTGTCTTGCTTATCTGCAATTACAAGATTACCATCAAGCGATCGCAGATTGTACTCAAGCGATAAATTTTGCACCGGATAACTTCGAGGCTTATCTGAACCGGGGAGTAGCACGCTACAGACAAGGGGATTATCCAGCTGCCATTGTCGATCATAACCGAGCCGTTACACTTAAACCATCCGATTTTCGAGCCTATTACAACCGAGCGCTAGCCCGTGCTGGTGATGGGAAAGACTCAGAGGCAATTCTTGACTTTAATTTAGCCCTAACTCAAATTCCTCGAATCAGCAGCTTACTGCTTGCAGATATCTATAATGACCGAGGTTTAGCGCATTTTGTCTTGCAAGATATCCAAGCTGCGATGCTCGACTTTAATCTAGCAATTCGCCTCAATGCTAACGATTATAGAGCATACTTTAACCGGGCTTGTGTGTGCGGCCGAAACGGAGATGACTTGGGTGCAGTGCGTGATTTTTCGCAAGTCATCAGACTTAATCCTAGTAATGGTCAAGCTTATGTTAATCGGGGAGTAGCTCAGTATCGCTTAGGATATCACTTAGGAGCTATATCTGATTTACAAAAAGCATCCGAGTACTTTGAAAACCAAGGAAAGAGAGTTGCCTACGAAAAAACTTTAGATTTACTGAAGAATCTGCGACAACAAATTTCGTCTGTAACAGAAATCGCTCTTTTGTAATACTGTCAGCGCTATGCAGAGTATTTACCAGCTTGAAAAATTTGTTCGGCGGTTAAGTTTAATTCGGGGAAAAGAGGTGAGATAATGCGATCGCTACCTTGAAACTGGCTGACTTGATATTCTCCCTCAATTAAAGTGAAAAGCGAGACTGTTGGTTGTTTGGGGTTGCCAATAAATCGCCTACCGCCTAAAGCAGCATAATCTACAATCCAGTATTCTGGGATGCCTACACCCTCATAATCAGCAGCTTTTTTTAAATAATCATCACGCCAATTGCTACTTACTACCTCAACTACTAAAGGTATTGATTCCGCTTGGCTTACAGTAGATTCTTTTTTCCATAAAGGTTCATTCACTAAATTGGGGCGATTTAATATCAGTACATCTGGTGAGTAAGCCGATTCATTTTCAGGCGGTTTTACTAGTACTGTTTTGGGTATGAAGTAGGGGAGATTTAAACGAATACACTCTCTAGTAACTTCAAAAGCTAAAAATCCAACTACCTCTTCATGGTCGCCTGTGGGTTGCGGCATCTCTACTATTACTCCATCATGCAATTCATGACGTTTTCCCGTGTTGTCAGGATATTTAGCAACGAATTGATCGAATGTAACTAGTTTGCGTAAGGCTTGAATCATAAATTATTGCGATTCGTCTCAATGCTAACGATTATAGAGCGTACTTTAACCGGGGTTGTGCTTGCAAAAAAAACAGAGATAACTTTGGTACGAAGGTTTTAGGTTTATTCCCTTCATCTTTTGGAGCCTAGCTTACTTATGAAGCGCGATCTCTCTAGCTCTTGAAAATCGCTCGTCTGGAAATTTAAACGCCTAAGACAGAATAAAACATATCTCAATCTAGAGTCAGATCATATTACTAGTAGAACCCAGATCACACTTCAATGAGTTTATCTCGGCTAAACTAAATATTTATATTTAAATATAAAAAATATTTACATAGGAACTTAAATTATGCCAATGAAAAGAGGCGATCGCAGAGATTCTAATTATGACAACGCTGTTAATAATCCTCGCTCACAGCAGAAAGAACCAGTTTCTTATCATGAGCTTAAACTTTCATTGATGACTGTTCGTGCCAATCTTGAAGAGGCGCGAAAACTTGCGAAACATAATGAAGAAGCTGCATCCCAACTGGTTCATGTTCAGCAAAAGATTCAAACTTACGAAATTGAAGCTAATGAGCTAAAAGAGCAAGTTACTCAAAACTATCGCTTCTATATTGATGAGCAAGAAAATCATCAAAAGACGCTTTACCTTTATAACGAAGAAAAAGCGAAAATATCCCAGTTAGTTCATGTTCACCAGCGAGAGATTCAAACTTGTCAACTCGAAGCTGATGAGTTAAAAGAGCGAGTCACTCAAAATTACCAGTTCTTTGTGGATGAAAAACAAAGTCATCAACAAATGCTCTGTCTCTACAACGAAGAAAAAGCGAGAGCAACAGAATTACTTACCAAATATGAGTCAGTAAACTCTGAACGAGAAATATATTTGACTTTATACAATGAAGCTAAAGCAGAACTCAAGCATGAGCGTCGTTCCAAAGCTAGCATTAAGGGATGGGAAACGCGCCGGAAAGCCGAGAATGAAAAACTAAAACGAGAAATTGCCCAGATGGTTGTGCTACTGCGTGACTCTTTAGCAAGTAAGGATGAAGCAGTAAATAATCTTTATGTTGTCGCAGAGCGTATGGATAGAATTCAATCTCTAGTTGATTCGGTGGAAGAAGAAACAACTAACAATCCTATGAATTTAGTACAAAAATTTAAACGCATCTGGCTGGCAATTAAAGACATACTTTCTGAATAAACAAGCATATCTATGAACAAAAAATCACTACCAACCACGCAAAAACAAGGTAAAGCGAGGCTGGGAGATCAAATTCGCAGTATTGCCGATCGCCTTAAACAAGAGACAGATGTACAGATAACAGCAACTTCTCGAATTTTAGGCGCTGCTGCTCAAATTGCCGAAAATCATGACCGACTTATTAATGAAGTAGTTGATATGGTTGAGTCAGACCTAAATGTAGAGAAACAGGTATATCAAAAGCATATTTACACTATTGATTTTCTAAAGCAACAGTTTAAAACATTACGGGATGCAAAGGCTCACTTTAATCTGAAAGTTACTAGTTGGGAATCACTAGCTAATAAATTAAATGCTGCATCTTCTCAAACAATCACAATTCAAAATAAACCTCAATCAAATCAGGGTTTGGTAGACACTAATACGATCAGAGGTGAATATAATTTTAATAATTTTGAAAAATTGACAGTTTTTTTAGAACCTGATGTTGCAGAAATGTTTCCTAATTCGGAAGCAGTAAATGAAGCTCTGCGTTTTCTAATTAGAGTTACGAGTAAAAATTATTGAGGCATTCTAGCAACTTTATAGAAAGAAAAATATATTTTTCTTTCTATAAAATTGAGTATTTTTTCTCCTCATACTGCTAACTAATAAGGCGTAACACCATCAGAGAGCGATCTGAAACTGGTACAGTTTGAGAGCCGGAAACTAATTTTCCCCGATCTAAAAAGCGAGGTTCATTAGTGTCAATTACTATCTCCCATACCTTTTCTTTAAAGTCATCGGGTAAAGCAAACTCAATTAACTCGTAGTGAGCGTTAAAAAATATCAGAAAACTTTCATCAATAATCCGCTCACCACGATCGCCTGGAGTAGCAATTCCCTGCCCATTCAAAAAAATCTCCATTACTTTGGCATAACTAACTAGCCACTGCTGCTCAGTCATTTCACTGCCATCAGAATTAAACCAAGCAATATCATTGATACCTAAACCGTGAATGGGACGGCCTTGAAACCACTTACGTCGTCGGAATACTGGATGCTGATGGCGAAAATTAATTAGTTCGCGTGTAAAGTCTAATAAATCCGAGTTCGCTTTGTGCAAATCCCAATGCCGCCAAGAAATCTCATTGTCTTGGCAGTAGACATTATTATTTCCCTTTTGACTACAGCCAATTTCATCCCCCTCTAATAGCATTGGGACACCTTGAGATAGCATTAGGGTTGCTAAAAAGTTTCGTCGTTGCCGTTCGCGCAAACGCATCACTTCTGGATCGTCGGTTTCGCCTTCTGCACCACAATTCCAGGATCTATTATGGCTTTCACCATCTCTACTGTCTTCCCCGTTTGCCTCGTTATGCTTTTCGTTGTAGCTGACCAAATCATTTAACGTAAAACCATCATGAGCAGTTATGAAATTAATACTTGCATTTGGGTTGCGCCCGTTTGTTTGATACAAGTCAGGGCTACCGGTAAAACAGTAGGCAAATTGTCCTAAACTATCATCTACACCACGCCAAAAATCTCTGACTGTATCCCGATATCTTCCATTCCACTCAGACCAACGCAGTGGAAAGTTCCCGACTTGATAGCCGCCTTCTCCTAAGTCCCAAGGTTCAGCAATCAGCTTCACATCTGCCAAGATTGGGTCTTGATGAATAATATCAAAGAAAGCTGATAGATTATCTACTTCATATAATTCCCGTGCCAGCGCCGAGGCCAAATCAAAGCGGAAGCCATCTACATGCATTTCTGTTACCCAATAGCGCAGGCTATCCATGATTAACTTCAGAACTTGAGCATGACGCACATTCAGAGAGTTACCGCAGCCTGTAAAATCCATGTAGTAGCGAGGATCGTCTTTTACCAAACGGTAATATACAGAATTATCAATACCTCGCAAAGACAGCGTTGGCCCGAAATGATTTCCTTCGCCAGTGTGGTTGTAGACTACATCTAAGATCACTTCAATTCCGGCAAAATGTAGTGCCTTGACCATTTGCTTGAATTCAGCGACTTGTTCTCCCCCAGTCCCACTAGCACTGTAACTAGAATAGGGAGCAAAATAGTTGATGGAATCGTAGCCCCAGTAATTGCTTAATCCTTTTCCTTCTAAATGTCCCGGATGAGATAAAAAATGATGTACTGGCATCAACTCTACTGCTGTAATTCCTAATTGCAGTAAGTGTTGAATTGCAGCAGGATGTGCCAAACCGGCATAAGTGCCGCGCAACTCTTCTGGAATAGCTGGGTGTAGTTTAGTAAAACCTTTGACGTGAGTTTCATAAATAACAGTTCTATACCAAGGTGTAGCAAGCAGTTTATCGCCTTCCCAATCAAAAGATTGATCCACCACAACACACTTGGGCATTATTTTGGCATCATCTAGTTCAGAAAAAACTAAGTCTTTTTCCTCAGCGTCTAGAGAGTAGCCAAAGACAGCTGGATCGTTACTAAACTCACCGTCAATTGCCTTAGCGTAGGGGTCAATTAATAGTTTGTTTGGATTGAATCGATGACCAACTTCCGGTGCCCACATCCCATGCACTCTAAACCCATACTTTTGACCTGGGCCAACTCCTGGTAAGTAACCATGCCAAACAAAATTATTTTTTTCTGTCAAAGGCAAGCGGATTTCTTCGTCATCGTTATCAAATAAACAAAGCTCTACCCCTGTTGCATTTTCCGAAAATAAAGCAAAGTTTGTTCCTTTACCATCCCAAGTTGCACCTAAAGGATATACATTTCCCGGCCATAAAGCTACATACATAAATCTTGAATATTAGTTTTTCGGCAAATATTATTGACTTCAACTTTTTTGAATAATTAGTTAAAATCTAAGAGTTACTAATAATTCTTTATAAGTCAATAACACTCAAGTTTAACTTCAAAATAATATTATTGACTCTATCATTAGTAATAAAATCTCTATTCCTTAAGTGGGAAAAATTAATGTAGAGGGCAACAGACTGAAGGAAAACTGCGCTGTTTGCGACACGCCGCGCAATCTGCTTCAGTAAAGCGATGCCTGCGTTAGGATGCGCTAACGGTAAAGAGCAAGGGTTTAAAACCCTCACTATTGCCACAGTTTCCTGCAAGGTACGGCTCTTTACATGGCTCCAAATCATCTAGGTCAAATCCCGTTCTACCTTCTTTAAATGCGATCGCTCTAGAGTCTAACACATAGTAATTTGACAAATAGTCTCATCCGGTCTTTAGAAATATGACAGCGTGTCTTTTGACACGATTTTACTATTACAGCCACAATGCTACGTAGTAACTGTTTTTACTTGGTGTGAAAGAGAACGTGAAAAAGGATTTTTTGTTGCTAACAGTTGCTTTACCTTTACTGATAGCATCTCCTAGTTATGCTGTTGAGAGTGAAATTGAGCAGAGAAATACTAATAAATCAACCGAAGTTATTTCAGATATTCCGAGTTTGAGTGAAATTGAGCTACCCGCCACTAATGCCGAATTATTATCTCAACAATCTGTACCAATTCAAGTTAATCCAGAAGAAACTCAGCCAGAAGCAGAGCAAACTCCGAGCGATGATGCAGACATTTCGATAGAAGCGATCGCAGAACCAGACAACCTACCCCAATCTACTCCAACTTACGTAATCGATCGAGAAGAAATTAAGAAGCAGGGTGCTGCAAGTTTAGCCGATATTTTGAAAAGAATGCCTGGTTTTGCAATCAATGATGTCGGTCATGGTGCAGATATTCACACAGGTACATACTATCGGGGAGCCTCAATTAATCAATCTGTATTTTTGATTAATGGTAGACAAATTAACACTAATGTCAACATTTATCATGGTGGAACTGATTTAAATAGCATTCCTGTAGAGGCGATTGAACGAGTCGAATTATATAGCGGCACAGCCTCCGCTTTATTTGGTTCCTCAGCCTTTGGGGGAGTTGTGAATATTATTACCAAGGAAGGTTATGGCAAACCTAAATTGAGTGCTAGTGCAGAATTTGGCTCATTGAGTTTAAATAATCAACAAGTGACTTATGGTGGTTCATCCGATAAAGTCAAGTACAACTTTAGCTTTGAAAGATTTTTTACAGATAACCGTTACCGCGTTCCTGTAGGTGCAGCAAATCGTGACGAACAGGGATTTTTATCAAATGCAGACACAGCTACAAGTACCTATTTTGGTAGCATCGGAGTAGATTTAAATCAAAAAAATTCTCTGAATTTAGATGTTACTGCACTCAGCAGTCGTCGTGGCTTAATTTATTTTGGGTTTCCTCTCCAAAGAGATAGATTAGACCACGATGGTTTAAATATTGGCTTATCTTGGAAAACTCGGTTAGGTAATGGCGAAAGCTCTAACCTAACAACCTCAATTGGTTATAACCAAGATTATTTCAGCACTTACGGCCCTACAGGATCGTTTTACCGTACAGGAGCTTTAGATACCCAACAACTTACAGCCAGGGTAGATCATGAGTGGAAAATTACTGCGAATAATAAATTGCGTTGGGGATTAGATTTAAAAAACACCGACTTAACCGGTGATGTTTTGAGTACAAATCCTAGTAATATTGCCAAAAATGAAACTGAAGATAGGAGTTTATTCAATACAGCTTTATTTGCTGTCAATACTTGGAATATTAGCGATAACTTTCTGATAGATTTAGGGCTAAGGCAAACCTTTGACAGCCAATTTGGAAATTATCTCAACCCTAGTGTTGGGTTACGTTACGCCGTCACACCATTAATAGCAGTGCGTGGAAGTTGGGCAGGGGCACAACGCAATCCTGGGTTAGATCAGTTGTATGTTTATGATACAGTTCATGGTTGGGAACCTAATCCTGATTTAAGACCAGAAACTGGCTCTACTTGGAGTGCAGGAATCGATGTTAATTTTTCTCAAAATCTGATTGGACAGTTTACTTACTTTGGTAGTAGTATAGGCGATCGCTTAGGAGTCATCGCTGGAAAATGGGCAAACATTGGATTAGTAGATACCAATGGTTTAGAAGCTGCATTGCAATTAAAAATTGCCACTGGCTGGTCAACTTTCCTCAACTATACTTATACAGATTCCCAAATAAAAACAGGGACAGAGAAAGGTTTACAATTAGGTTTAATTCCCTACTCTGTACTGCAAACTGGTGTAGGTTATGAAAATTCAGGTTGGCAAGCTAACTTGTATGTTACCTACAATAGTGGCGCTCGCAGATCCATCTTTGCTAACTCTAATGACAAGCCTACAGATTTTGCACCGTCTTTCGTGAATTTAGATTTGAGCGGGCGTATACCTCTAACTAGCAATTTAGGACTAACAGTTTACTTAGAAAATCTACTGGATGAGCAATATGAGCGAGTTAATCGCATATATAGCCCTGGATTTACTTTTCGTCTGGGTTTAAACGCCAATTTTTAGGTATTCAATGTAGAGATTTTATCATTACGAAGTCTCTACATTCTTATATCTTGTCACATGATTTGGAAAATCTCACTTTCCTATAAGGATAGAATGTTAGGTTTGACAGTATTTTTGTAGTAAAGGTAAGGCACCACCGTACAACACAGTGCGTTAAGCTAAAGCCATAATGCCCCTACTTAAAATTTATTTTAATCTAAAATCTAAAATCTAAAATCTAAAATTGTTATGAGAGCCAAAATTGAAAATAAAATACTTTTTATCCACCACGAAGATTTGCCAGAGTTTAAAAAAGGTGGTTCGGTGGTAAGAAACTCTTATTTTTGGGCATTACGTTCAATAGCTGGTCAAGCTTCACGTTATCGTGATTGGGAATACGAACCGGAGGTTTGGCTAGCGCTTTCACGAATGCTTTTATCGTTTGCTGAATCGGGATATTTGGGTATTAGAGAAACTTTACTAGAGTTTCCCTTATCTCAAGGAGAAATTCCTAATTTGCTGCGAGATGTTTCCACTTGGGAGTAGGGATATATAGCTTTCAAATCTGGAAATATCTCTTCTATATAAATGCGTAGCGGCTTCTTGCAGGGAACGAGCGATCGCTATATATTTCTATTAAGGATTCAAACAAAGAAATGCAAAAATTAGAGGAAAGGTGGGCAACAGCCCACCCTAAACCATTATTTAATTGATACTACTTTACGGGTGCTTCAGTAGCAGACTTACCAACTAGCATTGCGGTATTTTCGTCGCTTTCAAGAATACCGAATTCAATCAACAACTCTTCTAACTCTTCCATCTCAATGGGGGTGGGGACAGCGAGTTTGTCGTTGTCGATGATCTTTTTAGCTAGTATCCGATATTCGTTACTTTGATTGCTATCAGGCGCGTACTCGTTAACAGTCATCCGGCGCAATTCTGCGTGTTGAACAATGTTGTCACGAGGTACGTAGTGAATCATTTGGGTGTTCAAACGTTTTGCCAAGGTTTCGATTAAATCGATTTCCCGGTCAACGTTACGGCTGTTACAAATCAAACCACCCAAGCGTACGCCGCCTGTGTGAGCATACTTGAGAACACCACGAGCAATGTTGTTAGCTGCATACATCGCCATCATTTCACCAGAGGTAACGATGTAGATTTCTTGTGCCTTACCTTCACGGATAGGCATAGCGAAACCACCGCACACAACGTCACCCAAAACGTCGTAACTTACAAAATCAACATCTTTGTAAGCACCGTTTTCTTCCAAGAAGTTGATAGCGGTAATAATACCACGACCAGCGCAACCCACACCAGGTTCAGGCCCACCAGACTCCACACAACGTACATCGCGGAAACCAGTAAGCATTACTTCTTCGAGTTCAATATCTTCTACAGCACCGCGTTCAGCAGCCAATTGCAGAACACTTGTTTGAGCTTTACTGTGTAGCATCAAACGGGTAGAGTCAGCTTTCGGATCGCAACCAACAATTAGAATGCGTTGACCCATTTCAGCCATTGCTGCTAAGGTATTTTGAGAAGTAGTAGATTTCCCAATACCGCCTTTACCATAGAAAGCTATTTGTCTAATCTTTTCGTCAGTCATGGTTGTGTTTCCTACAATGATTTAATTGATGAGTCGTAAGCTTGATGTAGTTGTTTACCCTTGGCGTCGTAGGGAAGTAGAGCCTATTGGCGTAGACGCGTAGCGACTTGTCGCTAGACATCGCATCCTGGCAAAAGCAGTTAAAATCAGAACATATTTACCCACGAAGCGATGGCTTAAGAGATAGATAAATCTAATCTCTTAATAACAAAGCCTTTGAAACTATGACTTCAGCATTATCAGTTGTTGCAACGAATCCCAAATGGTTGCTCAAGCCTCAAGAGTGGTTGCAGCAGGAATTCAAATGAACGCAGATTTATTCCTTGAACCACACAACCAACCAAATTGCAATCCACTCTTAAATGGTTGCTACAACTTGTCTGATTTTGCTGATGTCAAGTAACCAAGAAAATCTATAGTGCTTCTCGTTTCGTGATTGATGCAGCAAGATAAATTCCAGCCTAAAAGTGGTAGCTAGCAGTGCAGTAATATAATATCTGCACAGACAACATCTGATACTTCGGCTTAGATAATATCTTGGTGATTTTTGACAGATGGCTAAATTCCTAGAAATTATGGAAAGACACCATTCTGCTTGAAGTTTTCGTTCCAAAAGTCAGCAACTGCTTCAACTTAGTTTGCGGTTGAAAACGTTTACTTCCGCAAGACGAAGTTAGTAAATATTCTGTATTTCTATTGAATTGTCAGGCTGTACTAAGAGTCTTTCTTCCCAGACTCCAAGAGTAATTGCCTTGGCGGGTAATGCTCTAGCTAGGTTAGCCAACTCTTATTGGCTCGTACCCAGATAAATTTTGATTGACTTCAAGTTGTTACAAAGGCTACTATCCTACTCAATCTAGTTTTAGATTTTCGTTAAAAAAAGATGTAGCGAATTGAAGGGGACTTACCAGAGCAAAAAAACTTTCTTGAGTTTGCCTCAAACTTGTCTTGAAGTCTTTTTGTGTTTTCACTTGTTTGATTCCTATAAAAACCATAACATACATCCCACTAATTAATTTGCCGAATCTCAAATTATTTATCTATTTAATATAAGATTATTTTTATAACCTTTAATAGTCATAGGTTACACCCTCGTTATTAACTAGTTAATGAAATTATTTATCCTAGCCAATATGTGCAGTTAGATACTTTTGGAAATTTGATAAAAGTATTTAAAACTAATGTTTGAAAAAGAAAACATAAATTCTTATTTTTGCAGTCAAAAATTTTGTCATCATATTGAACTAGTAGTCTCCCTAGTAGCTTCTCGCAGCCGCTCCACATCGCGCATCGGTGGCGCACCAAACAGCCGCTTGTACTCCCGGTTAAAATGCGAGGCATCGTCATAACCCACGCGGTAGGCAGCACTGGTAGCATCAAGCTTTTCCCCCAGCATCAGACGGCGAGCCTCCTGGAGCCGCAGTTGCTTTTGGTACTGCAAGGGACTCATGGCAGTGACAGATTTAAAGTGATGGTGGAAGCCCGATACACTCATTCCCAGTTCTCGTGCAATGCTTTCAATCTTGATCGGTTCGTTAAAATCTTTACGAAGTCGCTCGACGGCTCTGGCGATGTGGTAGGTGCAGCCACCCAAAACTGCAATATGACGGAGCCGATTACCTTGCTCTCCCATCAAGAGTCGGTAAATGATTTCCCGTTTAATCAGTGGTGCGAGAACATGAGCTTCAGCAGGGGAATCTAAAAGCCTGACGAGCCGCACTACAGCGTCCAACAGATTTGCATTCAACGGACTTACATCAATAGCTTTCACATCAGCACGGCTGCGCGATGAGGGATGCCCTGCTTCGACCATCACTGAGCCAACAAGAGTGGGGTCAAGATCGAGGCGAAGGCTAAAGAACGGTTGCGCCTTGGACGCTTCCAGAATTTGGCTGATAATTGGCAGTTCGACCGTAGCAAGCAGATAATGCATTGGGTCGTACTGATAGCGATCGCTACCCAAAAGAACTTCTTTGCTGCCCTGAGCGATCGCACAAAACGCAGGGATAGAGACACTATGAACGCATTCCGAAGGCGAAGAGGCGCGGTTGAAGTGCAAACCTTTGAGCGGCTCAATCGTCCCATCATGACGAATCGCCTGTGCAATCCGCTCTTTCAGTTCGTCTCTATTGGCTTGCGCTCTGTCTGCCTCACGCTTTGCCTGCAAGTCGTTCATTAAATCGCGATCGGGCTTTTCACTCGTTTTGGCAGCGTTCATTTCTAAGTTTGCAGAATTGTACAACTATCTTAGACGATCGTCCTATTACTTGTTCTTCAAGATTCTTAGAATAAAGCTAAAGCAATGAAAAATGATTTCGGCTTCTTATAAGCATTCTGGATTTTTATTTAATAAAAAACTCAGTTTTGATTGGGTAAGAGGCTTGCCTCCTAGCCACAAAAATTATATCAAGTGAAGGAATTAAGAAAATGGACATCAAAAGAAGTGGCTCACAGCCTTCTGCCAAAGGGTCGGCTGATTATTTTACCGGCACTGTCCGCATTGATCCCCTATTCGAGGCGCACGATCCAGCACGCACGTCTGGAGCCAGTGTCACGTTTGAGCCTGGCGCTCGGACAGCATGGCACACGCACCCATTGGGACAAACTCTGATTGTCACCGCTGGCTGTGGTCTTGTACAGCGCTGGGGTGGCGCGATCGAGGAAATTCGACCGGGTGACGCAATCTGGATCTCGCCGGGTGAGAAGCATTGGCACGGTGCCACAGCAAGCACGGCGATGACGCACATCGCTATTCAGGAATGGCTCGACGGTAAACCTGTGGACTGGATGGAGCATGTCAGCGACGAGCAGTATGGAGGAATATCTTAGTGCTGTTGAGATGGTTTCCCATCAAGGGGAAAAACTGCCAGCAGAGAAGGCTGATTTTGGTTCTCGCCCTAGTGATGTCCCTGAATTACTCAGCCTGCCTTGCCGACAACAGTATTACTAGCAGTGCCTCGTTGAAGATGCCGACTGAAATATCAACCAAGCAGGCAGACAGTATGAAGATAAATATCAAGGTCAAAGACAAAGTTGTTACAGCCACTTTAATCGACAGCAAAACCACTCAGGATTTTGTTTCCCTGCTGCCATTAACGCTGACGATGAACGATTTGTTTGGAAGAGAAAAGTTTGCCCACCTGCCGAGAGCAATTTCGGAGGAGGGAGAGCGAACCAAAACCTATGAAGTTGGAGATGTCATTTACTGGTCTCCCGGCCCTGATGTGGCTATTTATTATCGCCACGATAGAGAGGAAATCCCCGATCCCGGCATCATCGCGATCGGCAAGATCGATGCTGGCGTAGAAGCATTCAATGTGCCTGGCTCTGTAGAAGTGACAATCGAGCTTGTTCAATCGCAATAAAGAGGGCGATCTGCCTTTCGCATTAGGAGGGCTACAGGTCATGGAACTGGGAACATTTCGCCTTCAAATGCAAGTGATATCCAGGTTAGTCCATCTTCCCTAGAGATTGTTTAGTAAAACCTGAAAGTTGGAGACGGAAATGAAACTGCTTGCGACGACTATCGTGTCATTTTCCCTGCTTACTTTGGCGCTTGCTCATGCGGGTCAGACACAAGTTACATCAGATAATAGCACACGGACAGTGGAGATTACTCGGAAAGGTTCGCAGCCTTCTACTAAAGGATCAACCGAATATTTCACAGGTTCCGTCCGCATCGATTCTCTGTTTTCAGCACGCGACCCGTCACGCACGGCTGGCGCTAGTGTAACCTTCGAGCCTGGTGCTAGGACAGCATGGCACACCCATCCACTTGGACAGACTCTGATTGTGACTGCTGGGTCTGGTTATGTCCAGCAATGGGGCGGACAAATTCAGGAAATCAGACCAGGTGATGTTGTCCGAATTGCGCCCGGACTGAAGCACTGGCATGGAGCTACAGCCACCACAGCCATGACGCACATTGCCATTCACGAAGAACTCGACGGCAAACCTGTGGACTGGCTGGAGCATGTCAGCGACGAGCAATATCCCAACTGATCTCCGCATCTGGTAGTTTTAAGACCTTGTTAGATAAAGAATTAAAGGAAAAAAATCATGACAACCAACGAAAATGGAAAGTACACAGGAAAAGTTGCGTTTGTGACTGGAGCAGCAAACGGCATCGGTCGAGCTACGGCGCTGGCATTTGCCCGTGAGGGCGCTAATGTAGTGGTCGCCGACGTTTCAGAACAGGGCAATCAAGAAACAGCACGCACGATCGAAGAACTCGGCAAACGAGCGATCGCCGTCAAGTGCGATGTGACGCGAACGGAGGACGTGAAGGCGGCTCTTTCCAAGACCATTGAGACCTTCGGGCGGCTGGACTTTGCCTTCAACAACGCCGGTGTGGAGCAGAAAAAGGCAGCAACAGCCCAAATCGAAGAGTCAGAGTGGGATCGGATCGTAAACATCGATCTGCGCGGCGTTTTTCTGTGTATGAAGTATGAAATTCCGCTGCTACTCAAGCAAGGCGGCGGCGCGATCGTGAACACATCATCGGGTGCTGGGGTCATAGGCATCAAGGGCGGAGCCGCATACACCGCCGCAAAACACGGCGTAATCGGACTCACCAAGTCGGCGGCTCTCGATTATGCCTCGCAAAACATCCGCGTCAACGCCGTTGCCCCTGGTTACATTAACACACCGATGATGGATCGCTTCACTGGCGGCACTGCTGAAGGACGCAAGCAGGTAATCTCGGAGGAGCCGGTTGGACGGATGGGCCAGCCCGAAGAGATTGCCAATGCCGTTGTCTGGCTGTGTTCAGACGCGGCTGCCTTTATCATCGGACACGCCTTGGTCGTCGATGGCGGTCAAACAGTGCAGTGATTGTTCGTCGCCAACTGCCGACTTTGCGGTATTACCAGAAAAGTTTTTGCTGATGCCACATCGAACCGTCAGCGTGCCCTTAGCCACTGATTAGCAAATCCGAAGAAAGCGAAACTCAATAGTTACTCAACAAAAAGAGGAATCAGATGATTAAAGACAAAGTTGTGATTCTTACCGGCGCCTCATCAGGGATTGGTGAAGCAACTGCGAAATTGCTTGCAAGCAAAGGCGCTAAAGTCGTATTGGGCGCGCGACGCGATCGCCAATTGAGAAAACTGGTTGATGAAATTCAAACAGATGGCGGACAAGCAGTCTATCAAGTGATGGATGTGGTTAACCCATCTGATAATGCTGAAATCGTCAAGCTTGCCAAGAAAAGATTTGGAGGCGTTGATGTTATTTTCTTGAACGCTGGCATAATGCCAAATTCTCCACTCTCTGCATTGAAAACTGATGAATGGAATCAAACAGTTGATATCAATATCAAGGGTGTACTAAATGGTATCGCTGCTGTGTTACCAACGTTTATTAGCCAAAAGTCTGGGCATGTTATTACAACTTCATCGGTTGCTGGGTTAAAAGCTTATCCAGGTGGTGCAGTGTATGGTGGGACGAAATGGTTCGTGCGCGATTTCATGGAAGTTCTACGCATGGAGTCTGCTCAAGAGGGGAGTAACATTCGTACTGCGACAATTTATCCTGCGGCAATTAACACTGAGCTATTAAATCAGATTACCAGCCAAGATATGGCTGAAAAAATGACTCAGTTGTATGAGCAGTATGGCATCTCACCAGATCGAGTAGCCAATGTTGTGGCATTTGCTATTGACCAGCCAGAAGATACAAACGTGAACGAATTTACGATTGGCCCAACCACGCAGCCTTGGTAAGGATAGTGCTGGTGGTTAGGCAACGACTGCTGCGGTAATACCGTCGAGTGGATGGAACAGGTCAGCGACGAACAAGGCCTGATTAAGAACTGAATAATAAAGAGAATAATCATGAGCAAAGTTTGGTTTATCACAGGCGCTGGCAGCGGCATTGGAGCCGGAACCGCGAAGGCGGCATTGCAGTCCGGTGACCGTGTAGTTGCGACTGGCCGAAACCTCGACAAAGTGCGTAATGCCTTGCGCGATGTTGCAAGCGAGAATCTTGCATTTGTTCAGTTGGACGTTTCCGACGAGGTAGAGGCGAAAACAGCCGTCGAGGAGGCAGTGAATCGGTTCGGTCGCATCGACGTTTTGGTTAACAACGCGGGCTACAGCCTGCTTGGTAATTTTGAAGAGATGACCACGACCGAGATCGAACGCCAGTTCGCGACAAACTTCTATGGTGTGGTATACGTCATGCGTGCTGTGCTGCCGATTATGCGTCAGCAGCAGTCAGGTCACATCATTAACATTAGCTCCGTTGCTGGCGTTGTCGGGTTTAAGCACTGTGCTGCCTACGCCGCATCGAAGTTTGCGGTCGAGGGCATCTCGCTGTCGGTCGCAGCCGAGGTGGAGGGGTTCGGCATCAAGATCGCGCTTGTCGAACCTGGCTTCTTCCGCACGGATCTTCTGGATGACCGGAATGTCAGATGGCCCAGCAACGCCATCGAAGACTATGCCGCCGAGGGCAACGTTCAGGACACTTGGTCGGTCTACAACGGCACGCAGCAGGGTGATCCAGCAAAGTTGGGCGATGCTCTGGTCAAAATCGCCGGGATGGAGAATCCGCCGAAGTTATTCGTTGCCGGAAGTGATGCCCTTGCGACGATCGCACCGGCTGTCGAGGAACGGTTGCAGGCGACGCGCGCCCATGAAGAGCTATCGAAATCAACAGATGGTTCGTTCTAGCGATCGCGCAAGAAGCATCATCATCAAATCTACGGACATGATGCACATCGCCATTCAGCAACAGATCGATCAAGACTGTGGACTAAATCAGCGATGAACAATACCAGACCCGATCTTGAAGTAGGACAGTTCCGACCTTTAATTCACCTTTAAATCAAAGACAGGAGTTCAAAAAATGCAAAAGCGCAAACTTGGAAACAGTAATCTGGAAGTCTCGGCGATCGGGCTGGGCTGTATGGGAATGAGCTTTTCTTATGGCCCACCCAAAGACACACAAGAGATGATCGCTCTTCTGGGGGCCGCTATCGATCGCGGCATTACATTCTTTGACACCGCCGAGGTCTACGGCCCGTTCCTAAACGAAGAACTGGTGGGCGAAGCCCTCGCTCCCTTCCGCGATCGAGTGGCGATCGCCACCAAATTCGGGTTCGACATCAGTCCGAATTCCGATCCTCGTGGGATGAAGGGTTCACCCGGATTGAATAGCCGACCGGAGCATATTAAGGAAGTCGTAGAGGGTTCGCTCAAGCGACTCAAGGTCGAGGCGATCGACCTCCTTTATCAGCACCGAGTTGACCCGAACGTGCCGATCGAAGACGTGGCAGGAGCGGTGAAAGAACTGATTCAGTCAGGTAAAGTGAAGCACTTTGGACTCTCAGAAGCAGGAGTGCAAACGATTCGTCGCGCCCACGCCGTTCAGCCAGTCACGGCTCTCCAGAGCGAGTACTCACTGTGGTGGAGAAAGCCTGAAGCGGAAGTGATACCGACCCTGGAGGAACTTGGCATCGGCTTTGTCCCCTACAGCCCTTTGGGCAAGGGCTTTCTCACGGGCAAGATCGACGAAAGCACGACTTTTGACAGCTCCGACTTCCGCAGCACCCTGCCTCGCTTCACTAAGGAGGCTCTCAAAGTAAATCAAGCCCTGATCGATCTGCTCGGCAGCATCGCCGAACGGAAGCAAGCGACACCTGCTCAAATTGCGATCGCCTGGCTGCTGGCCCAGAAGCCGTGGATTGTTCCGATTCCAGGCACCACAAAGCTGCATCGCTTGGACGAAAACATCGGGGCAGTCTCAGTTGAACTCACACCCGACGATCTGCGTGACATCGATGACGCCGCCTCCAAGATCGCGGTGCAAGGCGCTCGGTATCCCGAAAAGCTGGAACAAATGACCGGTCGTTAAACTGGCACTAAGTTAAGCCGTATAGTAGGCAAGGTAAGGTATGACTGGTTCCCTGCCTCTAGTAGTCTGCCAAGGGAACTTGGCGGGGAAAAGGGGAAAGGGGGCCCCACCTTCCCCTTTCCCCAGTCCTCACAAGCGCATTTTTGGGTTGGCAGACTACTAGCGTTTGTGATGATTTCGCATAGATTTATGAATCTTCTTCCATCGTTCTTTCTCAGCTAATTGCGCCCTTTGGTCTTGTTTGCGGTTAAGGTAGTCAAGTTCTTTTTGTAACTTTTGGTAGCTAAGAAATCTAGAATAATCAAGTTCTCCCTCAGCCAAAGCCTGCTGCACGACACAACCCGGTTCGTTATTGTGCTGACAATTTCGGAAATGGCATTCTTGCGCCAAGGTTTCGATGTCTGCAAAAGTTTCTTGCAAACCTTCATCACCTGCCCAAATTTGGATTTCCCGCATTCCTGGAGTATCAATAATTAATCCGCCAGTAGAGAGCAAAATCAACTCACGATTAGTTGTTGTGTGTCTACCTCGGTCATCACCTTGCCGTACTGGTTGCACAACTTGCACAGATGCACCTTGCAGTTGGTTAGTGATGGTGGATTTACCAACACCAGAAGACCCCAACAAAGCAACTGTCTGTCCTGGTTGTAAGTAAGGTTTTAAGGCATCCAATCCTTGATGATTGGTGGCACTTAAAACTACAATTGGTACACCCAAAGCAACTGCTTCTACTTGGGTTAAATACTCTTCCAGAGAATTGCACAAATCTGCTTTATTTAACACAATTACCGGATTTGCACCACTTTCCCAAGCCAGAATCAGATAACGCTCAACTCTTCTTGGGTTAAAATCGCCATCTAATCCTGAGACTAAGAAGACTGTATCAATATTCGCTGCAACAATTTGTTCTTCTGTTTTACTACCTACTGTCTTGCGAGAAAATTTGCTTTTCCTGGGTAAAATCTCGTTGATAGTGGCTCGTCCTTCAGATTCTCTGACACTAATCGCAACCCAATCTCCAACGGCGGGAAAATCTTGTGGTTGAGAAGCACGATGCCGCAATTTACCTGAAACTTCTGCTGAAAGTTCCCCTTGTTCGCTATAGAGGGTGTAAGTATTTCTGTATTCAATGGCAACCCTAGCAACGCTAAATCCTTGTAAGCGATAGGGTTCAAAGCTGCGAGCAAAAAAGTTACTCCAGCCTAAATAATCCAAATTCATTGATGTTTCCTCGATGTGTGCTACTTGTTTTGCACAAGGTTCCACAGAGGAAGACACTTCTATGCAGGAGAACTACCCGCACCAGAATGTCTGTGAATTCTAGTTTTCATTCCTGTAGAAAAGAGGACTGAACAGAATCTCTGCGCCTTGCGTTCTTTGAGTTGAGATGGTCAAAGTAACCCGGACTGCTAGTAATTCAGTCATAGTTCGTCCTCCTTATGTACTACAGTAAATAATCTACATTACTACATTAGCCTATTCCAGAAAATTGTTTAAATTATGCAATTTTAACTTTGATATTTATCGCGGATTGAAAGACCAATGCACAAGTTTGTACATTATAAAAACAATTTTGATAAAAAATATCTGCTCATCTTTTAGCAACTTCTAGCGAAAGAAAGAGTTTGAGGGTGAGTATCTCTGTAATCATGAATGCGGATAAGTGTTTACCTGCTAAATAACTGATATGCCGCAATATTTCGGAAAATTACCCACCACAAACCAAGCTTGGACAACTGTTAGCAATGTAAAAGCTGTAACCTGGGAAAATAATATTGTTAATTTTGACTGTGGCGACTCACGCCTGACCATCAGCGTACTTACTCCGAATTTAATCCGCGTGCGTTTTGCACCAACTGGGGAATTTATGCCCCGCCGCTCTTGGGCAGTGACGCCAGATGATGCAGAATGGGCAATAACACCTTTTGCAGTGCGGGAAACTGAAGCAACAATCGAAATTGAAACAGCACAGATTCGTGTGTGCGTTCAGCGGGAAAAGTGTCGCATCGCCTGTTTTGACAAAGCTAATCGTCCCTTCGCCCAAGATGCAGATATGGGAATGGGTTGGCGGATGGGTGCAGTTGCAGGGTGGAAGGAAATTGCAGCCGACGAACATTTCTATGGCTTTGGCGAACGTACAGGCTTTCTGGATAAACTCAGCGAAGTAAAAACTAACTGGACAACGGATGCCTTAGATTATGATTCGCTGACTGATGAAATGTACCAGGCAATTCCATTTTTTATGGCTTTGCGTCCGCAAGTTAGCTATGGCATCTTTTTCAACACCACTTTTTGGAGTCAGTTCGATATCGGTGCTGAACAACCAGGTATTTGGAAGATGGAAACTCGTGGCGGTGAATTGGATTATTACATTATTTACGGCCCCGAACCAGCCCAAATCCTGGAGACTTACACTCAACTAACTGGGAGAATGCCATTACCGCCGAAATGGGCGCTAGGTTATCATCAATGCCGTTGGAGTTACGAATCAGAAAACGTTGTGCGAGAACTAGCAAAGGAATTTCGTCAACGCCGCATTCCCTGCGATGTTATTCACTTGGATATTGACTATATGCGGGGCTATCGAGTGTTTACTTGGAGTCCTCAACGTTTCTCCAATGCGGCAAAACTCATTAGTGATTTAGCAAAGGATGGTTTCAAAACAGTCACAATTATCGATCCTGGTGTGAAGTATGAACCAGAAGGTAATTATCATGTTTTTGACCAAGGAATAGAAAACGATTATTTTGTGCGTAAAGCTGATGGTACGTTGTTTCACGGCTATGTTTGGCCTGAAAAAGCTGTTTTTCCTGATTTTTTACGTCCTGATGTGAGTAACTGGTGGGCTGATTTACACAAAAGCCTAACTGATATTGGTGTGGCAGGAATTTGGAATGATATGAATGAACCTGCCATAAACGATCGCCCTTTCGGCGATGATGGGGAAAAGATTTGGTTTCCCCTAGATGCACCGCAGGGAGGACAAGGGGACAAGGGGACAAGGGGACAAGGGGACAAGGGAGATATCCCTGCATCTTTTTCAACCCATACAGAAGTGCATAATTTGTATGGGTTGATGATGGCTAAAGCTTGCTATGAAGGGTTGAGACGGCATCGAAGTTCACAGCGATCTTTTGTGTTAACGCGATCGGGTTATGCTGGTGTGCAACGCTGGTCTTCTGTGTGGATGGGAGATAACCAATCGTTGTGGGAGCATTTAGAAATGTCTCTGCCGATGCTTTGTAACATGGGACTTTCGGGTGTGGGATTTGTGGGTTGCGATATTGGCGGGTTTGCTGGTAACGCCACTGCTGAATTATTCGCTCGGTGGATGCAGGTAGGAATGCTTTACCCATTGATGCGCGGTCACTCGGCAATGTCTACTGCTCGTCATGAACCTTGGGTATTTGGCGATCGCGTTGAAAATATCTGTCGAGAATACATTAATCTACGTTACCAGTTACTTCCCTATATCTACAGTCTTTTTTGGGAAGCGGCAACAACGGGCGCACCGATTTTAAGACCATTATTATACCACTTCCCCAACGATCCGAAAACCTACAGCCTCTACGATCAAGTATTGCTAGGTGCATCGCTGATGGCTGCACCAATTTACCGCCCTGGAGTTGAGCATCGAGCTGTCTACTTACCCGCTGGCACTTGGTATGATTGGTGGAGTGGCGATCGCTATGAAGGCCCGATTCACATTCTTGCTCATGCACCATTAGAAAGAATGCCACTGTATGTCCGTAGCGGTGCGATCGTTCCTATGCAACCTGTCAGCCAATACGTTGATGAATCGCCACTCGACGAGATTCGGTTACGAATTTGGCCTGGTAACAACGAATATCAGTTATTTGAAGATGATGGACAGACAAGCAAGTATCAAGATAATAACCACTCAATAACTAACATCCGTGTATTTACCCAGGCAAGCCAAACAGTAGTGGAAATTGCAGCAAGAGTTGGAAAGTGGACACCTCCACTGCGAGAAGCGATCGTAGAACTTGTAGGTGTTGGAGAGCAACGCTTTCAAGATGACGGTAAGCGACATAGCTTACAATTCTGAAATACTCGTAAAGGTGGTTTTTGAGCCACCATTATTTCCTACTTTAAATTATGCAAGAAAAAATATGCATAGAGGTAGATGAAAGATCGGCTAAAGTGTAACCTACAATACAAAGAACATCAATGATTAGCTCGTAAGAAATACGTAAGTTTACTACGCTAGATAGATGCGGTTAGAGAACACTCAATGTTAAATATTAACCGCTTGCGGCTGCAAGATAGATTTAAAATCTCTACAAATGCACTTGTGGCAAGAGTCGCAAGTGCGATCGCTGTTTTTGTTGGTAGCTTGGTATTAGTTGGCTGGTGTCTTGGAATTGAGGTTCTTAAGCGCGGCTTCCCTGGTAGTCCTGCCACGATGAAAGTCAACACGGCGTTGTGTTTTGTGTTGTCTGGTGTGTCACTGTGGCTATTTTTCAAAGATGAGCAGGGGAGCAGGGGAGCAGGGGAGCAGGGGAGGCAGTGCGGTCTTGGGGGTTTCCCCCAGGAGCAACTGCCGTCGAGCAGGGGGGAAAGAAGAATTCAAAATTACCCGCATAGTTCCACAGCCTCCTTGCCCGTACTTACTTTTCTCATCTCTCAGGTCTGTGCAATAGCTGTCACCACAATTGCGGCGCTTACTCTATGTCAATATATATTCGGCTGGAATCTCGGCATTGACGAACTGGTGTTTCGTGATTCGCGAACTAGTCTAGCGACATTGCATCCGGGGCGGATGGGGGTGAACACAGCACTGAACTTTATACTAGTCAGTGTCGCCCTACAGATTCTGATTCATCCAAAAACCCACCGCAGTTATTGGTATGCCCAAATTATTACTCTGATTGCTACTTTGATTTCCTTTCAGGCGCTGATGGGCTATGCCTACCAAGTGAAAGTTCTTTACGGACTCGCCCCTTATACAACATCAATGGCGTTACACACAGCGCTGTTGTTCTTATTACTAAGTATAGGGATTCTGTGGGCGCAGGCAGAACATGGCTTAATGAGGGTAGTTACAAGTGATAGTTACGGCGGCTTACTTGCACGTCGTTTACTAGTTGCCGCGATCGCAGTACCTTTTATATTAGGATGGGTAATTGTCGAAGGTCAACGGGCAGGACAATACGATCCGGCATTTGCAATATCGGTATTTGCGATCGTTTTGATTGTAATTTTTACTATTTTGATTTGGCAAAGTGCCAGGGTTATTGAACGCCTCAGCTATCAACGCGACCTTGCCCAAAAAGCACTGAGAACCTACGAAGCTAAACTAGGAAGTTTTGTAGATGCTAACGTCATCGGTATTCTCTTTAGCGATGTGTATGGCGGTATCCAGCAAGCAAACGACGAATTCTTGAGGATGATTGGTTACGCGCGGGAGGATTTGTTAACTGGTAAGTTCAGTTGGCGCAATATCACACCACCAGAGTATTTATATTTAGACGAACAAGGTATCGCTGAAGCCCAAGGAAACACCGACGCTGCTTGTACGCCCTACGAGAAAGAATTTATTCGCAAGGATGGTAGCCGTATCCCGATTTTAGTTGGTTACGTCCTGCTAGGAGAAAACCGCGAAGAGTCAGTAGCCTTTATCCTCGATTTGAGCGAACGCAAACAAGCAGAAGCAGAACAACAAAAATTAGCATTGCTTGTAGAAAATAGCTCTGACTTTATCGGCATTGCCACCCTTGAGGGTCAATTACTCTACATAAATGATGCAGGTCAAAAGTTGGTAGGGTTTGCCAACCTGAATGAAGTCAGGCAAAAAGCAGTATTAGATTACTTCATGCCCAAAGACAAAGCCTATTTTCAAAAATATATACTGCCGACTGTGCTATCAGAAGGGCGCTGGCAGGGAGAATTTTGCTTCCGGCATCTCCAAACAGGTCAACCGATACCAGTTGATTACAATATCTTCACTGTTACAGATAACAAAACAGGTCAGCCAATTGCCTTAGCAACTGTAACTCGTGACATCAGCGAGCAAAAGCAGACCCAGGAACAAATCTTACAGCTAAACAGGGATCTACAGCGCCGCATAACTGAATTACAAACTTTGTTGGAGGTAATTCCCATTGGAATTGGCATTGCCGAAGATCCAAAATGCCAAAATATTAAGGTCAACCTTTCTTTTGCGAAGCAGTTGGGGATATCGTCAGATACAAATGCCTCCCTCAGTGCTGACTTGGACGAAAGACCAACAAGCTTTAAAATCTATCGCCAGGGAAGGGAACTGTCAACAGAAGAACTCCCAATGCAGTACTCTGCTGCTCATGGTGTTGAGGTGATCGATTATGAACTCGATGTCATTCATGAAAATGGCAAAATTGTCAAGCTGTTGGAGTACGTTGCACCCCTGTTTGACGAAGAGGGTAAAACCAGAGGAAGCGTTGGCGCATTTTTAGATATTACGGAGCGCAAACAGGCAGAGGAAGTACTCCTAAAGCAGCAAAAATGGCTAGAGAATGTGTTAAATCTGATGCCAAGACCATTGCTGTTTATCGAACCAGGAACGGCGCGGGTAACTTTTGCCAATCGCTCTGCTGACGAATTAGCTGGGGGCGAATTTCCCAAAGGGATACCCGCCGAAGATTATCACACAGCTTACTACTATACAGATGCAGCTGGCGATCGCATCCCCAATGAACTGATGCCAGGAGTACGGGTTGCCCGTGGCGAAAGCCTGAATGGATTAGAGGTGGACTGGCATACTCCCGCTGGCGTGCGCTCTCTACTAGTATTTGCTGATACCTTACCAGCAATGCACGGTCATCCGGCTACCTGTATCTTAGTGTTCCAAGAAATCAGCAACCTCAAGACTGCACAAAAAGCCCTCTCATTAAGTTACAAAAGGTTAAAGCTACTATTTGACACAGCCAATGATTTATTATCGAGTCAGCAACCAGTAGTACTAATCGATAGCGTCTACCAAAAACTAAGAGACCAAATTGGTTTAGATATTTACTTTAACTATTTGGTTGAGGATAACTCTCAGGTAATGCGGCTAGAGTCTTACAGCGGCTTTTCCCCAGAACTAGCAAACCAAATCGAATCCTTGGAATTTGCTGAAGCGGTTTGTGCGACTGTCGCCCAGGAGCGTTGTGCAATTGCTCTAGAGAATGTGCAGCAATCAATTGACCCGAAAACAGAATTGATTCGTTCTTTTGGAATTACAGCTTATTATGCATACCCATTAATAGCCCAAGGACGGTTATTAGGTACTCTTTCTTTTGGCAGCCGCACTCGGTTAAGCTTCACCGACAATCAAAAAGGGATGATGCAAGCAGTATGCGACCAAATAGCGATCGCAATGGAACGGGCTAGTTTAATTGCTTCTTTGCAACAACAAACTGAGCAGTTACAACAAGCCAACCGGATGAAGGATGAGTTTCTAGGAACATTATCCCATGAATTGCGATCGCCCCTCAATGCCATCCTTGGCTGGGCGCAATTACTGCAACGAAGCAAGCTCAGTGATAGCCAAATGGCTAGAGCAACTGAGACAATTGAGCGCAACGCCAAAGCGCAAACCCAGTTAATTGAAGACTTACTGGATATATCGCGGATGAGTAGAGGCCAGTTACGCCTCAATGTCCGTACTTGTAATTTGGTTCCCATAATTGAGTCAGCCATCAAGACTGTTAGTTTAGCCGCTCAATCCAAGGAAATCGATTTGAGATTTTCCCTAATTTCCTCAAAAGCAACACCAAATTCAGATTGGGAATTAGGAGTTAATCGCGAAAATCTCGAATTTCCAGCAGCACAATCCCAAACTAATCAACATTCAAATGACACCAAGCCGAGTGAAAATTCTCAATATTTAGTTTCCGGGGATTTCGAGCGCTTACAACAAATCATCTGGAATCTGCTATCCAATGCCATCAAATTTACACCCGTTGGCGGAAGGGTAGAGTTGCAATTGTCAGTGGTTAGTGGACAAGAAAAACCACAGACAACGGATAAATATGCCCAAATTCAGGTGATTGATACAGGCATTGGTATCAGTCCTGATTTTCTTCCTTACGTTTTCGATCGCTTTCGTCAAGCTGATAGTTCTAGCACTAGAATCTATGGTGGATTAGGACTAGGATTAGCGATCGTCCGTCATTTAGTAGAATTACATGGCGGTACTGTCCGCGCAGATAGCCCAGGCAAAGAACAAGGAGCGACGTTTACCGTCAAACTACCACTTCTGAAGAATGCCCACCTCGGCTCTTTTGCCCCTCTGCCCCCACCCCCTGGAGTTTAGTCAGCGACATCAGTATGCCCCACGAAGATGTGAGAACAAAAGAGAATTCCAGCCGCAACGTTGACAGATGATGCTATTACGAAAGACCAATTATTATTGTAGAGACGGCGATTCATCGCGTCTCTTGCCTTAACCGAAGAGTATTAGGACGGAATTAGAAATGGGGTATTGGGGAATATGAATTAAATTCACCCCTATGTCTCCTAGAGAAAGAGGTTCGTTGCCTTATCTATATTTTCATGAATCAAATAGGACTACGATAATGTCCGAATAATTGAGTTTTGATTCCCATAGTAATTAGCCACTTTATTACTAAGTGCCTTAATTGAAGTAGCCTCTTCTACTTATCGAGACTCAGCAGGTTGTTGCAGGCGTAATAGGGTATTGTAAACCTGCCTTTTTAAGATAGTATTATTTTGTAGTTCTATAGTAATTTTATTGAACTGTTCAAATTTTAAACCATTATCTTCGACAATTTTTTGAGCGTGGTTACAGTAGTTAACTGCGATATCTTGAGCCTTCTTTGGAAGACCATTTATGCTATTAGAATCGTTGCAAACAATTTGGGGGATTTCTCCATTGCCAATAAGTTTTTTAATTTCTTCAAAAGCATTTTGACGGGCTGGCTCCATTGCTAGCACGGCTTGAGCGTAACTGTCGATTTCAGTATTGTTAACTATTGGTGCTGGAGTTTGAGCGTCAGCTTTAGAACTCAATGAAAAACCATTAAAAATCAAACTCGCAGTAGCGATCGCACCGAACAATAACGATCGCGACAGGGTTCGCTTTCGGCCAGTTCGGGAAAATAAATCAGAAATTTTCTTCATATAGTATGTGACACGAAACTACATCAGGGATATTATAAGAACTTTGAATTATTTTCAGAGTTGGAAGTTCCAGGAACTGCTCAATAGATTAAGCTTTTATATTTGATTGTCAATTTCCTCGGCATACTTGACAAAGTTCGATTACTTTTGTCTGGAGTGTTGACATTTCTGATGCTCCTTGCTTAAGGCTAACCTCTAATTCCAGCAGTAGGGGTAAGCAAAAGATTAACTGTTGCACAGAAAGCAGCTTAATTTCTTGCTGTAAGAAGTAAATTCGTTTGGGATTACCGATGTCAGCGGCAACAGCGATCGCTTGTTGATTCCGTTCCCCACTTTCTATCATAATCTTCACCCACAGCCAGGTGCGAAATTGTCCAATCAGTGTCGCAACTATCCGTAATCCCGGCTCGGAAGCATTGCTCAAATCTGCTAGTGTTGTCAAAGCTTTACCTGTATCTCCTGTTCTGATTGCTGCTGCTAATTGTAAGCTATTTTGGGTAGTATTTCTTACTAACTTTGTAACAGTATCTGTGTCTAAAGGCTGATTGCTATCTTGGACATATAGCCGTAATTTCTCTAACTCATTGTAAAGGAGCCGTGTATCATTTCCTACGGCTTCTGCCAACAGATGGGAAGTATTGGCAGTCAGTTTCACGCCTACAGTCTGGGCTGCTTGATTAACAGATTGCACCAGTAATTCTGTTTTCCAAGGTGGGATAAGAGGAAATTCTCGGAATTCGGTAGCAAACTGTTTTAACAATTTCGTGGATTTGAGGCGTTCATCTGGCTTATTGCGGCTGGTGAGCAATAAAAATGAGTTTTCGGGAATGACACTTAGCGATCGCCCCAATTCTGCCAACACATTCTCAGGACAGTGCTGACACAGAGTGGTGTTTATCAGCCATACCAAACGCCCACCAGCGCCAAAAGTAGGCGTCATCACCTGATTTAACCCCTGGATAACAGCATCAGCCCGATCTGGGGAAAATGCAGTGTAATTAAAACTTGTCCATAGGGGATCGAGGACGCGATCGCGCAAAAGTGCGATCGCCTTTTCCATCGCAAAATCATCTTCACCCCAGTAAACATAGATTGGCATAGATAAACCTCTTAGTAGATGGGCATTAGGAGTGCTGAGTTAGGAGTTAAGAGTTAGGAGTTTTGTTTACCCCCTTGTCCATACGTGTCAACTTAACGCAAAACCCCTTGTCCGCCGGGAATTGAAATTCCCGTCTCATAGCTAAAGTCATCTGAAGATGACTAAATATCGCCAAAAATCTCCAGTCTACTTCAGTAGAGTTAAGCTAAAAGCTGGAAAATTTATTTCTGGGCGGGGATGTAAGCCAACAGATAAGCTATTTCCAGCTGAAGTTGACACCTATGCCCCTTGTCCCCCTATCTCTCTCATCTCCCCATTCCCCATTCGCAAAAATTAAATACTTTTGAAATCATTCTCTTAATCAAGGTAATTTTCCCTAAAATCTATCAAGTGAGAGCGTGAGGCTATGAAGATTGGACGACAACTATCAAACTTACTTAAATCGGTTAGCAAGACTGACGCTGCCAGAAGCCTACAGATCCCAAGCCCAGCATATTCAGGAATCTTCTAAATTTCAGCTAAATTCTGGGTTGAGACAAGCGGCATCCTTTCCTGGCTATACGCTAATTACCCCGCCGGCAGAAGAAGAATCACACAATTCTGCTTTCTATGCCAAATTACAGACTTATCAACAGGAACTTTTGCAGTTGCCTGTAAACCGTAATTTGATTGTACCTGTACCTCCTGCTAGCTTCCATCTGACTTTAGCGGATTTAATTTGGGACAATGCTTACCTTGATGCCTACGAAAAAAATCCTAAATTTGACGAGGAGTTACACTCTTGTTTAGCTGAAATATTTCAAAAATATCAACAATTGATGACAAACAGAAGTCATCCAATTAAATGGCAAATGCTGGGACTAATACTGATGCCAAGAGCCATAGCCATTTGTTTAGTCCCCCAAGATGAACGCTGTTACGAGGAAATTATTCAATTTCGTCGAACAATTTATCAAAATCCCAAGTTAATTGCCTTGGGTATTGAGCAGCATTATCACTTCACAGCCCATGTTACATTAGCCTATTTTGGGGAGGTTTCATCTGACCTAGACCGAATAAACTTCAGCACTATACTTTCTCAATTGAATGAACAATGGCTGTTGAATTTGCCGGAATTCTCGATCGATCGTGTTGAATTACGAAAGTTTGACAACATGACACGCTATTATCGTGAATCAGACTGGCCGATTTTGGATTTTTAAGTAATTGGTTAGTAGTTAGTAGTCAGTAGTTTCCACTGACTACTAATTATTAATTATGTCTTCCTGAAAACAAGGTTAAAGATAAATCCTATAATTTTGTTTTTTAGGTAAGTCTAGATTTTTGCCAATCCTCTAAATAAAATCTCCAGCTTAAAATTTCGGTTGTTGATAACCGAGGTAAATTGCTTCTAAAAAAACATCAGGCGTAACAGCTTCTGGCAATTTTTCTAAATTAATAATAGCTTTAACTTGCTCGGCTAGCTTTAGAGATAGTGAGGTTCTTGCCTTTAACGACATTGCACCGCGTCGCTGTAAATACTCACGAATCACAGCAAAATCATCTGGCATCAGTTGCGAGAAATCAGCAATTTCGATTAACTGTTCATGAAGTCCTTTTGCCTGTTCCGAAATTGTCAATCTTGCAGATGTAGTGGGTGTTTGGGCTTGAATTACAATTGTGCCAGCAGCCAAATCACCTAAGCGCTTTTCACGGCTACCCAACATAATTAAAAAAGCACCGATAAACAAAGTTTCATCAAAGGGTCGCAGTAAAGCACGTAGCGTTGCTTGTTGTAGCCCGATCAGTCTACCATCATCTCGAACTACACGAATTTTAGCAAACCGTTTACCAGGAGTTTCCCCAAACCATAAGGTTTCAAAAAATACAAAATAGCCGATGTAAATTGCAAAGGCGATAATGAAGAAAATTGCTAACAACCAAATATCTAAATTTGTTAAATTTTTAAAAAAATATTCAACAAAATTTAACAACTGTGTCGAGAAGACACTCCAAGTAAGGACAAACAGAAGCAAAGTTACACCCAACACTGTATAGTCAATCAGGAGTGCCAAAACTCGATTACCGATTCCCGCGAGAGTGAATTCCAACTCTACACTTTCTGGAGTCTGGAATGTGATGCGATTAAAAAAGCGCATATTTTAACTAATTCAAAATTAATAGAGTTGGATTAAGATGTTGAGTTAACGAAAATCTTGCGAGGGAGGTTCTCGTAATTGCAAACCTAGACCTTCACGCCGACTACGCAAGTCCAAGTATAAAACAGCTTTTAGTGCTTGCCAAAATGGCATGACTAAAACTCCACCGATCAAGCTGCCAATCACAGAAATAATATACACAATCGAGTAAATAGCAGTACCAGGCTCAAGTTTAATTAGGAATAAGCTAGGTATATAGTTTAATACAAACACCAACGGCATTGTAACGATAAAAGCAACTAAAACAATGCCTTGAATGCGAAAGACTGAGGCTTTAGTTAACTCCCAACTTCTGGCAACACTTTCGCCACCATTGATATTTTCCTCAACTGCTAAGGGTACTTCAGCTACTATCCAACGGGAGTAGAACCAGGTTAGTCCTAACAATATAATGCCTGCCGTTACAATTATTACCAATGTGGTTATGACTATAACGCCTGAAGTACCTAATATTCCTCCTAATGCTACTCCGATCAAGCTAGCCACTACACCGCCCACGATCGCTAATCCAATATAAATTAGCAGTAAATATATACCTACTTGCAAACCAACTCTTAAAAATGACCAAAGACGTGGATTAATATGGCTCCTGGCAGTTTGAACACCTTCAGGTTGGTAAATCAATTCTCCAAAAGCCAAGCGTGAAATTAGTCCAGAGATGGCTGCATATTTTGCCCAACCATACACAGGAACTAGAACCCACAAGTGCGCGATCGCATCGCAGCTAGGTTAAGATAAGTCTTCAAATGAGAACGATACAACCGTACCGCAGCACTGACAACGTTACCGATACTCAGTGGTTGTATCTGGCCGGAAGATCCAAAGTTTTCAGACATAATGCTAAATTTCCCTTGAAATTACGGAGATCAATTTGAGGCTATCTTAAGCTAAGTTAAACTCAGTGTTCCCAAAATTCATGAATATTCAACGTTGGATTGCGCGACGAGAACCTAATTGGCAGCGTTTGGATGCTTTATTAAGGCAGATAGAAAAAAAAGGGTTAAAGTCCTTACGGGCAGCAGAAATTAGAGAGTTAGCGAGTTTGTATCGTTCTGTAGCGGCAGATTTAGCGCGTGCCCGCACTCAGCAAATCGGCAATACTTTAATCCAAAGTTTACAATCTTTAACAACTCGTGCTTACACGCAGATTTACCAAGGTTCGCGGCGGCAGGAATGGCAGGCAATCTTAGAATTTTATCGTTGGGGATTACCATCTGTAGTCCAGAAAACATTTGTATATATTGCTATGGCAACGGCGCTATTTCTACTAGGCGCACTAGTGGCTTGGTGGTATTCTTGGCAAAACCCCAGCTTTATGCCTTTGATTGTACCTGAAAGCTTGATTACCAAAGTGCGAGATGAGCATAAATTATGGATGGGTTCAATTGTTGGTGTTGAACCTTTGGCATCCAGCGGCATCGCAATCAATAATTTGTCGGTGTCTTTTGGGGCTGTTGCTGGTGGTATGACAGGTGGAGCATACACAGCCTATTTGATGGTATTTAATGGTTTATTAATTGGTGCTGTTAGTACTTTAGTCGGTCAAAATAATCTGGCTTATCCTTTTTGGGCCTTTGTATTTCCGCATGGTTCCTTAGAATTACCTGCAATCTTTTTTGCTGGGGGTGCGGGATTCTTATTAGCAAAAGCAATTTTATTTCCTGGTAAATATCGCCGTGGAGATGCACTGAAGTTTTATGGATATCAAGGGGTGCAGCTAGTATTTGGAATTGTACCAATGTTGATTATTGCTGGTGCGATCGAAGGTTTTTTCTCCCCTAATCCTAATGTACCTGATGCAATTAAATATCTAGCAGGGATAGGATTATTTATACTTTTGGTAATGTATTGTAACCGCAAGCAAACATAAAATAATTTAGATAGCGGCTGATTGGCAAATTGAAAAAGTATTTTAGAATAAGGTAAATACAAACTATGTAAATAAATCATCATAAATTGAAGCTAGGATAATCATGGTACAAACATCAAATAAAAGATTGACTCTAGAAGAGTTTCTCGTACTACCAGAAACTAAACCGTATTCTGAATACATTGACGGTCAAATCATTTCAAAACCTACGCCTCAAGGAAAACATAGTACTATTCAAGGAGAACTCTGCCCCTCAATCAATTCTGTTGTCAAAGTACAAAAAATGGGTTGGGCTTTTCCAGAATTACGTTGCACTTTTGGAGGACGTTCTATAGTTCCCGATGTCGCTGTATTCTCTTGGGCAAGGCTTCCTGTAGACGAGAATGGTGATATTGCCAATACATTTGCCGCAGCACCCGACTGGATAATCGAAATTCTTTCCCCCGAACAAAGCCATACAAAAGTTACAAAAAAAATCTTACACGCTCTCAATCACGGAACTCAAATGGGTTGGTTAATTGACCCTGATGAGCGCTTCATTGCTGCTTATCCTGCAAGACAACAACCTTTACCTTTTGAGGAAGTTGAATCTGTTTTGCCAGTGCCAGAGTTCTGTCAGGGGTTACAGTTGACGGTAGGTGATATTTTTGGATGGTTAAAGGTGACTGCATAACAAATATTCTGTTCAACCTAACTTACTATTTTTACACTGAAAATATATATGCCAAAACGCATCATCACCGAACTATCTGATGAGCAAGAGGCAATGCTTCCCATTTATAGAGAGAAGTGGCGGTCGATACAAATATCAACTGAATCAATTGAGCAAGAAAAAGTCGCAGCAATAATCAAAACTGCTTATGCGGTGAGTGATTATCCTGAGCCTGAGATATTATTCTATAGCAGTCCTATGACCGCAATTGAGAAGATTCTTACTATTGAGAACTTTAAGGCATATCTAGGGCGCGATATCCACATGAAATTCGGTAAAAGAGTAATAGATCACCTTCTACATGGAATAACGGAACAACTTGACGAACATCTCTGTATCAGATTGCGGAACCAAATTCAACACCCTGAATATCCGTACTACTCAACTCATAGTCATCCACTAGTTTCATACTTTCCGTATACAGGAAGATGTCTTGAACATCAACTAATTGCCGATCTTGATAAGCTGAAACTTGAATTTAGGGATTACCAAGAAATAAATTATCCAATCTTGTGGGGTGGGCGTCTCGCCCGCCCAAGGCTTGGGGCGGACAAGATGTCCACCCCACAAGAAAAATTGTATGTTTTTTTATTTGGAAGTCCCTTACTGATATTTCATACTTTACAAACAACTTGACTAGACCAGCAGAATGGGCAATTTTGGGTTGTATGTTAGCTTTTTGTATCTCAGTTCTTAACCTTCAACACGACAAGAAAAAATGGAATGTACTTCAAGAATTGATTCAACATTGTGGTTTAATATTCCAATTTGAAAAGGTTTGTATAGTCTGCGATCGCCCTTGCAAGTTGTCTTTTGACGAAGAAAATATGCTTCATGCTGACGAGGAAGCTGCTCTTCAATTTGCTGACGGCTATAGTGTTTATGCTTGCCACAGAAAACATCCTTCTCAAGAAGAGCAATATTATCAGCAGCAAGATCCTGAGTCTGTTTAGATGTGCAATTCTAGAGACTCACCGATAAATATCTGTGTTTATCTCTTTTTTACTGAAGTGAAAATTTTGAGATTGCGTGATTTACTCAATTTTAATTATTTAAATTAAAATTTAAATTTTTATTAATTTTTAATCAAATAATTTAGTCAATCAAAATCAATAAGCAAAAATTTTTTAATTCAATATTTAAACATATCTTAATTTATTGCTTATCAATTGTTAAATAAGGTTTAACCATACAAAATGTAGCCTGTTTAAGACTGGAATTACAGCAGTAAAATATTCCTTTAATCAGAGGTAATATGATTTTTTCGACCGCCATATTGAATCGTGTCGTTGCTACTTCAATGGTGACAACTTCTGTTGCACTTAGTCCATTTTTTGGTGCGATCGCACAAGCTGAAACTCTCAATGGTGCAGGAGCAACTTTCCCAGCTCCGCTTTACGAACGCTATGCTCGTGAAGTGAAGAAGAAATATCCAGACTTGAAAATTAACTACCAAGCAATTGGTAGTGGTGGTGGTATTCGTCAAGTCATCGCTGGAACCGTTGACTTTGGTGGTAGTGATGCTGCAATGAAAGATGATGAAATTGCTAAAGTCAAGAATGGTGCAATTTTAGTACCTACAGCAGGCGGTGCTGTTTCTGTTGTTTACAATCTTCCAGGCGTTAACAATCTCAAATTATCCCGCGCTACACTACCAGCAATTTATTCAGGTCAAATTACCAAATGGAATGACGCGAAAATTAAAGCTGATAATCCAGGCGCTAATCTACCAAATCAAACAATTAAATTTGCTGTTCGTGCCGATGGTAGCGGTACAACTTTCATTTTTACAAATCACTTAAGTGCCATCAGCGGTTATTTTAAAGGCAGAGTTGGAACTAACACTGCTCCAAAATGGAATCTGCCAAACGTCCTCAAAGGCAAAGGAAATCCAGGTGTAGCTGCTATAGTAGCTCGGACTCCTGGTTCTATTGGTTATGTAGAATATAGCTACGCTGTCAAAAATAATCTGAAATCAGCACTGGTACAAAATAAGAACGGAGAATTTGTTGCTCCTTCTTTAGAATCTGCAAATGCAGCTTTATCAACTGTCACTTTTCCAAACAACTACCGCGTTTTTATAGGAGATCCAGGACAAGGTTATCCCATTGTCGGTCTTACTTGGATGATGGTTTACAAACAGTATGCTAATGCTGCTAAAGCTGATGCAATTAAGAAATGGATTAATTGGGTATTGAAAGACGGTCAACAGTATAACGACGATCTGAACTACACCAAAATTCCATCTGATGTAGCAAATCGAGTGCTTCAGACAGTGAATAGCTCTGTCAAGCCTTAATTTGTAATTTTTAGAAATTATGTACAAGAGATTTCCCAATTCCCTTAAAAAGGGAAGGATGCTTTGAATATAGCAATCCTAAATGAGATTGTGAAAACTTTTGTTATGGTCGTCCTTGCTCATTTGTCCTTTGTAATTGCAAATAACAAAGGACAAATGATTAATGACGAATGACAGACTGAGTTAATAACTCGCTCTAATAGTAAGAAAAAACTATTTTATTGATTTGTAATGGCAAATTTATTAGAGAAATCAAATCTAGGTGATGAAAATTTCAATCTAACTACTACTAGCGGCACAAATTTCTGGTTTGACCAAGGTTTTACACGGCTAGTATACTTTTTTGCTGTGATTACTGTTGCAATACTATTGTTAATGAGTTGGGTAATTTTACACGAAGCTCTACCAGCCATTAAGCAGTTTGGAATGGGGTTTTTGTGGGGACAAGATTGGGATACAGGTAATCAGATTTTTGGTGCATTACCCTATATTTATGGAACTTTAGTAAGTAGTGCGATCGCTATTTTATTCGCTGTCCCTGTGGGAATTGCAGTAGCCTTGGTCACAAGTGAAAATTTTTTACCTACATCGCTGCGAATCACCCTAGCATTTGTTGTTGAATTAATTGCTGCAATTCCTAGTGTAATTATTGGTTTATGGGCGATTTTTGTCTTTATTCCAGTTCTAGAACCTCTACAAAAGTGGTTAGCCAGTACTTTTAAATGGATACCACTGTTTAATACAGAAGATCCTTCTGGGACTAATATGTTGACTGCTGGAATTATTCTCGCCATCATGATTTTGCCCACAATGGCAGCAATTAGTCGTGATGTCTTAATGGCTATCCCTAAAGAATTACGTTCTGCATCTATGGCTTTGGGTGGCACTCGTTGGGAAACAATTTTTCGAGTCTTGCTACCATCTGGATTTTCTGGAATAGTAAGTGCAGCAATGCTTGCTTTAGGACGAGCTTTGGGTGAAACAATGGCCGTTACTATGGTGATTGGTAACTCTGCTCAAATCAGCGCTTCTTTACTCGATCCAGCTTATACAATTCCCTCTGTATTAGCTAATGAATTTGCCGAAGCTGAACCGGGTTTGCATATAGGTGCTTTAAGCTATTTAGCATTGATTTTGTTTGGGTTGACTTTAGCTGTAAATATTGGCGCTGTCATCTTAGTGAAGTGGGTTGTCAGAAAAAATAAATAACACTATCTTATTTTTAAATTCCTACAAATACCTCAGTTAACAAGACATTTATCAATAAAAATTTGTCAAACTTATGAGTGGTTACATTCAATCAGAAAAAGATGAATCTTTGGCGGCAGAATTATGCAGTCCTCTGCCAAGAAAGCGGGTAATATTTACCTATACAATGAATGCGATCGCCTTTGGTCTTACAGGTCTAGTACTCATTCCTTTATTATCAATTTTGTGGGAAATTTTTATTCGGGGAATATCTGGACTCAAATCAGAAATGTTTGTCAAAGCAGTTATTGATAATGGCTTTGGCAATGCTATCTTGGGAACCATAATTATGGTGGTAATTGGTGCTATTTTAAGCATTCCCACAGGAATCATGACAGGAATTTTCTTAGCAGAATTTAGTCAAACTAATCCAGTTGCTAGTATTGTTCGCTTTGTCACCAGCATTCTTACAGGCGTACCTTCAATTGTTGTCGGCGTGTTTGCTTATGGTGTAATAGTTTTGGTCACTAAAGGATTTAGTGCGATCGCAGGTGGTTTTGCTTTAGCCGTAATTATGTTACCTGTAATTATACTGACAACAGAAGAATCCTTAAAATTGATTCCTACATCTCAACGCCTCGCCTCCGCTGCTTTAGGTGGAACTCGCTTCCAAACTACTTTTCGCATTGTTGTAACTACTGCAATCCCCGGAATTACTACAGGTATTTTATTAGCTGTAGCTCGTGCGGCTGGTGAAACAGCACCCTTAATTTTTACCGCTTTATTTAGTTTAGATTGGTCAGAAGGATTGTTAAGTCCTACAGCTTCTTTACCAGTATTGATTTTTAACCTCTACAACGACCCCGATCCACAGAAAAGTCAATTGGTCTGGACTACTTCTATAGTTCTACTCGGCTTAATTTTATCTGTCAGTATTCTTTCTCGCTTAGTTATTAGGCAAAGAAAAATCAAATGAGAATTCTATAATATTTATCCTGGTTCCTGAATCCTATTTTTATCAATTTTTCTTTCGCACCTTGGGCAAGCATGAGTAACCTAATTCCAGCTATCAAAGTTAAAAATATCAGCTTTTACTATGGGACAACAAAAGCTATTGAAAAGGTATCAATAGATATTTATCAGAACCAAGTAACTGCAATTATTGGCCCTAGTGGTTGTGGTAAATCTACCTTCATCAAAATTCTTAATCGCATTAGCGAATTAGAAGGGCCTGTCAAAGTTGAAGGAGATGTAGAATTTTTTGGTCAGAATATTTACGATCGTCGTGTCAACATCAATCGGTTACGCCGCCAAATTGGTATGGTGTTTCAAAAACCGAATCCTTTTGGGATCAGTATTTATGAAAATGTTGCCTACGGGATGAGAATAGCAGGTAGGCATTCAAAATTAGAATTAGATGAAATTGTCGAATCTGCACTTCACAGCGCTGCTCTTTGGGATGAAGTCAAAGATAAGCTCGATAAATCAGCTTTAGGGCTTTCTGGCGGTCAGCAACAAAGATTATGTATTGCCCGTGCTTTAGCAGTCAAGCCAAAAGTTTTGCTAATGGATGAGCCTTGCTCGGCTCTTGACCCCATCGCCACCATGAAAGTTGAGGAACTACTTCATAGCTTACAGTCTGAGTTGACAATTGCGATCGTTACCCATAATATGCAGCAAGCCGCTCGCGTTTCTGATTTTACGGCTTTCTTTAGCACCGATGAAAGTCGGATTGGTCAAATGGTTGAATTTGGCGCTACAGAGCAAATATTTAACAATCCACTCGATCCTCGCACCCGCGACTACATTTCAGGGCGTTTCGGTTAAGGTACGTTCTAGCGTGACTTATTGATTTTTGTCGAGCTATCTTGCACTAAAAGATACTTATAAAGTGTAGTTGAAAAAAGTTACTAATTTATTTTTATAAATAAATTAACTTCTTACTACCCATGAGGAGTATATAATATTCGTATTTTGATTTCTACATAGCTATTTTAAATCGAACCAGACCTAATCCTTGTTCAATAGTTAAGGTGTGAAAGGTGGGTATAAAAAGTTTGTAAAAGATAAATTTTGAGGCATAACTTTAATATAAGTATCGACTAACAGTTTATCTGCTGTATAGCTACTGTATGGCTACGTAATTTCCATGAATATCTTCTTTTGGGGGTAACATAGTGAAACAGCGGTGCTAATTTGTACTACTTTACCTAGTCAGGTTTTGTTTCAGACGTTTTAGGAATATGAGTAAACTAATTCCAGCCATCAGAGTCAAAAACTTCAGCTTCTCTTACGACACTCAAAAGATAGTTGAAGGCGTGTCAATGGATATTTACCAAAACAAAGTCACGGCAATTATTGGTTCTAGTGGTTGTGGGAAGTCTACTTTTCTTAAATCGTTAAATCGCATGAGTGAATTAGAGGCAGAAGTAAGGGTTGAAGGAAAAGTAGAATTTTTTGGGCAGAGTATTTATGAGCGTCGCGTTAACATCAATCGCTTACGCCGCCAAGTTAGTATGGTTTTTCCCAAGCCAAATCTTTTTCCCATGAGCGTTTACGATAATGTTGCTTATGGGGTGAAGTTAGTTGGATGGCATCCGAAAGTAGAATTAGATGGAATTGTTGAATCTGCCATCAAAGCTGCCGAACTTTGGGATGAAGTGAAAAATAAACTACACAAATCTGCTTTAGAGCTTTCTGGCGGTCAACAACAAAGATTATGTATTGCCCGTGCTTTAGCGGTCAAACCTAACGTTTTGTTGATGGATGAGCCTTGTTCAGGTCTCGATCCTATGGGTAGTATGAAAATCGAGAATTTAATCCATAACTTGCGTTCTGAGTTGACAATTGTGATTGTTACTCACAATATGCAGCAAGTTACTCGCCTATCTGATTTTACGGCTTTCTTTCATAGTAATGAAAATCGTATTACTCAAATGGTTGAATTTGGTACTACAAATAAAATATTTACTAACCCTGTGGATTTTCGCACCCGCGACTACATTTTCGCCCGCGTCAGTTAAAGCGTTTCACTCTAGCGATTTAGAAGTATATGACATAGTGCAAGTGGAAATTAAGATTGAATTTAATTTCTGCTTGCTTTGAGTTTTTCTTGTCTTAGGCAATGCAGACTGATATTGACAGTCTGTTTTTATACTCTATATTTAGAGGAAAGTATCTTCTCTAAACCACCTAAATCATAAAATGAAATGTCCTCGGTGCGAATCTACTTCATATCGTAAAAATGGTCGTCGGAATGACAAGCAGAATTACCTCTGCAAAAATTGTGGTAAACAATTCCTAGAATCTGCATTCTCTCGTTCCTTAGAAACTGACTTGCTTGCTAACAGCAACGGATATACTAAAGTATCTACGGCTGAAACGACAGAACTTTCTTTATTAAAAAACCTGCCCGAAGAAGAAATCGCAGAAAAAAGCCTTAGCTCTTTTAGTTTGACATTAGCTGAACAACTGCTGCAAACAATATTATCGCCTAGTTGGTTAGAATCTGCTGCTTTGAGCCAATTTATCCAAAAAATTCAACCAAAAGCTGAAATAAAATATCAATTAGATACAGGAATATCACTTCTACTTTTGGATGCAGAAAACTTAAAATTAGATATTAATTCAGAATTATTTTTAGCTAGTGTCTGTAAGTATCCTCTCCAATTTAAAATGGCATTTGCTAACTGGAAAAATCCAAGTATTGGAAAGCAAGATATTGAACTATATAACCGTGGCTATCAACTTGTCCATGTGCCAGAAGGTAAGGATAGTGCTGATGCAAAAATGATTGCTTTCGGTGCTTGTATTGTACGTTCTTATCCAACCGTTAAAGAAATATTAGTCTGTTCTAGCGATGGGATTTTAAGTCACCTCTGTAATGAACTCCAAAACCAAGGATTAATTGTCTATTGGGTACGTAGACAAGGGCAAACTTTGCATATAGAAAACCGGAATACTGGCAAATTCACTCATTATTCTTTAGCAATGGCAACAGAAGTTCCATCTTTAGAAAAAGTGGTTGAGCAAATTCAAGATTTAATTAAAAATGAACAAGATTCAATCAATACTCGATTACACAGGTTAACAACGATTGCAAGTTTGTTTCAAGAAAGATCCAATATCAATAATAAATCTCATCATAAGCAACCAGAAATTGAAGAAATTACCCCTATTATAAATAATTTATCTGCACAATTAATTCAAGAAGATACTGCGAAAATCCCTAATGAAAAAACATTAGATAAATTATTATTAAAAATTATTCAAGATATACAAACAAAGTCTCCCCAAACTCAAGTGTCTGTGTCCAAACTAGGCTCAGAGTTACGGAGAATAACCGGAGAATCTCCTAATTCAATTATTAAAAAATTAAAGTTAGGTTCCAATTTTACCAAATATCTACAATCATCTCCCACGTTTACATTAAAAATGAATGGCAAGGAATATGAGATAATGCCGCTATTCTCCGAATAGATACTTTTTAGATGTCTACGTATAACCTGAGCCTATAATTCAGTATTATGTACAAAGATGTAAAGAAATGTAAATAATACGATGCAGAATAAAGTTGTTGTTATTGTCGGAGCTACTGGTGGTATTGGTTCAGCTTTAACACAAAAACTTGCGCCTACCGGAGTCCGGTTGGTACTGGCTGCCAGAGATACAGTTCGTTTAACCACATTGGCTGCTGATTTACCAGGACAAGTTTTGACTGTTCCCACCGATATTACTGACCAACAGCAGGTAGATACTTTGATAGAAAAGACCATCGCTGAGTTTGGTCAAATTGATATTTTAGTGAATGCAGCTGGCGCTGGTATACTCAAACCCTACAACAGCCTAGAACCCACTGATTTAGACAAGATGTTAGATGTCAACTTAAAAGGTAGCTTTTACACCACTCAGGCGGCTGCTGAAGAGATGCAAAAGCGCAAGTCTGGTCACATCTGTAATATCGTAGGAATTCTGGGCAAACATTCGATGGGGATGGCAGCGGCTTATTCGGCTTCTAAGTTTGGTGTTGTCGGTTTTAGCAAGTGCATGGCAGAAGAACTCAAGCGTTTTGGTATCAAGTTCACGCTATTCTACTTTGGTGGGGTAGATTCTCCTTTTTGGGATAACGTCAACCTAAAAGTAGACCGAAAAAAAATGCTTAGTCCTGAAACTGCTGCCAATGCGATTTTCTTTGCTCTTTCTGCCGAACCGCAGGCTGTGCCAATGGAAATTAACATTCAACCTGATAGTCATTTATTCTTTTAAAGGGGGAGTATGCTTACATAATTCTTGCTTAGGAAAGAAGTGAAAATCTAGCAAAAAAGGCAAAATTTACAGATATATAAACTGTTATGCTTGATTTTCAATATTTATGAAAATTGATCGCGTTCATTTCTATGTAGAAGACGCCAAAGTTTGGCGAAATTGGTTTGTACGCCATCTTGGTTTTCAAGCAGTGACCAACGATCGCAGCAGTTCATTTCACACTTGTACAGAAGTGGTAAAAAGTGGTACTGTTTGCTTTTTTCTGTCTTCACCACTGTTACCCACAAGTCCAGTAGCTGAATTTCTGCGTCACTATCCACCTGGTGTGGCAGATGTCGCTTTTGCTGTCGAAGATGTCGAAGGCGCGATCGCACTAGCTCAAATGCACGGTGCTACAATCCTACAACCCATCCAGGAACGCCAGGTAGGTACGGCGTTCATCAAATGTGGCAAAATTGCCGCCTGGGGTGGATTGACTCATACGTTGATAGAAAGGTCATTGGTTTTTGAGAAAGGACAAATGACTAATGACATAGACGCTTCTGCGGCTTCCCGCAGGGTAGGACAAATCACAAATGACAACACTATTACTGCCATAGATCACATAGTGCTAAACGTGGCTGTTGGTGAATTAGATCGTGCCGTCGCTTGGTACGAAAATATCTTAGATTTTCAACCCCAGCAAACATTTAAAATTAAAACCAATCACTCTGCTTTACACAGCCAGGTGATGGTTTCGCGTAACGGTAGCGTTCAATTGCCAATTAATGAACCGGCTTCCAAGAATTCTCAAATTCAGGAATTTCTAGATGTCAATCGGGGGCCAGGAATTCAACATATTGCCTTGCGGACGACTAATCTTGTGAGTGCGATCGCGAAATTTCGTGCCAGTGGTTTATCCTTACTCTCGGTTCCCCAAACCTACTACTCACAACTCAAACAGCGACCAGGACTCACGCTATCACCTCTAGAATTAGAAGCGATCGCTCAACAGGAAATTCTCGTGGACTGGCAAGAATATACTCCTTTAGACGGAGGAAATACTGCACCCTTATTACTACAAATTTTCACCCAGCCCATTTTTGAACAGCCGACATTTTTCTTTGAGTTTATTGAACGTCGTTACCAAGCTCAAGGTTTTGGCGAAGGTAATTTTCGCGCCTTATTTGAAGCCATTGAAAGCGAACAAATTAAACGCGGTACGCTGCAATGAGGTAATTGTCGATACTTTCTTAAAAATAGTTTACAAAAAACCTTTAGCTAGACTTGATACCCTCAAAAAATAGCCATACATCTGAGATAAACTTAATAAAAATTAACTTTTACCGCCGATGCTAAGACTTATTACTGACTTCGACGGCCCAATTATTGATGTTTCCGAACGGTACTACCGTGTTTATCAATTCTGCTTAGATAAAACCCGTCGCCCAGATCAAGTAGTGCAAGAACTTCCGAAAGCGGAATTTTGGCAGTTAAAGCGATCGCGTGTTCCCGAAAAACAAATCGCCTTAAATTCCGGGTTAGACGAAGCCCAAGCCCAAGAATTTGCCCAGCTGCGACGACAAACTGTGCATACAGAACCCTACTTTGACTATGACACCCTCGCGCCTGGTGCTGTGGATGCACTGCTAAAAATTCAACAAGCTGGAATTGATTTAGCAGTTATGACTATGCGCCGGTTTCGGGAACTAGATTATGCCTTCCAAAAACACGATTTAGGGAGATTTTTCCCAGAAAATCGTTGTTTTTGCTTGACTAACGACTACGTTAAAACTCGCGATATTGAAGATAAGCCCTTGTTGATGGCTAGGGCTTTAGAAGAACTGCCCCCCGCAGCTGATACCTGGATGGTAGGCGATACGGAAGCCGACATCACCGCTGCGAAAAATTATAGTATTAAGGTAATGGCTGTGGAATCCGGGATTCGCGATCGCACCCAATTAGAACTTTACCACCCCGACTTAATTGTTCAGGATTTTAGCGCTGCTGTAGATTTAGTTTTAAAAGCTTAACACCTTGTCTAAAAGGCTCTGTACCTGCAACATATTCAATTAATCAGCATTCGAGTTGCAAATTAAAATAGGAGTCAGAATAGGTATTCTGACTCCTAACTTTTTATCTTAGAAGAACACACATAAACCATGTCTTCTTTATCAAAACCTGCTTACGGCAGTGGTTTAACGTAGAAAACTACTAACTAACCACAACAATATAAACGTCACTACAGTAGAGAACTGATTCGTTTCCAGACTGATAAATGATATTTGTGGTAAAAGCCAGCTAGCAATTAGTCCCCCAACGATTAGGCCAATTATTAAACTGACCAGGGTGAACAAAACTGCTCGGCCAAATTTGCCTTCCTTGCGATTAAGAAAGTAAATACTAGTGCCTACGCCAACCACCAATGCTAACTGCAAAACTTGATCGCCTCCCTCTGGATAGAACAAGCTAATAGAACTCAAACCGAGAAACCAAGCTCCTGGTAAGAGTATATCCGCAGGTGTTGGCTGATCCAGCATCCGTTGCAGCCATGCGGGTGACTGCTCGCGAGGGGTTGGACTTTCTTTAGGAGGCGATGGCACTCGCAACTCTGGAAACCGTATCCGCTCAGGGACTTTGATTTTACCTTCCTGGCGCATCCGTAAGCGATCCATTAAAATCGCATCGTAAGCCGCCTCAATAACTTCTAAATGCTTGGCGTCGCCATTATGTTGATCGAATAGGCGATTACGAGCATCCTGAATTTCATCGAAGCTAGCCTCTTCTGATACCCCAAGTTTTTCGTAGGGATTTTGATCGCTCATGGGAGTTTGTTACTTCAGCCTCAATCAGCGGCAGTCTTTTATCGAATAAAAAACAATTTTAGGTTTTATTTCGATCGAAACTAAAGTCTCGACCTATTTATATGCCCTACCAGGATAGTAGCACGGGTTAGTTTGATCGACTTTGTAATTTCAACTATAGTCACTTTAACATATCGCTATAACTCCGTGTATACCCTCATGTCGTTGTCTAATTCTGGCTCTAATCTAGAATTTGAACGGAGAGTACCTAAAAGTCATGGTTTTTATGAAAAAATCAACTTTAATGTTTCAAATTTGGCAACTTACTGTGCCCTAAAAGAGTTTTTTTTTAATTATACTGAATAATCGCTTGTGGTATATATCCACATATCGATTTAAAATTGAAACGTTTTAAGTTACCAGCTAACTGGGATCGAGAAGGTGTCTTGCTATCAAGAACGGTTGCAGTTCAAGTCAGAGCGCTTATATACTGTTGGCTAACAGAAGTTTCGCCTTCTCATTGCCCACAATCCTGATTAGAGTATTTATTTTAGAATAATCGGGATTGTTATACCGTAGCCATGTAGATTCTTAGTTAGTCCTAAAGTGGCAACTGCGTTTTTACGCAACTCTCTTGTTAATCTTACGAATTTTTGTGCAAAGTAATGGTCATGGCTCCCGCCAAGATTCTTGTAGTTGACGACGACCCTGCGGTTCGGAATTTAATCCAACGCTTTTTGATTAAACAGAACTATCAGGTGGAGGCTGCCGAAGACGGAAAGACAGCCTTAAATCTATTTGAGCAATTTAACCCTGATTTGGTGATTCTAGATGTGAATCTACCAGATGTCACAGGGTTTAACCTCTGCCAAGAGATGCAAAGTCGTAATGGTGTTTTTGTTTTGATGTTGACTAGCCGTGCTGACGAAGCTGATAAAATTCGCGGCTTTGCTAAAGGTGCTGACGACTATCTCACCAAGCCTTTTGGACTAGGAGAGCTAGAAGTCAGAGTTGGAGCTATTTTGAGGCGTCAGCGAGTGATAACTACGGCCGAGCAGAAACGCTTGGTATTTGAAAAACTTATGATCGATCCAGTGCGACGGGAGGTAGCACTTAATAACCAACCAGTACCCTTAACTGCTCTGGAATTTGACTTGTTGCATTTTTTAGCTAGTCATCCAGGCCGAGTTTGGCGGCGTGCAGAGCTAATCCAAGAGGTGTGGGATTATGAATATGTCGGCGACCAGCGGGTTGTAGATGTTCATATCGGCCAAATTCGCAAGAAGATTGAAATTGATGCTAGTCAGCCAGCATTAATTCAAACTGTACGTGGCGTAGGCTATAAGTTTGAATCTGCTGCTCACCCCCAGCAGTTGGAAGGCAAGTCCTGAGTTTATAGTCTAGAGTTTTTTAACTCTTGACTGTTGACTCTTGGGGTAGTGGTTGGTGAATTTTCTTAGTTTTAGTAACAGACAAATTTAGATAATCAAAATAAGTAGATATTCCTCAAATACACGCCAAACAGTGATTTGAGATATTTATTTATCTATCTATTTAAGATAGTAAACAGGGGAGAAAGTCCACTGGAAAATATTTCTTGGTATGTAACCGTTTTGGTAGATATAACGGTGCTGAGATTGGAGTTCATAGGGTACATAGCTGTGCATTGGTAGTCAAATGAAGCTAAAGTCCCTTTAAAAGCCCGTTTATAGCCTCTGTCTGGAAATGCTGCCGTAAGTCAGGGAAGCGGCAGCCTCAAAATAGATATTTCCAATTGGAGACTGAGAACAAAGGTAAATTCCGCTCTCTTAGCAACTACTTTTGGCAATAAAAGAAACTATTAGAACTTTTTTATGGATCGGAATCTACCGATCTTTTTTATTGTAATATTGCCGATCGCTATCAGTTGAAAATCCCGTTAATGGGGCACGGTATGCCGTGCCCCATTAATAAATAGGGGAATAACGCCCTTTATACCAGTAGCTATGGGGTGTCTAGTAAATTAGCTGTTGCTGGTGAGTCGGTACAGGGCATTTCTACTGTGGAGTGATGGAACAAAGTTTCCAGATAGACTCGAGCAGCACGGCGATCGCTATCTCCATTTTGGAGTAAAAACAATGATAGTGCCGCCGTCAGTACTCTGTTTTCATCCCAATCAGGATGAGTTTCTAAGTAGTTTTTTAAGGATTCGTGGAGTGTTTCAGGAATTTCTGTAAAGATACTAACCGTTGATTTCATGAGATTTTCCTCCTATGAGGATAATCAAGAGGGACAAGTTGCTTGCGGTAAAGCAGTTTAGGGCTTTACACGCTCTTTCGCTATCCCGACAATCTGCGCTTACATCTAGTAGTAATATATTTTACACATTTGATGCCAGCGGTTGAACGGAATTATAAAAGCAAGCCGCATCATTGTGCGCCAAGAGGGGGTGGGTTTGTCAATGCTGCGAAATGTTAAAAATGATGGTATAAAAAATAAATGCGAACGACAGAATAGGGATTTAAGCCGATTTTTTGTTACTTTACTTCACAAAAACTCAGTCCTTAAACTTCTTTGCTACTTATAATCAACAATCCCCAGTAAGACAGCAAGAAGCCTATTAGCTCGTATAGCACCTGTGGAAAACTGCTAAAATCCCTGTGGAAACCCTGTGGAATCAGTGAGGAAAATAGTAACCAATGATAAGAATTACAAAAATGTCATCAAATTATGACATTTAACCTCATGAAATTAGCTTCTCAATCTCAGTTATCATCGTGGTTGCCTTCGATACATCCCCAGGTCTGGATTTTCGCAATTGGTAGATTTCTCTCGGAAGTTGGTACCGGCTGTACCCTGTTTTACGCCCCCATCTTTTTTGTCAATCAACTTGGTTTATCTGCAACCAGTGTTGGGGTAGCTTTGGGTAGCGCCTCGATTTCCGGCATCGTAGGGCGGATTGCGGGTGGTTCTTTGGCTGATTCTGAATATTGGGGACGCCGCCGCACTTTGTTGCTAGCGACGGCGATTTCAGCAATTGCTTCTCTAGTTTTAGCCGCAACCGATAATTTCACTTCTTTGGTAATCGGTAGCTTGATTAGCGGTTTAGGGATAGGTTTCTATTGGCCGGCGGCTGAAGCTGTGGTTGCTGACGCTAGCCAAATTGACAATCGCCGGGAAACTTTTGCGATCGCCAGACTAGCTGATAATCTGGGGTTAGCGATCGGAATTGTGCTAGCTGGGTTTTTGATTGCGATAATTGGGAGTTATCGCTGGCTATTTGTGATTGATGCCATCTCTTTTATGGCATTTTTTGGAGTTGTCTATGTAGGGATTAATGAAACCGAACAACAGCAGATAGAGGAACCTGAAAAGACAGAACTTTTTGCTGCTTGGATGGCAGTATTAAGAGATTGGCGTTTCTTAGTCTACATCGCAGTTAATATATTTTTTACAATCTATATTTCTCAAATCCACAGCACCCTACCGCTTTACTTCAAAAACTTTGTTTTTGTAGAAAGTACCGCCAAGGGATTTGCTGAAACTACCATTAGCGGACTATTTGCTTGGCATCTAGTGTTCGCAATTATTTGTCAGTTGCCTGTCACCAGTATTTTAAAACGCTGCTCTCACACTCTCGCGCTCACTGTTTCTGCGATTTTCTGGGCAATTGGTTTCGGACTGATTTGGGTTAGCGGCATAGCCCCATCTTATCATCTGCTTTGGGTAACATTGGCATTGGGAGTATTTGCTGTGGCAATTGTTTCCTATACCCCATCTGCTGCCTCTTTAGTGACTGAGTTAGCCCCGGAAAATCAACGCGGCGTGTATTTTTCTATCAACGCTTTATGCTGGGCTGTTGGCTCTTTTATTGGTCATCCTTTGGGTGGATGGGCATTAGACCAACCACAAATTATTACTAATAGTTACTGGCTAGGCTTCATCTTGAGTGTAGCGATCGCTGCGGCAATTTTACAGTATCTCAATCGAATTTTGGCTGAGTAACATAACTCCCCACGGTAAGATGACCTGTTTTTTTACTTATTGACGACGTTCTTGCAGCTTGCGATATACCGATTTTAAATCAACTTGATGGTGAGCTAGGGCAACCAAAGTATGATATAGCAAATCAGCCACTTCACCTGCGATCGCATCTGCTTCATCATCCTTAAAAGCCATTACCACCTCAGCAGTTTCCTCACCAATCTTTTTCAAAATTTTGTTATCGCCACCTGCAAATAGTTTACAAGTGTAAGAACTTTCAGTAGGATTATCGCGGCGATCGCATATTATTTGAAACAATTGTGACAATGTATCACCTGGAGGTGCAGCAATTTTTCCTTCTATTTGGTGAAAACAACTGCGCTCTCCAGTATGACAGGCAACATCTCCTAATTGTTCTACCCCGATAAGCAGGGCATCACTATCACAGTCATAACGGATACTTTGTACTTTTTGAAGATGTCCAGAAGTCGCCCCCTTGTGCCACAACTCTTGCCGGGAACGACTCCAAAACCAAGTTTCTTCAGTTTCTAAAGTCTTTTGTAATGACTCCTGATTCATCCACGCCATCATCAGGACAGTACCATCTAGATAGTCTTGGACAATTGCAGGCACTAGACCCCGTTCATCGTAGCGAATTTTCTCAACCGGGATAGTGTAATGCAGCGATCGCGAATCGTAAGAAGACATACCAGCTAGTTTGCTCTCATGAGAATAATTTATGGATTCACGATACCATTCAAAATAGGACAGCCGATATGTTTTTTTTGAATTAAATATCTAAAGTCAAGTCTTCACTCGACTTGCATAACATAATGTTATTTTTTTGGTTCCGCTAATTTTATAGGATAGAAATTCTAAGCAGTGTTTGACTTTATCCTAAGATAGAGCGTTTTATTGCCCACTGTTAGGAGAGAACTTTGGTAAATACCACAATTAAAACAACAAAATCACAAGAAGTCTTCGCCGCCGCTCAAAATCTCATGCCCGGAGGAGTCAGTTCTCCAGTTCGTGCTTTTAAATCTGTGGGCGGACAACCCATCGTTTTCGATCGTGTCAAAGGCGCGTATATTTGGGATGTAGATGGCAATAAATACATAGACTATGTAGGCACTTGGGGCCCAGCTATTTGTGGTCATGCTCATCCAGAAGTCATTGCAGCATTGCATGAAGCTTTAGAAAAAGGCACCAGTTTCGGCGCACCCTCAGTCCTAGAAAATGTTTTGGCAGAAATGGTCATCGATGCCGTTCCTAGCATCGAAATGGTCAGATTTGTCAACTCTGGAACTGAAGCCTGTATGGGAGTTTTGCGGCTGATGCGGGCTTTTACCAACCGAGACAAAATCATCAAATTTGAAGGTTGCTACCACGGACACGCTGATACGTTTCTAGTGAAAGCGGGTTCTGGTGTTGCCACACTTGGCTTGCCAGATTCACCAGGAGTACCTAAAGCAGCAACTAGCAGTACTCTAACTGCACCTTTCAATGACCTAGAAGCAGTCAAAGCTTTATTTGAAGAAAACCGCGACGAGATTGCTGGTGTCATTCTTGAGCCAGTCGTCGGCAATGCTGGATTTATCGCACCTGATGCTGGCTTTTTAGAAGGGTTACGGGAACTAACTCACGAATATGGAGCGTTGTTGGTATTTGACGAAGTGATGACAGGTTTCCGCATTGCTTACGGTGGCGCTCAGGAAAAATTTGGGGTTACTCCCGATTTAACAACCTTGGGTAAGGTGATTGGTGGTGGTTTGCCAGTAGGGGCTTATGGTGGTCGCCGAGATATTATGTCAATGGTTGCGCCCGCCGGCCCCGTATATCAAGCTGGGACTCTTTCTGGTAATCCCTTGGCGATGACTGCTGGGATTAAGACTTTAGAATTGCTGCAAAAGCCAGGTACTTACGAGTCTCTTGAGCGAATTACTAAAAAGCTAGCAGATGGTTTGCTGCAAATTGCTAAAGAAACTGGTCATGCAGCTTGCGGTGGTCAAATCAGCGCCATGTTCGGCTTATTCTTTACTGCTGGCCCAGTTCATAACTACGAAGATGCGAAAAAGTCTGATACAGCCAAATTCGGACGCTTCCATCGCGGGATGTTAGAGCGTGGTGTTTACTTAGCACCCTCTCAATTTGAAGCTGGGTTTACATCTTTTGCTCACACTGAAGAAGACATCGAGCAGACTTTAGCAGTTGCACGGGATGTAATGTCTAGTCTGTAACCTTTTCAGATAAGGGATTTCCAAATAAAAGTATCCTGTTAACTCTTGTGGGGTGGGCCGAAAAGCCCCACAAAATGGATGATTTATCGGAAGTCCCTTTTTTGAGACAGAAACAAGTGTGCGGAAGTTTTGGACTCACTTTAAAGCATTATTTGCAGAATTTTCAGCAGTTAATAGTGTTCAATCCTCTGACGCTGCTGGAGATTGAAGAAATTTTTTAACAGATTTGCTCTCTACCGTCATTACTCAAGAAAGGTCACATCTTCGTCATCATTTCGCAATAGCTTCGTCAATAGAATATGCAATATTTAGCCTACATTAAGATTCATAGTTAATGAGGCAGGATTAATAAATTATAGGGGGTTAAGTCCCTCGCAACTAAGAAGTCTCAAGTTTTGTGGCTCTTGTCTGAATCTCCGTTGCAAAACTTAACTTAATTACAAATTATTTTACTTGCCTTTTACAGTTCTCGAAATTCCCTTATTCCCCATAGATTACAAAAATTAATGCGCAAGCAGGTTCTCATCTTTATGGTGAGGGTTTTGCTTATAGATATTAGATTTTCCATCGGGTAAGGTATTTTTTCAGAGTCAGTGTTAGAGCTAACTTGAAAAAATATACCAGTCATAACTGTAGCTTGTATGGCAAGGCTTACAGAGTAGAAAAAGCTGCCATAAGTATTGTGAAAAAAAATGGTTCGACCTTGAAGGAGCTATGAAGTGGACGACAATAAGTCATTTTTTGGTCTGCAAAAAATATTAGTTACGTTGCTTGTATTGAGTGGGAGTGTGAGTGTCAGCACGATGATGCTTATTAAGTCAAGCTCTTCTAATGCTCAAAGTACAGAGAATATAAATGTAAACAATCAACCAAGCAAAGTTGGAATTCAGCAGCAGATTGAAGAACTCAAAGCAACGATGCTTAGAAGTTGGCAGCAACAAGTACAAACAAAAGGTTTTTCATATACTGTGCCACAGCGTTTTCAAGGGGCAATAGTTGATGCGGCAAAATTGACTCCCGACCAGAAAGTAATTGCGCTCACCTTTGATGATGGGCCATGGCCTGAAAGTACCGGGGAAGTACTAGATATTCTCAAAAAAAATCAGATAAAAGGGACATTTTTTCTGATTGGGCAAAACGTGAAGAATTATCCAGGCTTAGTAAAGCGGGAAATTGCTGAGGGTCATGTAATTGGTAATCACACTTGGCATCATTGGTATCAATTCTTAAATCCACAAGCAGCTGCCTATGAAATTGACCACACAGCAGACTTGATTTATCAAGTGACAGGGATTAAAACAAATTTATTTCGACCACCAGGGGGAATCATGCACAATGGGGTGGCTAGTTACGCGAGAAATAGCAAATATGCCATCATTCGCTGGTCATCTGATTCTGTAGACTACTCACGTCCTGCTGTACCAAAATTAATTAATAATGTGTTTAGGAGGGCCAAGCCAGGTGGAATTGTGCTAATGCATGATGGTGGTGGTAATCGCTCTAAAACTGTCCAAGCTTTACCAGAAATTATTGCCAACTTTCGGAAACAGGGCTATAAATTTGTTACTATTCCTGAACTTTTAGAAATGCAAGATAAAGATCAAAAGCTAACTGCAAACAAAAAAACCGTCCAAAACTAACATCTGAACGGAACTTTAACGTATTAATACTTTATGCCAATCTAGTTATGTTGCCAGTTGTGCTGATACCTTACAACTACAAGTCAGGAGGTAAAATCACCTGATCGATCGCGTGGATTACGCCGTTACTACCTGTGATATCTGCCTGTGTTACTTTAGCATCATTGACAGTGACACCAGTAGCAGGATCGACTTTAACGTTGATTGTGCCACCTTCGAGGCTTTTAACTTCGCCAGACTTTAAATCAGTAGACAATACCTTACCAGGCACCACATGGTAAGTTAAAATCTTGAGCAATACTTCTTTGTTATCTGGCTTTAATAATTCTTGCAAAGCATCTGCTGGTAACTTAGCAAAAGCTGCATCTGTGGGTGCAAAAATAGTTAAGTTATCTTTGCCTTGCAAAGCTGCGGTTAATCCTGCTGCTTTCAAAGCCTTGGTCAACGTGGTAAAGGAAGCGTTTGACTCTGCCAAGGCTAATAAGTTTTTGCCTTGATTGCTACTTGCCCCTGGTTTTGGTGGAGTTGTAGTAGGTGTATTAGTAGATGGTGTGGTAGGTTGAGTTTCTGGGGTAGTACTTGGGGTGACGGGTGTAGGTTCACTAGGTGTAGCACTACCACCACCACGGTTATAGGGAGGCTCGTTGAAAATACTTGGTCTGGGATTTACCGTTCCACCACTTCTCTGTGCTACTGGCTTGCGTTTGGTATTGCCCTTTTCGATTTGAGAAACGGCTTCAGCAGGCGCGTATTGAGTGTTTGCTTGAAGGCGTTGACCTTGGTTATAGGGAGCTTCGTTGAAAATACTGGGGTTAGGATTTAATACCTCTTTCGCATCAGATGGTAAAGTAATGAGGACGCTGAAACTAGTAAATCCTGCTATGCCTGCCAACGTGGTCAGCAATTTGCTGTAATTTGTCTTCATAAATTTTGTTTTTTTTGTCCACACATTACATAAAGATTTATAACATTTTGCTATGCACAAAATCTAACTCAAGAGGGAAGTAAGGTTTTTCTGTAGAATAGTTTGTGCTGGTGAGGTTAAATATTTAACCTCGATTCACGCCGATCGTCATGAAATATATCTATCATATTATTTCTTGGAAATTGAACAAATTTTCTCCATCACACAAAAATTTAAAAACCCCACTCGGATAACATAAATTATCGGAAAGTATGAAAATCTCACCTCTACAAGCTATAAGTTACAATTAGCTCCAAAGAAAGATTATACTTGAAAGATAATTTATATACAAAGTTGTACTTAAATTAATAGTTGATTCATAAATGTTGAATTACATTGATTATTCAGCAAAAGCACAGAAATTAATTCCCGAAATATTTTAAGGTAGGCTAACGCTGACAAAAATTGAAGTAACTGTTGAAGACCCACGAATGAGGGGTTAGGGCTATTTATATAATACATGCCGAATTAAATTACTTAGTTATTTGATATTTTAATCAATCAGAAAACAAGATTTTTTCAAATCGATAATTTTGCCAAAAATCAGGCATCGGTTAAACCTTAATGTCAATTAAATAGACAGTTAACCAACTAATACCAATAAAAATTACTTAAACTAAAGATACAATTGTAAAGTTAATAAGTTGACCAGTTACAAGAGATAGAACACATGCTGGAATTATACCAATGGGAACTCTCTCAATACTCAGAGAAAGTGCGCCTAATTCTAGATTTTAAAGGACTAGATTACCGCAAAATAGAGGTCACGCCTGGGATTGGACAAGTGGAACTGTTCCGGCTGACTGGTCAAAGACAAGTGCCTGTATTAAAGGATCGTCATAAATACATTGCGGATTCTACGGAAATAGCTAAGTATTTAGACTTAGAGTATCCCGATCGCCCCATAATACCGCAAGATCCTAAACAACGGGGTTTAACTTTATTAATAGAAGAATGGGCGGATGAGTCCATAGGCATCAAAGGTCGCAAAGCACTATTTGCAGCCGTAAGTCAAGACCAAAATTTCCGTAAGTCTTTATTACCCACCTCAACACCAGATATATTTAAAAGTCTGGTTCAAGGAGTACCTAGTGACTTACTGACAGTATTGGGTTTTGGCGTAGGTTACAGCCCAGATGTGATACAGTCAGCGATCGCATCTTTAAAACAAGACTTGGAAGCCTTAACGTTATTATTGGCAGATAGTCCTTATTTAACAGGAGATGAGCCGACTTTAGCTGACTTAGCGGTGGCTGGCTTATCGATATTGCTCAAGTTCCCCTCTGGGCCCTATCTGGATTTACCAGCTTCTATTAGAGGTAAAGGATTGCCAATCTTTGCCGAGAATATAGATTATCAACCATTCTTTACCTGGCGCGATCGCCTTTACGCCCAATTCCGCAAACCGTTAATTAGTACCACTCCATCAACAGGAAGTGCGCCAACCTCGATTCAGATTGATTAGATAATAGGGCATAGGGAATTGAGGAGCCAGTGCGTTGGGCGGCTTTGCCGACTTGAAGCAACTGGCGTCATGGGGCATGGGGGATGGAAAAGAAAAACAAATGACCAATACTTCGACTACGCTCAGTACAAGTGACCAATGACCAATGACAAATGACAAATGACAAATGACTAATCAGATGAATTCGGCACAGCCATTAGGTTCGGTCATTCAAGGTTCTCTAACTGAAGGTTTAGAAGTCCGATTGCATCCTGACATTTCTGTAGAAGATATGCGGGTGGGTAAATTTCTTGTTGTGCAAGGGATGCGATCGCGTTTTTTTTGTATGCTGACAGATGTAGCATTGGGAGCTGCTAATGCCCGAATTATTGCTAATCCCCCCAATTGGGAAGACACTTTTTTACGAGATGTTTTAGCCGGAAGTGGTACTTATGGTACTATCAACCTCGCGCCGATGTTGATGTTCACTCCCGAAACTGAAGAATCTTTCTCCCCAACAAATGGCAAATCGGCAAATCCTTTCCTTCCATCGGTGACGGGTTTAGCTTCATTTATGCCACAAACCAGCACGACAATAGAATTGTTGCCGGTGAAAACTATTCCTAGTCACTTTAGTCAAGTTTACGAAGCAAGTGTTGACGATTTTCGCCGCGTATTTGGTTGGGAAGATGACCCCCAAAGGCGCAACTTTTCCATCGGCAAACCTTTGGATATGGATGTACCCGTTTGTATCGATTTGAATCGCTTTGTAGAACGGAGTAATGGGGTTTTTGGGAAATCCGGTACTGGGAAATCTTTTCTAACCCGGCTACTTTTAGCTGGCGTTATCCGTAAAAATGCGGCAGTCAATTTGATTTTTGATATGCACTCTGAGTATGGCTGGGAAGCCGTTGCAGAAGGTAAAAATGTTAATACTGTTAAAGGCTTAAAGCAACTTTTTCCTAGTAAGGTAGAAGTTTATACCCTCGACCCGGAATCGACAAAGCGTCGGGGTGTGCGTGATGCTCAAGAACTTTATTTGAGTTACGAGCAAATAGAAGTTGAAGATATTAAGTTATGTAGCCGAGATTTAGGACTCTCTGACGCAGCCTTGGATAATGCCAATATTTTGTATAGCGAATTTGGCAAGTCTTGGATTGTCCAATTGTTGAATATGACTAACGAAGAAATCGAGATGTTCTGCGAGGAGAAACGCGGACACAAAGGCTCGATTATGGCATTGCAGCGCAAACTCTTGCGGATGGATAGCTTGAAGTATATGCGAGCCGTTTGCCCCCAGAATTACATTAGTAAAATTGTGCAATGCCTGGAAGCTGGGAAGAATGTTGTGATAGAATTTGGTTCCCAGTCTAATATGCTCTCTTATATGTTGGTGACGAATATGATCACCCGACGTATTCACGAGCATTACGTCAAGAAAGCAGATAAATTCCTGCAAAGCAAAAATCCTAGCGATCGCCCAACGCCATTGATGATTACCATTGAAGAGGCGCACCGTTTCCTTGACCCGGCTATCGTTCAAAGTACTATCTTTGGGACTATCGCCCGCGAGCTGCGGAAGTATTTTGTCACACTTTTGGTAGTCGATCAACGTCCATCAGGCATTGATAATGAAGTGATGTCGCAAATAGGGACTCGCATTACCGCTTTGCTGAATGATGAAAAAGACATTGAGGCGATTTTTACAGGTGTATCTGGTGGTAGCGGACTGCGGTCGGTATTGGCAAAGCTAGACTCGAAACAACAAGCTTTAATATTGGGTCACGCCGTTCCTATGCCCGTAGTAGTCCGTACCCGTCCTTATGACGCAACTTTTTATGCCGAAATTGGTGAGCCAGCCTGGGAAGAAAAACCTGACGCAGAAGTATTCGCCGCTGCGGAACTAGCTAAAGCTGACCTTGGATTTTAGATTGTCATTTGTCAATTGTCATTTGTCCTTTGTAAATGACCAATACTTCTCTACGAACGCTAACAGCGTGTCAAAGACAGAGATTACGCCAACGACTTACCTCGGCTCCACTACCTCGACTTCGCTCGGCACAAGTCGGCACGAGTCGTTCAGTACAAGTGACAAATGACCAATGACAAATGACAAATGACTAATTCGTGACATCCCTCCATTATCACAGCAAATTAAGTTCGGTTATCCCGCTAGTTTTGGCAACAGAAGAGGGGTTTTTGGCGTCACTATAGAAGTAGTCAGCAATTTCGAGGAAATTCAAAAATTTTTTATATAACGGCTGCTTTTAAATTATAATAATAGGTTTTATCTTAAGAGAGTTTACTATTTGCCTGATTTATCGTATCATAAGTTAAGTAGAACTCATACCGACTTCGGATTTACCGATTGGTGTTAGTAACAGTCCAAGAGAAGAATTCTCAAAAATAACCAGCGTGCTTATAAAAAATTGAAAATTTCGGGAAGGTAGGGGAACCTATCAATGGGGGCTTACCGTCTTAACAACGGCTGTATCAATTAACTAATTGCTTTTGATAGCTCCCGATATTTCGTGATAGATATACTACTTCTCCCCATCCATTTTAGTAATAAAACATACATTATCTTTACGAAGTAGAGGACATCGCACCAATGCCTACTGTCAATCCCCAAACGGAAAACCTCAACACCAAATTCACGGCTGATATGGTGCGAACCTATCTGCGAGAAATTGGTCGTGTACCACTGCTAACCCGCGAACAAGAAATTGTGTTTGGGAAGCAAGTGCAACAAATGATGACGCTCATCGATGCCAAGGAAGCTTTGGCGAAGAAGTTGCAACGCGAACCGGATATTTCAGAGTGGGCTGACCACGTTAAACAATCGGAAACCGATGTGCAGCAGACAGTGGCACAAGGTAAGCGGGCGAAGCAAAAAATGATCGAAGCGAATTTGCGCTTGGTTGTCGCTATTGCTAAAAAATATCAAAAGCGAAATATGGAGTTTCTGGATTTAATCCAGGAAGGAACACTAGGGTTAGAGCGGGGTGTGGAGAAATTTGATCCGATGAGGGGTTATAAGTTCTCGACTTATGCTTACTGGTGGATTCGCCAAGCAATTACTCGGGCGATCGCTCAACAAGGTCGGACTATTCGCTTACCGATCCATATCACCGAGAAACTGAACAAAATTAAAAAAGTGCAGCGCGAGTTGGCTCAAAGCTTGGGGCGATCGCCAACTCCAGCCGAAATTGCCAAAGCACTGGAACTAGAACCTGCTCAGATTCGCGAGTACCTGAATATGGCTCGTCAACCAGTGTCTTTGGATGTGCGAGTTGGTGAAAACCAAGATACTGAGTTGCAAGAAATGCTCGAAGATGATGGCCCATCACCAGAGTATTACACCAACCAGGAATTCTTACGCCAAGACTTGAACAATCTGTTAGCAGAACTAACACCGCAACAGCGAGAAGTTGTAGCACTGCGCTTTGGTTTAGAAGATGGTAATGAAATGTCATTGGCAAAAGTTGGTGAGAGATTGAATCTCAGCCGCGAACGCGTTCGTCAGTTAGAGCATCAAGCTTTGGCTCATCTGCGTCGCCGTCGTGCCAATGTCAAAGAATACGTTGCTAGCTAAAATAAGAGACGCGGAACTTCGCGTCTCTACAGCACCTTGGTGATGCGCTTCCTGAATTCAGGGGGCGATTTTTTTTGCTGAAAACCAGGAAACGCAGTTAATCAGGTATTCGCTAAAATGAATAGCATTAATAATTAACGTGAGTTCGACAAGTCCCTTGCTTTTTTTGACCTCTTTCCCAACCCCTCTTAGACACCTAGAGGGGAGCCAAAACCCTAATTTCTCGTTGCTCCTCTCTTTACCGTAGGAGAGGGAGGGAGAGGTCGATAGAACTCACGTTAATAATTAATATAAGTATAAACCCTTGAGATTACAGATAAAACCCCATCTGCGGGTTGCAAACCATTAATTTTTTGTATCGGCAAACGAAAGTATGTGTAGCCGCAATTTCTAATCGTCAGGGCTACATCCGTTTTAAATCTTGTAAAACTGCGGTGGCTGATTGATAGCGATCGCTAAAATGATAGCAAACCATTTTATCTAAAATTGCTGCTAATTCTTCACTTACTTGCACGGTTTGCCGCCAGATCGCATTACCCGTTTCTGGATCTGGGTGGAGTTCTTGGGGTAGTGTTCCAGTTATAGCTTGAATAGCAATCATTCCTAAAGCATAGATGTCACTGCATAAGCGGGGATGACCGGCAAATTGTTCTGGAGGTGCATAACCCCGCGTCCCAATGGCTACTGTGGCTAATTCTGTTTGCTCGCTACTCGACGGTTGCATCAATTTGACAGCACCAAAGTCAATCAATACCAGTCGATTATTTTGAGCGCATCTAATAATATTAGTCGGTTTGAGATCGCGATGAATCACTTGATGTTGATGAACAAATTCTAGAACTTCTAAAACTTGTTTGAGCATTTCCATCACAAATGATTCGTTTTGCACATTTTGTACGGGTGGTAATTCTTCACTTAGGGTATGTCCCTCAATATATTGTTGGATTAAATAAAATTCTTGATTATCTTCAAAATAAGCAAGTAGTTCGGGAATTTGATGGTGTTTACCCAAAATTTCTAAAATTTCAGCTTCACTATGAAACAACCTGCGGGCGACTTGCAAAAATCGTGTATCTTGACGGGCTGGCATTAACTTTTTAACTACACAAGTAGGATTACCTGGTCGTTGAGTATCCTGTGCTAAATAAGTCCGACCAAATCCACCAGCGCCGAGAGTTTGAGAGATTTTGTAGCGTCCACTCAAAAGCAAATCACCTGATTTTATTTCTGGTGAATCAACTGGAGGAGGAAAGTCAACAGACGAGTCGGGAATTGCTGTTTTATCTTCTAAGAGTACATTTAATTGGGCGATCGCTTCTTGTTGTTTTTCAACTTGCAGAACAATCACCTGAGTTTGCTGTTGATTTTGGTAGCTAGTATAAGCGATCGCACAGATACTACTGATCGCCAAAGCAAGAGCAGGAGGGATTAATGGCACCCATCCAGCTTGTAAAAACAAAGCAACGCAGATTACTACTAAGCCAAATAGAGTTATCCCTAACGCCACTAGCAAAAGCAGCGGATTTTGCCACCGCAATACTAAAACACCACCTAATAGCGACCAGCCCCACACCCAAATAAGTTCCACCCAGTTTGGCCAATACCAAATCAAGGGTCGCCCATCCAACACTGTACTGATCAGTTGACTTGCTATCTGTGCATGAATAAACAGAGCAGGCATTCTAGCTGGTTGATCTGGTAAAGCGCTGTAGGGCGTATAAAAGCCACTTGGAGGGATATTAGCCGCTGTAGTGCCAATAATTACCAGACGGTCTTTGAATAAACTGGGGTTGACTCGATCGCTAAGAACATCTGTGAGGCTTACTTGGTCAGCGAGGCTATTGGGGTGACGGTAATTTAATAATATTTGATAGCCCTGTGCATCCAAATGTTGGTAGCCACCAGAATTAGGTTGTAAACGCCGGAACAGGATTTTACCTAATATAAAATCTCCTTTTTTCGTGAAATCGTATTCAATACCTTGCTTTTCTAGATAATTAATTGCAATTAATGCACCAAATGCAAATTGTGTTGTACATTTATTGTCTGTAGAGTTAGCAAATAATAAAGTGCGGCGGAGACTTTGGTCGTTTTCATTGTCAGCGACCACATCGCTAAACCCAACATTATCTATAGGGACATTCGGCGGTGGAGGAATTTCATCTCTACCTAAACTGCTGAACAAACAGGTAGTGACAATGTTATCTTGATTTTGAAGATTAGCCGTCAAATTATTGTCTTCTGGTCGGAAAAGATATAAACCAATAATTCGCGGTTGATAAGACTCTATTTTCTTTAATAGCTGATTGATTGTCCGATCAGATAGAGGCCATTTCTCTCGTTTGAGATCCTTATCAGTAATTTTTACTAGCACAATCCGCCGATCGGGTGCTTCTGATGGACGCGATCGCAACATCTGGTCATAAACTCTTAACTCCCAAGGCTGTAACCATTTGAGTTCCCGAAGTCCCCAGATAAAGGCAGTGACTCCTATACTGGTAACAAAAATAATTGGCAGCCAGCTTTTGCTCTTAGAAGTTTCACGGGAATCCTGAACTTTGACAAAAGGTACGCGGAGTTTTTCTAATAGTCCACTAATCACGGCGTTGAGGCGGTAGCCTGAATTGGGTAGATGTTGTCGGTACAAAAGTCAATTTTGGGAATCTAGGTTAAAAGCTAATTAACCTAAAGCTCCTATTAATGTAGCAATTTACTTGTTAGTTAGAGATTTTGACGTATTCCTACTTTTAAAGCAAGTTTACGCCCAGCGTCAACCATAGAATTAGACAAGCTCTAATCATCTGTTGGAGATGTTTGAACGTCTTCAACAGGACTGGTAATTGGCAAAGAAATCGGATTAGTAGATGGAGTTAGTGAATCTAACTGAGGTTGTTCAAGTGATGCTTCAATGCTGGAATCAGCAGTGGCAGAGCCGACAATTTTATCATAGTTAGAAGCAACAGCTAAAAAAGCGCCACCTAAAATATAGATAGGTAATGGCAGATTAAATTCTTGCAACCAGTCAAACAGTTCTGCTAAGGCAAACAGCACTAAAAAGCAAGCAAGCCAAACCTTCATATTCTTATCCCCTGAATTGAAACAATTCTATTACTAGCTTAAATAGCTTGCATGATAATTGATGTAATACATAATCACCAACTTACAAGGTCTATAGCCGTAGATAGATGGAGTCAAAGTTATAGCAGATGCTATATTCCAATATTTAAGTAGGTGGGTGGAAAAATTTATTGTTGAAATGAGGCAGGAGGCAAAAGGGAAGAGAGTTTTAGCCTAGTTAATTTTTCTTCACATAATTTGGTTTTATTATGCCGACTTACTTACTAGAAAAATTTACAGTAAATTTTGAGTATTTCTATCCAAAATGGCATCGTTGGTTGGAAAATTGCATTTATGCCTCAGAAAGTGGTGTATCAATCTTAATTAGAGATATTACTGAGTGCAAACGCAGCCAACAGCTTCTAACTGCACAGTATGCGATCGCTTACGTCCTTTCTGAGACAACTACGCTTGTGAATGGGGTTCTAGCTATTCTACAATCCTTGTGCGAAAGTTTAGGATGGCAAGCTGGTATTTTCTGGAGTGTAGACGATGAAGCTAATGTTGTACACCCCATGAGTACTTGGTATTCACCTGATTTGGAGAAAGAACCATTTAACCAGCACACAATTACTTTTAGTGAAGGTTTACCCGATCGGATTTGGGCAAGTGGTCAACCTGTTTGGATTTCAGAACCCGCCCAAGACGAGAATTTTTTTGCCACCGCCATCAGATTTCCGATTCGGTTGGGTAATAAAATCTTAGCTGCGCTCGAATTTTTCAGCGCTCAAATTTTAGAACCTGACACCAATTTACTCCAAATGATGAGTGCGATCGCCACTCAAATTGGTCAGTTCATTGAGCAGCAGCGAAGCTCGTCATTACTGCAAGAAAGTGAGAAAAAATATGTCAGATTTTTGAAATTCCAGGTGTCTCGATTGGAGAGGAAAATTCTACCATTGTTAAATAGGTGGGTGGGAAAATTTATCGTTGAGATCGAGCAGGAGGGAAAAGAGTTTTAGCCTAGTTAATTTTTCTTTACATAGTTTGGTTTTATTGTGCCGACTTACTTAAAAATTTAATTGATAACCTGAAAGCTCGAGAGGTTACAGATTTGCGACAATATTTGGATGAACAGCAGCAAATAGAAGAAAATCTGCGTCATAGTGAAGCACGCTACCGCTCACTGGCAGAAGCAAGCGCATCCATCGTTTGGAGCGCCGGGCCTTGGGGCAACGTTGTTGACGAGATTCCGACTTGGGAGGCGTTCACTGGGCAAAGTCCCGAACAATACAAAGGATGGGGTTGGGTTGACGCACTACACCCAAATGACCGGACATCTGTAGCTGCCATTTGGAGACAGGCCTTTTTTGGACGCAGCGTTGCAGTTGCCGAGTATCGCGTTCTGCGGCATGACGGCGAATACCGTGACATGGCTATACGTGGTGTGCCCATACTTGACGAATCAGGCGAAATCCAGGAATGGGTAGGAATGTGCATGGATATCAGCGAACGCAAGCAAGCTGAGGCAGAACGCGAGCAACTGTTGGCGCTACTGAAAACAGAACAGACTCGTTTGCTTGAAGCTAACGTTCTGCTTGATACCCTCTTTAATAACGCCCCTGTAGGTATTGGTCTATGGGATGAGAAATTGAGATACGTTCGCTTGAATGACGCTTTAGCTGAGATTAACGGTTTTCCTCAAGAAGCGCATATCGGAAAGACCGTCGCTCAAGTGCTACCTGGGGTAGCTCCTGCGGTGATGGAAGCTTTACACCATGCGATCGAGACAGGAGAATCTATTACCCAAGAGGCCAGTGGAGAGACACCCGCCGCACCTGGAAAGCAACGGCACTGGTTGGTAAATTATTATCCGATTAAACTACCAAGTGATATTACTTGGGTGGGTGCAATCTGCCAAGAAATCACGGAGCGCAAGCAAGCAGAAGTCGAGCGGGAACATCTGTTTGAGCGAGAGCAAGCGGCTCGTGTTGAGGCTGAAACTGCCAAAGAGCAAGTTACCAAGATTTTAGAGAGCATAACTGACGGCTTTCTTGCCTTTGATCGTGAGTGGCGCTTTACCTATCTCAATCATGAGGGAAGCAGAACTCTGGGGCGTTCCTGCGAGGATCTGCTCGGAAAAAATTTGTGGTCAGAGTTTCCAGAACTGGCTAATACTAGCTTTGGTCAACTTTATCTCAGCGCAGTTGCTCTAGGAATGCCGCTTGAGCTTGAAGATTATTACCTACCCTTTGATGCATGGTTTGCGGTTCGCGCTTATCCTTCAGCCACAGGGTTATCACTTCATTTCCGTAACGTTAATCTACGCAAGCAGGCAGAAGCAAAACTGCGCGAGAGTGAGGCGTGTTTTCGGCTGCTGGCTGAGAATTCAACTGATATTATTTCCCGCCAGACAGTAGATGGAATTCTTCTGTACATTTCACCAGCTTGCTACACAGTATTGGGGTATCAACCAGAGCAACTAGTCGGTCATCCCAGCCAGGAGTTAGTTCACCCAGACGATTTGGCAGAGATTGCCAGGAATTACCCAGTCAATGCCGATTTACCAGATATTTATACCGTTACTCACCGCGCTCGTCACAAAGACGGGCATTATATCTGGTTGGAAGCAACTATTCGAGCTATTCGCGATCGCCAAACTCAAGAAATTTTAGAGATACAAGCGTCTTCGCGAGATATCACTAAGCGCAAACAAGTGGAAGAGGAGCAGCGTTTCTTAGCTGAAGCTAGTGGGATTTTGGCTAAATCGTTGGACTACGAGACAACCCTAGCAGGTTTGGCGCGTTTAGCAGTGCCGGAAATCGCTGATTGGTGCTTAGTTGATATTATTTGTGACAATCAATTAGTCCGCCGGCTTGCAACAGCCCATGCCAATCCAGAGAAACAAGAATTGGTCGAAGAGTTACAAAATTATCCGCCTGATTTGGCACAAACAGCAGGAGTTGCGAAGGTAATACGGACAGGCAAATCACAAATTACTCATTTTATTTCTGAGGAACAGCTCCAAGGGTTAACCCACAACGCCAGTCACTTCAAAATCCTGCAAGAACTAAATCCAACATCTGGTATGAGTGTACCGCTAATCGTTCGAGGACGAGTGCTGGGAGCGATGACTTTGGCATCTTCTTCAGGTCGTTTCTACGAGAACAAAAGCCTGATGTTAGCTGAGGAGTTAGCTGACCGAGCAGCGATCGCAGTTGATAATGCCCGACTCTACAGAGAAGCCCAGCAATCTCAACAGGCGGCTTTACGCGCAGCATCTCGCACTACCCGTCTGCAAGCAATTACCGCTGCCCTTTCTGAATCTTTAACTGCAACACAAGTTGTTGAAGTAATTGTGGAGCAAAGTATAGCAGCTTTGGGAGCTAGTTTTGTTTTTGTCGCACTACTGACTGAAAGCGGTACTGAATTAGAACTTGTCCGAACTGTTGGCGGACAACAAGAAATAGTAGATTCATGGCGTCGATTCTCGATTAATGCATCCGCGCCACTGGCAGAAGTTGTAAGAACTAAGCAGCCTATTTGGGAAGAGCCAACAACAGCGAGGATTGCTCGTTACTCAAATCTTGCCAAGGAGTATGCTCAGTCCAACTACAACGCTTGGATTTCGATTCCATTGCTCATCGAGGGACAAGCTATTGGTGGAATGTCTCTAGCTTTTACCGAAATTCAAAAGTTTAATCAAGACGATCGAGCTTTTATGCTGGCACTAGCACAGCAGTGCGCACAAGCGATGGAACGTGCCCGTCTATACGAGGCAGAACAAACCGCCCGGAAAGTAGCAGAAAACGCCAACCGGATAAAAGATGAGTTTCTGGCAGTACTTTCTCATGAATTGCGATCGCCACTCAACCCAATTTTAGGTTGGTCAAAGCTACTCCAAACCAAAAAGCTTGATGAAAAGACAATTCCTCAAGCGCTGAAGACTATTGAGCGAAATGCGAAATTACAGGCTCAACTGATTGAAGATTTACTGGATATCTCCCGGATTTTACAAGGTAAAATCAGCTTGAATATCTACCCAGTCGATCTGACATCTGTGATTTCGGCAGCAATGGAGACAGTGCGGCTATCAGCAGAAGCTAAATCAATTGAGATGCACATTAGTCTGGAACCAAATTTGGGACAAGTTTTGGGAGACTCCAACCGATTGCAGCAAATTGTTTGGAACCTGCTTTCAAATGCGGTTAAGTTTACACCAGAAGGCGGACGGGTTGATATTCGACTATCATCATGTTCTAATGTCAACTCAGCACCCAGCACTCATAACTCAGCACTGATTCAAGTCAGCGACACAGGAAAAGGCATCGACCCCAATTTTCTGCCTTACGTGTTTGAATATTTTCGTCAAGAGAATAGCAGCACCACCAGAAAATTTGGTGGATTGGGGTTAGGATTAGCGATCGTCCGTCACTTAGTCGAATTGCATGGCGGGACAGTCCAAGTAGAAAGTGAGGGCGAAGATCGGGGGGCAACTTTTACTGTGAGACTACCGTTAATCCAAAATCAATTAGAGATTAAACAGGAGAGTAGCAATTCTGAGCCATCTTCAAATTTGAATGGCATCAAAATTTTAGTAGTGGATGATGATACAGATACGCGAGAATTTATTGTCTTCTTACTAGAGCAGTATGGGGCAAATGTGACAGCAGTAACATCAGCAAATGAAGCCCTAGCTACTTTAGCCCAATCCTTACCAGATATACTTTTAAGCGATATTGGGATGCCAGAAGTGGATGGCTGTATGTTCATGCGACAGTTGAGAACACTGCCACCAGAGCAGGGAGGAAAAATTCGAGCGATCGCCCTTACCGCCTATGCTGGAGAAATGAACGCTCAACAAGTGCTAAAAGCCGGATTTAACAAGCATATAGCCAAACCAGTAGAGCCAGCCGAATTAGTAGATGCGATCGCTAACTTAATCGCTGAATAAACCTGCCTCTACCTGTTCGCCATTACTTGATATAGTTAAAACTATTTGTCAGTTTTAAATCATATCTGTAAAAATATTTGCGATCGCTTGTTCCTTTCTTGGTTTTTACTTAAACAAACAATAGGCTTAACAAGTTAGTTGAGCAACTTGTTAAGCCCCTTGTTCAAGTTAGGCAAACTTCCGCTACAGTGTAATAGCTAGCCAAGTTAATAGCTGAATAAACCACAAATGACAAATGTGTAATAGCTGAATAAACCTGTCTCTACCTGTTTACCATTACTTGATATTATCAGGTATGCTCGCTTTATATTCTAGATCGGAAAGAATCCCTTGTTTGATATCAATCTTACGCGAGATGACTTTTTCATCAAAATAAAAATCAGCAACGCGCTGCTGCTCGGCAACGATCGCAGGTGTAATTTTTCTCAATTTATAAGTACGACGGCTTGCCACCTTTAGCGCAACTGCTGGATCTAATTTCTGTTCATCAACTAAAATTTTGGCATAATCGCTTGGTTTTTTTTCAGCCGCTTCTCCTACTTTCTGTGCTTCCTCTAAAAACACTCGCACCAATTGCGGATTTTGGGTGACAAATGCACGCCTGCCAATATAAAACCCGCCGAGAGTATTAATTCCTTTTGCATTTCTCAGATTACGAATCGGGGTAGTACTTTCTACAGCAGCTAAAAGCGGATCGCCACCCACCCAGGCGTCAGCCTTGCCTTGAATAAAGGCATCGCGGGCCTCAGTTGGAGTCAAAGCAACGATTTGAATATCGCTAATTTTTAATCCTACTTCTTTCAACGCTTTTGTTAGTAAATACTGTGCATTGGAACCTACCTGAAAAGCAATTTTCTTCCCTTTAAGATCGGCTACTTTCTTAATAGGAGAATTAGCTTTCACCACAATACCTTGGTTTGTACCATCGCTGGGCGTGCGTCCAGTAAGATAGACAACTTCAGGGATGAGGCCTGGGCGTGCGGCTTGGTCAAATATTGGAGGTGTCTCTCCCACATTACCGATATCCACTTTACCTTCATTCAGCGCTTTGATCAATTGCGGCCCTGCTGCGAATGGCCCAACCCAATTCACGGTTATACCCAATGCTTTGAAACGTGGCTCAACAGCTTTTTTAGACTTGACAATATCACCAGAACTTTGATAAGCCAAGTTAATTACTTTAGCAGGCACTGCTTGGGTGGTTTGTATAAGGCTACCAGCTAACGGAGATAATAAAGTAAACAGTCCCAATGCAGAATATTGGACAACACGCTTTAAGACTGTACGGCGTTGTGGTTGAAATGACTTGTTCATCAGTTATGATTTTCCTAGTAAGTTTTAGCTTTTACGTTGTCAGTCTTACTTTCAAAAGCAAGTAAGATCATAGGAAGTTATTATTTAAACCTCCTAGAACACCAAATTATGGCAAAAAATTGAGATTCTGCTACTTAAACAAATCCCCTTGTACATTTAGTAAATTGGTATTCTAGTTTGTTTAAAAAAACAAACTTCATATTTGATTATTCTCTACTTTTCACTTATCAGTGTTGGTGGAGTAATAGCTGCATATTCTTGAGGCGTGAGTAATGCTTCTTTAACATCAATTTTTTTGGGTAAGATTTTTTCGTTATAGAACAAATCAGCAACATTTTGTTGAGCTTGCATTAGTTCTGGAGTAATTCCTTTTAGCCGATAAGTAGCACGGCTAGAAATTACTTCCTGAATAGGTAAATCAATTTTGAGTACAGGTGCTATGAGTTTCGCTACTTCTTTACGATTCGCTTCTGCCCATTCACCATTTTTCTCAATTTCTTCTAAAATGATCCGAACTAATTCGGGATTTTCCTTAGCAAATTCTCGTGTTCCTACATAGTATCCGCCTGGAGTACCTATATTGGTTGCATCTCTCAGCACCCGCGCACCGTGGAGTTTTTCTACCAAAGCTAAATGAGGATCGCCAGTTACCCAAACTGGAATAGTGCCTTGAATAAATGCGCCACGGGCTTCGACATTGGGCATACTTAAGACTTGAATATCACTATATTTTAAACCTACTTCTTTTAAGGCTTGGATGATAAAATAGTGAGAAGCAGAACCTTTTTGAAAGACTACTTTTTGACCTTTAATATCAGCTAATTTTTTAATTTGAGAGTTTTTCGGAACTGCGATCGCACTACCTTTACCTGAATTAGGCCCAAGTCTTCTGCCAGCCAAATAGATGATTCTTGCACCCGCAGCTTGAGCAAAGATGGGAGGCGTTTCTCCAACAGAGCCAATATCAATTTTGCCCACATTCATTGCTTCCATAAGTTGTGGCCCTTGAGCAAATTGTGACCACTCTACTTTCAAGCCCAAAGGCTCCAAACGTTTTTCTAAAACTCCTCTGACTCTAACTAAATCACCAGAGCTTTGATACCCTATTCGTAGTAGCTTTGTTTTAAAAGTTATAGTCTTAGCCCCTGCTGGCTCTGCTTTCGGAACGCTTCCTGCATTTGTGTTAGATACAGTTGATGTACAACTGATTAAAGTAGTAGATACTACAAAACCAGGTATTATAAATAAGGCGAATTGTTTGATTATTGTTGTCTTAGTTTTCACGAAAATATTAAACATTTTTGCACCTGAATTTTTGATTAACTACTGATTTAAAAGCATTAGCTAATAACGTAAATTTTTCAGTTTATGAAACTTGATTACAGTTATTTACTTATTAGATTTAATTGAATCCGGTGTGAATGCTGCATATTCTTCTGGAGTAAGTACTCCATCTTTGACATTAACCTTTTTTGGTAAAAGTCCTTGTGCATACCATAAATCAGCTATTTGTTGTTGTTTTGTAACAACTTCATCGGTGATTGGTAGTAGACCATATATTGCTTTACTATGAATTGTTTTGAGAGTAGGTACATCAATACCAACTTCACTAGTCTCAAGTTCTGCTAACTTATCAATATTTTTCTGCGACCAATCTTCAGCTTTAATAAACTCCTCTAGAAAAACTTTGAGAATATCAGGATGCTCTTTAGCAAATTTACGTGAGGTAGTATAAAAGCTACCAATATCCTGAAGTCCTTGCCCATCTATTAATACACGACCAAGATTTTTTTGGACATTTCTGGTAATGTAAGGTTCCCAAATTACCCAAACATCAATTCCTCCCTGACTAAAAGCCACATTTGCATCTGGAGGTGGGAGAAAAAGAGATTTTACATCACTCAGTTTTAGTCCCTCTTTTTGTAATGCTTTTAATAAGACATAGTGAGCAATAGAGGCTTTTTGAAAAGAAACTTTTTTGCCTTTAAAGTCAGCAACACTTTTAATCGGAGAGTTTTTTGGTACTAAAAAAGAAACTCCTCTACCATTAAATCGAGTCGTTGCAATATACACAAGAGGTGTACCTGCGGCTTGAGCAAATATAGGTGGTGATTCAGCTGTGGCTGCGATGTCAAGGGAACCAGCATTTAACGCTTCTAAAGCTTGTGGCCCAGCAGCAAACTCTAGCCACTTGACAGTAAAATTCTTTGCCGCCAAACTTTTTTCTAGAGTTCCTTGCTTTCTCATCACTGCAAGAGAACCAAGCTTAGAAGAAACAACTCGTAACTCTTGTTTTTGGGGAATATTAGAGACTGTTTTACTTTGAGATTGTGTACTAACTGGGGATAGTTGGTTTTGAGTATTTTTAGTTTCTTGACTACAACCAACTATGCTCATTGGTATAGTGAAAGTGCAAGCAGCAATTAATAAAGATATATGTTTAGACTCAATTTTATATTTGGCTTCTATAAGTTTAATATTTAGGCTAGATTCACATACTATCTTGGTATTTTTTATTTTTGATTGCAGAAATTTATTGCTAGACAAACTTAGCCTTTGCAAAGATTTTAAAAGCTCCATAATATTTTTCTAGTTAAATTTAATAATTTTGGTATTAGCGCTTTTAATGAGTGCTAATAACTCTGATTTTCAGTTTAGAGTTTATCAAGTTTGGTCTAAAAATAAAGTATTCATAAACACTTGTTTTTAACCAAAAAAATAATTTTTACTATTTTTGATTTCCAAGCATAGAGTATGATATTTAGACAAGTTTTATTGGTCAAAAGTCCAGAATAACTCTTGACTTTTGACCAATAAAAGGTATATTTAAACGCCCATCAACTCAATCTTCTGAGAGGATGTCTGAGAAGTATTCAATATTTCGCTTGATCCCCCCTAGCCCCCCTTTTTAAGGGGGGAACTGGAATCAAAGTCCCCCTTTTTAAGGGGGATTTAGGGGGATCTACAAGTCTCGAATATAACACCAAAAAGTTTTCAGACATCCTCTGAGCTATAAATCCTAAAAGGGACGACTACCTGCAAGGCTAACCCGCTTTAATACTCGTCGCTCATTCGGATCGAATGCTTGACGATAATGTAAGGTAGCTTGATTATCCCAGTAGACAATATCGCCTACAGACCATTTGTGTTCGTAGTAGAACTTGGGTTGATTTAGATGTTGTCTCAACTGTTCAATCAGTTTAGATCCTTCTTCCGGCTCTAACCCGACAATTTCCACTTCTGTGGCAGCATCCAAGTAAAGATGCTTTTTCCCACTCTCTGGATGGGTTCTAACTAAAGGATGGGGAAAGATCGGACTGATTAAAGGAATAGTTTTGTCTAAACGATACAAAGACCGGGGTGCATTCCGATCTCGCAAAAATGGGTTGTAGGTAATTAACTGCAAATCTGCAATCCGTTCTTTGGTGGCTTCATCTAATGCCTCATAAGCTAAATTGGTATTTAACCAATAAGTATCTCCACCATGAGTTGGTATTTCCAACGCATAAAGAAGCGAACCACTAGATGGGATAGGAGTCCATTTGTGATCGGAATGGAAAGTGAGTTCTCCAGTACCGGTATAGCCACCATCAACATTGGAAATCGGAATCACTACCGGAGTTTCTCCTGGTTTAGAAGCCAATACTGGAGTTTCATCAGATGGTACAAAAAGCGCGCCAAAGTATAGAGAAAAGTTCAAAAGCTGTTCATCAGAGAGCTTTTGGTCTTTGAAAATTAAGATGTGGCGATCGCGCAGAGCTGCTTTAAGTTGTAAGATAACTTCAGGTGCGATCGCTTGACTGGCATCAAGATCGGTAACTATCGCTCCCAAAGGAGCATCAATAGGCCTAATTTTAACCTTTGTCAAAGTCGAGGTAGACATCAATATTCTCCTGAATTTTAGTTTTTTCTTGGGAATAACTACTTATTCGCTAGAACCTCTGAAGGAGTAATTTTGGCGTATTCTTCAGGTGTCAAAAAACCGTCTCTAACATTTACCTTCTTGGGGATAAGCCCTAAGCTGTACCACTTATCTGCAACTTCCTGTTGTTTAGTAATAGTTTTATCAGTGATTGGTAGCAACCCATAGTCATATTTTTTATGCATTATTTCTAGAGTTGGTGGATCTAACTGAGTTACAGGAGCAAGCAGTTGTGCAACTTCTTTGGGATGATCCTTAGTCCAAATTTCTGCCTTTTCTAGTTCCTCTAGAAACACTTTGATCGCATCAGGATGAGCCTGATAAAACTGGCGTGAAGTTGAATAAAAGTTGCCAGTATCTCGCAACTTTCCACCATCTGCTAAAACACGAGCTATTTTATTTTGTACATTTCTGGTAGCAAATGGCTCCCAAATATACCAAGCATCCACCTTATTTTGACTAAATGCTGCATTTGCATCTGGCGGCGTTAAAAAAACTGATTGGACATCGCTCAGTTTTAGTCCGGCATCTTCTAAGGCTTTAACTAATAAGTAGTGACCGATAGAAGCTTTCTGGAAAGCTACTTTTTTACCCTTCAAATCGGCAACACTTTTAACAGGAGAGTTGACAGGAACTAAAAGTGAAATAGCTTTACCACTAGGGCGTGTAGTAGCTAGATAAACAAGAGGCGCTCCGGCTGCTTGTGAAAATACAGGAGGCGATTCGGCTGTAGATGCGATATCCAGTCCGTTTGCATTTAGGGCTTCTAACTGTTGTGGCCCAGCCGCAAACTCAGCCCACTGTACTTTAAAACCCAGAGGCTCTAATCGCTTTTCTAAAGAACCCTGTTTTTCTAAAACTGCTAAAGCGGAAAGTTGTTTTGAACGAACAATCCGTATTACTTGTTTCTCAGTTGATTTCTCTGTAGTGCTAGATGCAGCTACAGACTCAGGGGAAGCTGATGACTGCTGAGTGTTATTTTTGGCTTCACCACAACTCGATAAGACCGTCGATAGCATTAAGCAGTAGCCCAAAGCAAACAACAACGAACGACGCGTTGTTCTCTGGTTTTTCCTGAATTCAAACTTTCCTTTTGAAGCTGGCATAGGTTATTTTCTTTATTCTTCGAGCGGTGGTCAGAACAATTATGATTAATTGCGGTCTCAACAAGCAAAAAAACTTTTGTTTATTAATAATATAGTTGAAAACTAGACTAGTTAAATATTTTTTTAACTGTAAACATCTATCAATAAGTCACGGTATTAGTTTACGTCAAGCTATTATCAATATTACTATTAAATTATGTTAATTTATTAACAGTAAATAAAAAATTGCATAATACTGTTGATTGTAAACAGCTATAACAGTTTGTTAAATACTTCTCAACTGCATCGAAAAAATAATCCAGTGTTTGGGTCTAAATTTGCGACTGATTGCATTCATAATTATGACTTCTCTTTTAATAAATCAACTCTTAGGTTTCCATACTGCATCTTTGATTTGAAAAGTTTTAGGAATCAGCTTTTGACTGTAGAAAAGTTCAACTACCTGCTGTTGTTCAGCGACAAATTCATCAGTTATATCAAATACCCCTAAGATAGGTCGCCTTTCTAAAGCCCATTTCCAGACTCCTGGTTCTTGTCTAGTTTGCGCTGCTAACAAATTAGCAACTTCATTGGGGTTAGCTTTAGCCCATTCTTCTACTTTTCTTTGTTCTTCCAAAATTATCTTCACTAAGTCGGGATGATTTGCAGCAAAATTGCGTGTAGCGATATAGTAAGCTCTTTGGGGAGCGACATCAGAACCTTTGGCTAGAACTCGTATTTCATTTGCTCGCTCTTTGCGAGCATAAAACGGATCGCTAGTAGGTAAAACATCAACTCTGGCACTTTCAAAAGCAACCTGACTTTCTGGAATAGTTAAGTAAACAGGTTGAATATCATTGAGAGTTAATCCAGCACTTGCTATAGCTTTCAAAAGCAAATATTGCAGAGCAGTTCCTTTTTGTATGGCAACTTTCTTACCCTTGAGTTCCGCAAGAGTTTTGATTGGTGAATCCTTACGAACAATAACTGCTTGAGCGCCTGCGTTGGAGCCAGTTGCAGCAACATAAACAATGGGATTATCACCAGCTTGAGCAAAAATTGGTGGCAGATTTCCAACGTTGCCAATATCAACACTGTTTGCAGCCATTGCTTCCATCATTGGCGGGCCGCCCCGAAATTCTATCCACTTGATAGCAATACCATCAGCAGCAAAGCGCTTTTCCAAATAGCCTTGAGCTTTAAGTAGGTTCAGACCAGGTGTACCACTCTGATGACCAATGTTGATAACCTCTATTTTTTTTGAGCTTGCAGTAGTTGGCTCAACTTGGGAACTATTGCTTTGAGTGCTTGCAGAGCTACAGCCTGTAACTAACAAGAAAGTCGTAAATGCTAGCAAAAAATAACGAGCTATATTCGCAAACAACCATGACTTTCTGTAGCTTATGAACATGATTCAATGTAATTTATCGAAGTAAGTGGATATTTTTATTTTTTATTTTGTTGGACTGAATCTTATAGAGGATTCAACTTTTAAAAATGTTATATATTAATACATTTTAGCAAAGATTGTTGGTGTAGATGATTGGTTTTTAAAGACGCGATGAATCGCGTCTCTACAAGGGGGGAGTTCAATTTTTTGTACGATTTATAGATATTTTGATCCATTTTATAAAACTATTTTTATCACATTTAGGCATCAGAGGGAACAGTTTTTTAATAAATAAAAATATTTTTTGGGAATGTCTAAAATAAAAAAGAGAGTGGGTATTACCCACCCTATAACGACTCTAGGAACTGAGAATTTAAGAGTTGAAAGGAAAAAATTTAGGAAGTGGAGTGAGTAGTACCCACTCCAAGGGGGTGCTAGTGGAAGATTGAAACTTGTGAGTGAAACTCTGTCTTATTCGCGTTCAATTTTGCTAGTGCTTCCAAGCGACTAAAATTGTAGCTTTGAGTTCTTCTGTAAAATGTCCAGACGGCTCAACTGCTAGTAGCGCTTCTCTAAGATCCTTTTCAAATGCTGGGGCGTTATCGCCATAGAAAATTTTCAGAGAGAAGGCTGTAGTGTATAAATAGCCGAGATAGCTATCGACAGTCCAAGATTTTTCAAATAGCACTTCATAGTTTTCTTGACGAGCAAAAGCTGAATTGCCAATTACAACTTCATGAGGAGGATCGAGTGGTTTACGAATGCCTTGTCCTCGTTGTCCAGTCCGGCGTTCTTCACCTAGCCATTTTTTCACTACTCCAACAGCAGCTTGCTTCCAAGGTAGATTGCTTTCCCAAGGGTTATCACCAGTCTGAAGCAGTGCTAATGCACCATCATCAGTTAACAATTCATAAAGGCGTTCAAGTACTAATTCGCGTTCCATCCAGTGGAAGGCTCTACCAATAGTGGCTAACTTAAATTTTCCTAAACTAGCGTCGATGAATTCTGCGCCTTGTTGTAACCAGGTGATATTATTTGCTCCGACTGCTGCTGCTTGCCGTTTAGCTTCTGCAATCATGTCGGGATCGGGATCGATCGCTACAACTTCCTCAAATTTGGTACGCAGACCAATTGAAATTAATCCTGGGCCAGTACCTAAATCAAGGAGTCGTCCTTGACCATTGAGATTAAATATTTCGGTTAGTTTGTCGAATACAATCGGTGGGTATTTGGTTCTATATTGAGCGTAGCCCTCTGCGGCTCCCTCAAATAAACTTGGGTCGTAGGTAGGAAGTGTTTTTAGTTGAGTCATTGGATTTTAGATTTTGGATTTTAGATTTTGGATTGTAGAGACGCAATTCATCGCGTCTTTAGCTAAGAATATTGCGTGATAACGGGTAATTCATCATTGAGTACCCAATCACCGATCGCTTTCAATTTGTAATCCACAGGATCGTGTAGAGTAAAGGTTCGTAAATCCCGCCAGTAACGGTCAAATCCATATTTGGTTGCTGTAGCGCGAGTTCCCGTAACTTCAAAGATGCGGTTGGTAATATCTATACCTACACGAGTCGCTAATGCTTTAGATGCGGAAACTGCGATCGCAACTTCTCCCCTCTCCTGATGAGTCAGTTCTACATCCTTGTCCCAGGCTGCTTGTACCTTCTCGGCTGCTTTGTCGGCTAGAGCGATCGCAGCTTGAATTTCCACCCAAAAGTCACCGTAATGATGCAGAATATATGGGTCTTGAGTCGCACTATCTACCCCTGATGTAATCCACGGTTGAGTAGTAGTTTTAGTATATTCACGAGCAGCGGCGAAGGCTCCTTTAGTAATTCCTAGATAAACATTAGTTTTTGTTAGCTGGGCAATAATTCCAAGAAAAGTTGAGAAGGCACTATCATGAGGATTTGGTGGCCCCAAAATCTCATCTTTTTCTACTAGAACATTGTTAAATGTATAACTCCCGCTATCAGTGCGACGTTGCCCAATATTATCCCAATCGTGATTAGAAACTAACCCTTCCCTGTCTTTGGGAATTATGAATATGAAGGGCAATTCTACGCCATCTTCTAAAGCGGAGAATACCCGATAATCGGCAACGGAAATACCTGTACCAAAGCTTTTAACACCATTTACCCGAAAATTCTCGCCTTCTGGGTTAATCTTCAGCCTAGTATCCTTTGTATTAATTGCATTTGCCCAAAATAAGTTATTTTTAGCAGTTTCTCTATAGTATTTTTCCTTTTGGGCTGGTGTGCCAGAAACGTGACCCAAAGCCGTTAAATTGAGATGATTACCATATAACTGACCAATTGAACCATCTGCTTTTGATAGCTTTCTGACAATTTTTAAAGCATCAATCCAAGTTGCACCAATGCCGCCATATTGCTTAGGTACAATCAGTGGCAACAAACCACTTTCACGCAGTTTATTAATTTCCTCTTCTGGAACTCCAGCTTTAGCATCCCGTTCAACTGCGGATTGAGCAAGTTCCTTGGATAGAGAAGTTGCTAGGTCAACGTAATCCTTCGGTTTTGTAATATCTAGCACCATAATCAAACCGTCCTAATAATTCGTAATTCGTAATTCGTAATTCGTAATTAAGGCAAACAAAAATGCTTATGAATATAACCAGTTTCTCTGTGAAAGTGAAACAATGTCTTGTTTCATAATTTGCGATTAGACACAGAATTTAGAGAAATGTAGAGTGGGCCTTGCCCACGCTACAAGTGAACAGAGGAAATGGAACATGGAACGTTGTAATTGTCCTTTGTCATTAGTCCTTTGTCCTTTGTCCTTTGCAAATGACTAATGACTAATGACCAATGACAGTTATTTCTTAGCCGCTAGATATTCGTTGGCAGCTTTCTCAACACCTGTACCCTTGAAGAAGTCTTGATTGAGACTGGTGTACAACTCTAAGGGATGGATTGAGAGGAAGTAGCGGAGGTCTTCTTCGGTAATGATTTCGCGTTCTGCCATTGAGTAGGCGTTGGCAGTAACGGCGGTGATATCAGGCACATCCCAGTGACCGGAATCTGAACCCAAGAAGGCTTTAACGCGATCGCCAAAGGGATTAGCGGCACGATTAAAAGCTTGAGCTACACGGGTATCATCTGATTCTGTACCGAAGTAGAAATGATTCAAGAAGCGATCGCGCACATCTTCTGGTTTCTCAATTCCCGCTAGTTCAAATTCGTCGAGTTCGCCCGGATTTTCTGGCGCTAATAATTGATGGTGAAATCCTAAACCGTCACCAATTTTATCTAAGCGTCCGTCTACAAGTTCGCCACCGTAGCGAGTATACAACTCTACTAGTGCTTCCTTGTCGATAATCGCAGGATTGTTATTTGACAACAAATGTTGTTTGTTGCGGGTTTCCCAATGCCAAATAATATCAGCGTATAGACTAGCACCCCAAGCCGAACCACCTTCTAAGAAAGCAAACTTTAATTGTGGGAAGCGGCGGGTAACTCCACCAAAGAACAGCGATTTGCATAATGCTTCGGCTGCAAAGGCAAAGTGATTAATGTGATTATACTGGGCGTTGGTGACAGAACGCTGAGTTGTCCAACCTTGGCTAGAAGCGTGAGTTGTGGGTACAACTTTCAGTTCTACGCACTTCGCCCAGAATGGATCGTAGTCATACTCGCTATCTAAACCAAAGTTATCAATCCAAACCACTTCGTTAGCAACTTCTTTGCCGTACTTTTCAAAAGCAGGAATTGGACGACGAACATAACCGGGGATTTGAATTGCTTTGAGTCCCAGAACATTCACGGCATATTCCAACTCTTCAATCCCTTCTTCGGGAGTATGTAGGGGAATGGCGGCGATGGGTGTTAATCGGTCAGAATAAGGACGGAAAATATCAGCATGGTAGGTGTTAACTGCCCGACAAACAGCCCGCCGCATTTCTTCGTTGCCGATATTCGGGGCCATTGTTGCCAAATTGGGATACACAACGGCAAAGTCTGTACCTGCTTCTTGCAAGCGTTCGTGCAACAACTTAGGCAAGCTAATGGTAGCCAAATTCAAAGTATTTTTGGTCGGACGACCCCACCAGTTAGGGCGATTAGTGCGATAAGCAAAACGTTCTTCCCAACTTTGCTTGTACCACTTAAAGCGAGAAGATCCTGGTAAATTCTCTTTGAAACGTTCAACAAGTGCAGTTCCACCAACTTGCTCTAAATAATCCAAGACTGCTGGTTCAAATTCTTGGGTATGTACATCGGTGTCAATTATCGGATAACCTAGTTTTTCCCGAATTTGAGCAGACCTGGTTTTTTGTGGGCGGTCTAGAGCGATCGTCATGATAGTTTACCCTCATCAAATGTTTATAGGGATTGGCAAAGACGCCACTTAGCAAAGACGCGATAAATCGCCGTCTCTACAAAGGATTGATTATTGTACAGACGGCGATTTATCGCGTCTCTTTTGCAGCCAAAAATTCATCTGCGGTTTTCTCAACAGCCGTACCTTTGAAGAAATCACGATTGAGGCTGGTGTACAACTCCAAGGGATGAATTGACAGGAAGTATTGCAAATCTTCTTCGCTGATAATCTTTCGTTCTACCATTGAATAGGTATTAGCAGCGATCGCAGTAATATCAGGTACATCCCAATGACCGGAATCGGAACCCAAAAAGGCTTTAACACGGTCGCCATAAGGATTAGCTTTCCGGTTAAAGGCTTGAGCTACACGGGTATCATCTGATTCTGTCCCGAAGTAGAAGTGATTCAAAAAGCGATCGCGGATATCTTCTGGCTTGGTAACTCCGGCAACGGCGAATTCATCCAAATCACCTGGTTCTAGGGGAGATAATAAATCAGCGTGGAAACCTAAACCACTACCTAGCCGATCCAAACGACCATGTACTAATTCGCCACCGTAACGGGTATATAGTTCTAGCAATTCTTCGCGATCGATATTGGCGGGATTGTTATTTTCCACCAAATGGTCTTTATTGCGAGTATCCCAATGCCAAATCAAATCGGTGTACAAGCTAGCACCCCAAGCTGCACCTCCTTCCAAGAAAGCAAACTTGAGTGTGGGGAAGCGGTGAGTTACACCACCAAAAAACAGAGATTTACATAGTGCTTCCCCAGCCGATGCAAAGTGACCAATATGGTTGTATTGGTAATTGCTAATGGAACGCCGATTAATCCAGCCCATACCGGAAGAGTGGGTGGTGGGTACAACTTTCAGTTCTACACACTTCGCCCAGAAGGGATCGTAATCATATTTACTATCCAAGCCAAAAGTATCAATCCAGATGGCTTCGTTGGCTACTTCTTCGCCATACTTCTCGAAGGCGGGAATCGGGCGGCGGATATGTCCGGGAATTTGAATTGCTTTGAGTCCCAGCACTTTCACCGCATATTCCAATTCTACGATCGCCTCTTCAGGCGTATGCATGGGAATAGCGGCAATGGGTGTTAAGCGATCGCTATAAGGACGGAAAATATCAGCGTGATACGTGTTAGTTGCACGACAAACAGCCCGCCGCATTTCTTCATTACCGATGTGTGGAGCCATCGTTGCCAAGTTGGGGTACACAACGGCAAAGTCTGTACCAGCTTCTTGTAAGCGTTCGTGCAGCAACTTCGGCAAGCTAACAGTAGCTAAATTTAGGGGATCGTTAGTGGGACGAGTCCAGAAAGGAGGGCGGGCGGTGCGGTAAGTGCGACGTTCATCCCAAGATTGCTTAAACCATTTAGAACGAGATGCACCGGGTAAGTGTTCTTGAAAACGCTGTGCGATCGCAGTTCCAGCAACTTGCTCTAAATAGTCCAAGAATGCTGGGGGAAACTCTTGGGTATGTACATCGGTGTCAATAATCGGATAACCCAGTTTTTCCCGAATTTGAGCAGACTTGGTTTTTTTGGGATGTTCTAAGGCAATAGTCATAGGTTCTACCTTATTTTTCAATTGGATTGGGTAGATAGTACTGATTAAGAAGGTTGTTTACTTTCTTCTTACCAGCATTTTTTTGAAGAAGTTGGGATTTTCTTTACATATAATGTGGCGAGATTAGTAAAGATAAAATCTTGATAATCAGCTTTACCGATCATCTTCCTCTTCACAAACTTGTAGACATTAGCTGCAACAGCAATATTCATAAAATCTTCCTCTAAAGTGAGGAGTATTTTTGTGTAACAAGCTCAGACAGATAAAATTAACGAGACTGTTCTTTAGCAACCCAATCTGTTAATTTAAAGTCCGATTTTGCTAAACCCTGCGAGACTAAAAATTTCTTTGTTCCCTCTAAAAGTTTCACTCCGTCGGCTGGTAATGGTTCTTCTGAAACCTGTTTGAGTGGGTACGATACTTTAATAATATCGATAGGGTATTTAGTAGTTTGAGCGTGATACTGATAATATTCTTCAGAATTAGCTTTTAAATCCTTAGCTGCTTCTGTGAGAATTGCATTAAATTTCTGCGGAAAATCAGGCTGTTTCGCCAAAAAGCTTTCGGTTGCGACAACTAATGATGTCCCTGACAAACCCTGATGATTTGCCGAAGAATCAATCACTGGAAACCCTTGTGATTTCAAATAAGGCCCCAAATCGCTAGAGGTTGCATAAGCTGCGACATCACCACGTTCTAAAGCCGCTTTTGCCTCAGTAGTCATTAAGTGAACAACTTTTACATCTTTGGCAATTTTAGCTTCAGCTAATAGACCCAGCAGGTATCTATGCATATAAGAGCCTTTTTGGGTAGCTATTTTTTGACCTTTCAGTTCAGCGAGCGATCGCGCACCATTTTTTTTCGCCACTAACCAGGCGGTTGTATTAAATTGAGTAATTCGCAGCAGTTGCGTTTCCTGACCCCTTGCTCTCAAAATTATGGCTGGTGTATCGCCTAAAGAACCAACATCTAGCTGTCCAGCAACAAGCGCCTCATTTAGATCCGGCCCGTTAGGAAATCTTGCAAAAGTAATGTTTTTAAATCCTGCTTTTTGCAACTCCCGATCTAAAATTCCTTTTTTCTTTGCCCAACCAAGTGGCCCTGTCGGTGCTGAACTACCTACATAACCTATACGTAGTGTAGAAATATTATTGGATGCAGCAACAGTGTTATTGACATTAACAGCCTCAATGGATTGAGCAGATTTAGTTTCGCCTTGGCTACATCCTGTAGTAACTAACAGTAGGATACAAGCCACAGAGGTTGATAATCTGGAAGTAAATTTATTTTTACTAATAGAACCTGTTACTACTGAAAACGACAGCATAACTTTTTTCTCCGCCGTACTATACGCGGTGTACAACTTTCTCTCAGACCTAACCCCCAACCCCTTCCCTTCTAGGGAAGGGGAGCAGGAATCAAAGCCTCTCTACCTGCGGGGGAGAGGAATGGAAGCGGGGTTCTAAGGATAAGTTGCACATCGCGTTACTATTTCATCTGCTTCAAAATTTGGAATGTTTCATCGGCTTTTGCTGTTGAGGTGCGTTTATGTCCCCAACCAATGTTTTCCCGGTAACTACCCAGTAGCCCTACTTCTGCCAATTCTGCCTCGTTAACTGAAGCCGTCACATCGCTTTCTGGTGCAACATAAAGAGCATCAACTGGACAATACAATTCGCACATATAACAGGTTTGGCAGTCACTCTGTCGAGCAATGGTTGGCGGCGCATCAGGTACACGGTCAAACACGTTGGTTGGACAAATATTCACGCAGATATTACATTTTATGCACCGCGATTCGCTGACCAACTCAATCACACTGCTGCTCCTATTTTGGATTTTAGATTTTGGACTTCGACTTCGCTCAGTCGAGCGATTTTGGATTGGAAAATATCTTCTGCATTCAGTAAAGGCTGAGTTTTTACCCAGACTCGATCTAATCCGCCACTAATCAAGTGATGTTGCTGGTTAGCATCAAGTTCTGGATAGTCTTGATGTTTGTGCATACCACGAGTTTCTTTACGTTCAATGGCACTGCTGTACATCCATCGCGCTGTGGCTACCATTGCCGCAGCTTCTCGCGCCCTGGGAAGCTCTTTCTCTGATGTTACCTGGCTACTGCGAAGTTCTTGCCAAAGATGATTTAGCTTACTCAAAGACTCGGTTAAGCCTTGTTCTGTACGGAAATAGTTCTTTTCGTAGGGGAATACTTCAGCTTGGACTGCTTGAATAATTTCGTCAGTTGCTAAGGAGCGATCGCTCCCACTCTCTAATACTACCTCTCCAACACCCTTAACTTGTCGTTGAGTTTTCTGTTCTCCCAAACTACGAGCATATTCAGCAGCCGATTTCCCTGACCAATAGCCAGAAGATATTGCCCAAGCTGCATTATGACTACCACCGCCAGTAAATCCGCCACAAATCAGTTCCCGTGTAGCCGCATCTCCCGCCGCGTAGAGTCCCCGTACAGAACTGGCACAACTCTCATCGACAATCCGAATTCCTCCCGTACCACGCACAGTTCCTTCTAGGCGTAGAGTCACAGGGAAACGTTGGGTAAATGGATCGATACCTGCACGATCAAAGGGTAAAAAGAAGTTGGGCTGTGCTAAACGCATGGATGGCCGCATCGATTCTGCGGCTTTGTCTATGATGGCGTAAACTGGCTGTTGCAGTAATGTCTGGGCTATTACTGAACGTCTATGAGAACTTGCCCCTGGAATTACAGTACCGTCTTCGTAGGTGAAAGTTGCCCAATTATAAAACAGGGTTTTGGTGACTGAAGAAAAGGCGGGAGAGATGCCATAAGCATTGGAGAATTCCATACCCGACATCTCGGCTCCGGCTTCTGCCGCCATCAGATAACCATCCCCCGTCAGGACGTTGCATCCTAACGCTTTACTGAGAAATGCACAGCCACCTGTGGCGATAATTGTGGACTGCGATCGCACTATCCATTTCTCACCAGTTTGACGGTTTACACCTGTTGCACCAGCAACAGCACCATCGTCATCAACCAGTAATTCTAAGGCGGGGCTGTTGTCTAAAATCTTGACTCCAGCGCGTTGAATTTGCCGCCGCATCAGCCGCATATATTCAGGCCCTTGCAGCGATCGCCGGTAGGGTTTACCTTCATCGTCGGTAGGGAAGGGATAACCCCACTCTGCTAACTGATTGACGTTTGCATAGGTCTGATCCAGTACTCGATCCATCCAGTTGCGATCGGATAAAAACCCACCCAACGACTCCCGACTCGCCTTTGCAGTTTCTCTTGCTTCGGGATCGGGTGGCACGTACCACACACCATTTCCAGATGCAGCAGCGCATCCAGTTGTGCCGCAATATCCTTTGTCCACCAAGACAACTTTAGCTCCACTTGATGCAGCACTCCATGCCGCCCAAGTTCCAGCCGGCCCACCTCCAATCACAAGTACATCTGCTTCTAAGTCGAGTTCAAAATCGTTTGTTAACGTCTTTAGCATCTACCATTTCCCTCCATCAATAAACTCTTAAGCATCAAGTCTTCACCCCATCCATGCTGCAAAATAAATATTTAAAAATCTAGAAATTGCGATCGCTTAATACAGGTTCTATAGCAACAGTCAAGGTGGTTAGGACATCAACAGACGATAAAACTTAGATACAAAAAGGCTTTTCACCCAGTCCCCAGCGATGCACTGAGCTTGTCGAAGTGTCCCCAGTCCCTTGCTATAACTAGCTTGACATTGATTAAATACTTTATCTTGATCGGTAAACCGTAGTTTTTGACTTAATAAAGTCTTTCACAGTTTTCGGCAAAAAGCAAGCATTTTACCAAACAACTTCAAACGTAAATTTATGTAAAATCAACGGAATTATCTTTCTCAAGAACTTGCTTTGTAACGTCTTTTGTGTAGTAGTCGAATTTTAGTTCATAAGATACTTAAATTCGATAAGTTTGCCGTAGTTTAATAAATTTTTCTAAACGGTTTTGTCTAGATAGAAAAGACACGAAATTGAATTGTCTTTGTCTTGCGGCACTAACATTCGCTCCCTTAAGACTCAAGAATCCCCGGACTTTTGATTAAACGAATGTAAGTCCTGTTTTTATTCAGTCCGGGGAGTGCCATTCGGTTAAAACCTAAAGACAGTACGAACCCAAGCAAATAAACTATCAGGATTGCTGGAATCCGAATCAGGTGCAGTAATCCAGATCAAACCTGGCGTAACCTCAATATTATCTCCGATTTTATATTGGTAGAATGCTTCAACGTGCAGAGAAGTATCTCTGTCCGCTTGTCCTAGACCTTTTCCCAAATTTATATTATTACTAAGACTGGTGAGTTTTGGCTCCATACCAACTAAAATCCCCCCTAAAGCACCTTCACTAAAAAGATCCGGGAATGCCAGTCCTACGGCCCAATCCATAGCTTCACCATTTCCGCGCCCCAAATAGGTGTGTACCCCATAACTTATCCACCCATTGATTGCCAACTTGGAATTAACTTGATAGAACGCCTGTAGGCCATAAAGGTTGCCTAGAGTTGCTACTCCAGGCACGGTGCTGTTTACCAGGTTACTCCCGACTGCTGGGCCGAAATTTGTTCCGCTAAAACCTATGGTATTTGGTGGGCTATAGGTATTAACGTAAGTTGCAGCTACCCGAAAATTCCGATTACCGGAGTAGTATATTAACTGTGCTAAAGCTAAATATCTGCCTGTAAATAAGCCATTATTAAGTGTCGGATTACCACCGTTTGGTGCGCTATACGCTATCCCGAATTGAACCTGTTTGCCTAATCCTTGGAGTATGGCAATTCCAGGGCCGCTATCTCCATAGTTATAGACCAAAGACCGCCGGGAAAATCGCGAAATCCCATTAGCACCAGTCGCAGAAGACGATTCAAAATATGGGTTAACCGGACCAGAAAGACCTATCTCACTAGCTCCGTCAGACAAGGGATAAATGTTGACTTGGGTATTTGGAAAAGGTAGAAACCGATAGCGAACACCACTGAGAATAAGAGTGTTGCGTGCAAAAGTAATACTGGAGTTATCAGCAGTTCTCCCCTCATAAGTTCCCAATAATCCAGCTCTTGTTTGTCCCAGTGATTCAATATTTCCACCTCCTATTGTTATACCTAGTGAATCTTTACCGTTAAAACTGGTGTTTAACCGTAAAGTCGTTGAGCCTTGAAGTGTGAGATTGTTAGGTGCTGCTCTCTTAGTGACGACATTATTACCCGCCAGAAGTTCGCCAGCAACAATCTGAGCTCGACCTATAAGTTTGGTTGTGGTCGTAAACTGAGTTGATTCTAACTTCGCATTTCGTGCTTCCAGACTATCTACGCGTCCCCGAAGTTGAGCGAGTTCTGGAGAAAATTGTTCTTGTAGTTTTTTGATGGTATCCAAGTCTTCGCGTTTGACTAAATCTGTCGTTGAAGTCGCTATTAGTTCATTGAGGCGATCTAAAGCTGCATTCAACCCAGCGGCAAATTCATAGCGCGTTAGGGAGCGATCGCCTTTAAATGTACCATCTGTATATCCTGCAATTACACCGTAGCGCTCAACTAGAGACTGTAATGCTTGAAATGCCCAATCTGTCGGCTTAATATCAGATAGTTGTGAGACGGATGTTACTTGCCCTGCTGCATTCTTTGGGGTTTTTTGGTTAGTTGGCGGTGTAGCTTGCAACAATTGTGATACAGGTATCACTCGATCTTGCAGCTCGTTTGGAGCTTTTTTAACAGTGACTGGTGCAATTGAAGTGTCTACTGTTTGATTGACAACTGCTTCTGGAGCTTTGTTCTCTTCTACAATAGTAGATACATCAGATTTAGGTAATTCAGCCTGACTTTTAGCTGGATGAATTACCAGTATAGCTAGAATATCTAGCACCGAAAGCAGCAACACTATGGATCTATAATTCCAGCGAAATTTCAACATGACTCCTTAACTCCTCAACCTTAAAGATGAATAAATTCGCCCTTTATTTGACATAAAAGACAAGACAAATCATTGCTCTAATGTTTATAAAAAACGATTAGAACATAGATTCAGCAGGGCTTTAGCCGCTAAAAAAAGTGCAAAGTTCTGATAAGTATTGAAACCAGTACTAAGTAGTTAAATGCCCAATCCAAAATTCGCAGCAAACTAAGAATTCTGACGTTTAAAATAATCCTAAAAACATCTAGAATCAGACAATGACTGCCTTAGCAAGGACTTCTCTACTTTTAAGGGAAACTCAACCACACGCTATATGAACTGATCTTTCTAATACATCCTAAAATCCTTTTTTTGGGTTATGCTGTATAAAGTTCATCAATGGCTATTGACATTGACTCAAGCTTGATTTAAATTCGATTATTTGCCAATTAACATTAATTGAAAACACTATTTTCTAATCAGCTATATTTTGACAGCATCAAGCGTTACTGAAGTACGATACTTCTATCGACTTACCGTACATTCGTAGCATTATCTTTGCATAGAGCTTGGTACAATGCAAGACCTAGTACTTTTTCATCTTTAGAAAGTGCAAATTAGCAAGGTTTCTGTCGATGAAACCAGAAATGAACACTTCAAAGTCGCAAAAAGGCGAGTAATTGACACAAAACTTGTATTCTTCACGACAGCTATTGTTGCAAAAAAAGTGTCATGATGATTGGCATTGTGCGTAAAAACTCAATCTTGTGGGCAGTTATTGTTTATGAATCGTTAATCTATACTGGCGTTTTAAATAATTTCCTGTAAAATGCTGACTATAAACTACGGTAATTCGATCGACCTGCCGTAGGATATATACTTGTACCCTGTCTGACACAAATGCAAATTCTCTGGTTTATTCCTACTGGATCTCATGACGGACGCTATTTAGGCACAGATATTGGCTCTCGTGTTGCCACACCTGATTATTTGCAGCAAATTGCCCAAGCTGTGGATAGTTTAGGCTACACAGGCGCATTGTTACCTACAGGGAGTTCTTGTGAGGACGCTTGGATAACCGCCGCCGCTTTTATATCTGTCACCAAGCAGATGAAGTTTCTCGTGGCAATTCGTCCAGGAATTACTTCCCCAGGTGCGGCTGCACGGATGGCAGCAACATTTGATCGGATTTCTAAAGGAAGATTGTTAATTAATGTAGTGACGGGTGGAGATCCGGTGCAGCTGGCTGGGGATGGTTTGCATCTTAGTCATGACGATCGCTATGATTTAACCGATGAATTTCTCAGAGTTTGGCGGGGTATTGTCAGTGGGGAAACAGTCGATTTTAAAGGAAGCTACCTCGATATCAAAGGTGGTAAACTCCTATTCCCACCAGTTCAAAAACCCTATCCACCTTTGTGGTTTGGTGGCTCATCTGCTGCCGCCAAGCGGGTTGCTGCTAAACATATAGATGTTTACCTGACTTGGGGTGAACCTCCACAACAAGTAGCCCAAAAGATTGCCGAAGTTCGGCGACTAGCGGCTGAACAAGGTAGAACAGTTCGTTTTGGGATTCGCTTGCATGTAATTGTGCGAGAAACCGAGTCAGCTGCTTGGGATGCAGCCAATGAGCTAATTAAGTATGTGGATGAGGATGCGATCGCAAAAGCTCAGAAAGACTTAGCTCAATCTGATTCTGAAGGACAGCGGCGCATGAGTCAACTACATAGCGGTAGCCGAGAAACCTTAGAGATTAGCCCCAACCTTTGGACAGGAATTGGATTGGTGCGGGGTGGTGCTGGTACGGCCTTAGTCGGAGATCCTGACACTGTTGCCGCTAGGATGCTGGAATATCGCAATTTGGGGATAGAAACATTCGTTTTTTCTGGATATCCCCATTTAGAAGAAGCGTATCGCACTGCTGAATTATTATTTCCCCGCCTACCTTTGCAAAGTGAACCTGCACCTTTAACACCACCAGTCTTGAGTTCTGTTGGCGAAATTGTCGCCAATGAAAAATTTGCGAAACAACTCACAAGTGCTTCATGACCTAATAATTAGTAATTTGTAATTAAAGAGTAAATTACTAATTTTGTTGGTGATGCTTCTAGATTCATCCTTTGGAACAATCTAAAATCCCAAATTCCATGACTATTACCTTTAAAAGCACCAAAAGCAAAAACAAGATATCCCTGAGCGAGGTGTTAGACAACCCGCAAATCGAGAAAATAGTTCCTTGGATTGTGCCTGTTACCATATTAATTCTTTGGGAACTTGCTTCTAGAACTGGTCTACTTTCAACCAGGATTTTACCAGCCCCTAGTGGTGTAATCGCTACAGCAATTAAACTTGGCTCAACTGGAGAACTTTTCCAACATATAGGAATTAGTGCTGGGCGGGCGATATCTGGTTTTATAGTTGGTGGCAGTATTGGGTTCGGTTTGGGATTGCTCAATGGCTTTTCCCGTGTAGCAGAAAAGTTATTGGATAGTTCCTTACAAATGCTCCGTACTATCCCTAATTTGGCATTAATTCCGCTAGTGATTCTCTGGTTTGGTATTGGCGATCAAGCTAGATTATTTCTAGTATCTATGGGGGTATTTTTCCCGATATATCTCAATACATTTCATGGTATCCGTAGTGTTGACCCTGGACTGATTGAAATGGGAAAAGTCTATGGATTAAAAACACCACAACTTCTGTGGCAAATTATTTTTCCAGGAGCTTTGTCTTCGATTCTCGTTGGTGTTCGTTTTTCGTTGGGGATTATGTGGCTAACACTAATTGTGGCAGAAACGATCGCAGCAGATTCCGGTCTTGGTTATATGGCAATGAATGCCCGTGAGTTTATGCAAACCGATGTTGTAGTTTTGAGTATTGTAATCTATGCGCTGCTGGGTAAATTAGCAGATGCTGTTGCCAGAGGATTAGAAACAAAATTCTTGGCTTGGAATCCCAATTATCAAAAGTCATAAATGCTAAGTTCACCAAAATCATAGGTTGAAAAATCATGATTTTAAATGTGGGTTCCTTTTTTCAACATCTCATCAAATAATTAAATTCTAATTGTTCTCAAAAGGAGGTTTTGCAAGTGAGTTCAAATGTACAGGGTACACAACTAAGTATTTTGGATTTGACGAAATCTTTTGGCAAGAAAACTGTTTTAAACTCCCTTAATTTAGAAGTTGAAGCAGGTGAGTTTGTCGCTATTGTCGGACGAAGTGGTTGTGGTAAAAGTACCTTATTGCGTCTTGTGTCAGGATTAGATAGAGCAACTTCAGGTGGAATATTACTTGATGGAGAACCACTACATAGACTCAGCCGCTTTGTAACAGTGATGTTTCAAGATCCCCGCTTGCTACCGTGGAAGCGCGTTATTCAGAACGTGGGGTTGGGCTTAGAAGGTAATTGGCGTGAAAAAGCTTTGTGGGTACTCAATAAAGTCGGACTTAAAGATAGAGCTGATGAGTGGCCTTATGTTTTGTCTGGAGGACAACGGCAACGGGTATCATTGGCCAGAGCGTTAGCCAGTCAGCCCCGTTTGTTGTTGCTAGATGAACCTTTGGGAGCATTGGATGCTCTAACTCGCCAAGAAATGCAGCATTTGATTGAAAACTTGTGGCAAGAGCGAAGATTTACTGCGTTTTTGGTTACTCACGATGTGGAAGAGGCTGTGGCGTTGGCAGACCGAGTGATAGTGATCGATCAAGGAAAGATTTCTATGGATTTACCTGTGAAACTTTCACGCCCGCGAGATCGAAGTAGCGAAGTGTTTATCAATATCCGAGAAGCTGTTTTAGAACGAGTAATGAGCAATGAAAATACTCAAGTAAACAACCAGTTATTACAGCTTAGTAGTTGAAATTTAAGCTTTTAGTAGTCAATCAATATTCAACTTGAGGTAGCTGCGGTAAATAGGCTACTTCGAGATTAAAACTTGCTATAGCAAAAAATTATTTATAGCAATCCGATTTGATTTCTGAATTAATCGTAGGGACTGGGGACTGGGAAGAAGGAATAAAGGTGTACCTAGCCTCGCAAAAATCAAATATGAGTCCTATATGAACACTCAAAATACCTCCCAACTCTCCTCTTTGCTAGTCTGGGTAATTTTTTCTATATTTACGAGCTAGATAAACTAAAATATAATCTATATCGCTTTATTGAAAATTAAATAATACACAAGTATCTCTTACTTATATTTAATTTAATGATTGTCAAAAAATTAACAAAGGCTCATGCAGAAGATTATAGACAGATCAGATTAGAAGCTTTAGAGAAAAATCCAGATTCATTTGGCACAACATATCAAGAAGAAGTAATTAAAACTATAGAACAATTTCGGGATAGAATTCCAGTAGATAACAACAATTTTATTTTGGGATGTTTTGAGGATAAACATTTAATTGGAATAGTCGCATTCAACCAAGAATCCAGAATAAAACTCCGGCATAAAGCACATATTAGTAGCATGTATGTTAAACAAGAATATCGGGAAAAAGGTATAGGTAAACTCTTATTGAAAAAATTAATTGAAAGAGCGAAAGCTATTAAGGAAGTAGAAATTTTATTACTTGATATTGTTAAAAGCAATTTTTTAGCAAAACAACTTTATTTATCATTGGGCTTTCAAATATATGGTACACAGAAAATGGCGTATAAATTTAATACCCAATATTTTGATCTAGAGTTTATGTATTTACAGATTAAAGAATAAACTTTGAAATCTTACTAAATATCATCATAATGTGTGCCAAGTAAAAATGGCACTTAGTTTTTTGTCAAGCAGAAGCAATTTACAGATATAGCCTTGTAAATAAAGAAGAGGTAATCTACAATGAAGCTCATTTTGCCGCTCGATTTGGTTGCTGACATTGAGCCACATCTACCACCCAATACACAGATTGTACGAGTAGATGTTGAAGGAAATCTAGATGGGGATGCTAGCGATGCCGAAGTTTATTTCAGTTGGTTTTTATCGAGAAGTCCGACACTACATAAAATACTAGAATCAGCACCGGCATTGCGTTGGCATCACGCACCAAATGCAGGGGTGAATCACATCCTGACACCAACTTATTTGCAAAGAGATATTATCCTCACTAATGGGGCTGGAGTACATGGAATTCCGATCGCAGAATTTGTAATCACTTATATACTGGCTCATGCCAAGCATCTACAAGAATTATATGCTTTACAAGCAGAACGTCACTGGAAAAGAGGCTTTGCTATCCAAGAATTAACAGATGCAACCTTGCTAATTATTGGCGCTGGTGGTATTGGTCAAGAAATTGCCGCCCGTGCTAAACCCTTCGGCTTAAAAATTATTGGCAGTCGCCGTCATCCTCATGAACTAGCAAATTTTGATAAAGTAGTAGGTGCTGATGAATGGCGATCGCTCCTGCCAGAGGTAGATTATATAGTTATTGCAACACCTCTAACTCCCGAAACCAAAGAATTTATTGATGAATCTGTATTGCGCTCGCTCCCAAATCATGCCTACCTTATTAATATTGCTCGCGGCGGCGTAATCGATGAATCGGCATTAATAAAAGCGCTCACAGAAGGTTGGATTGCAGGTGCAGCATTAGACACAGTTAACTCAGAACCGTTACCACCAGAAAGCCCTTTGTGGTCACTTCCTAACATCTTTATCACTCCTCATACTTCCGGTCATTCACCCAAGAGTAAACAGCGTTCAATAGCTCTATTTATCGACAATCTAAAGCGTTACCAAGCTGGTCAGCCATTACGAAATGTAGTAGATAAAGAAGCAGGATACTAAACATTGGGTATTGGGCATTGGGCATTGGGCATTGGGCATTGGAAATTGGTAAAGAATTTAACTTTTAATCTTCTGTCTTTCTGCCCTAATACCCAGTCCCTTTGAAAATTCAAAATGAAATGGAAGACTAACAAATGGTGAAACTAATTTTACCCGATCATCTCATTGCAGATATAGAGCCACACCTACCATCTAATATCGATGTAGTAGAGGTGGATAGTGAAGGTAATCTCGATGGTGATGCCAGTGATGCAGAGATTTATGTCAATGGATTTTACCTGAAAACCTCTACTCTTGACAAAGTACTGACAGCAGCACCCGCGCTGCGTTGGCAACAATCACCGAGTGCTGGCGTAAATCACATCCTCACGCCAACTTTTTTGCAAAAGGACATCATCCTCACTAATGGTGCAGGGGTTCATGCAATTCCAATTTCGGAATTTGTACTGGCATTTATGCTCTATCACGCCAAGAATCTGCGGAAATTGCAAACTTTGCAGAATGAGCACACTTGGGTAAGAGGAGTGTTTCTTGAAGAGTTGGCAGACGCAACTTTATTAATTCTCGGCACAGGAAATATCGGTCAAGCGATCGCATCTCGTGCTAAAGCCTTTGGAGTCACAGTTTGGGGTAGTCGCCGCCATCCCGAACCCTTACCGAATTTTGACAAAGTTGTAGGCGCTGATGAGTGGCGATCGCTCCTCCCAGCCGCAGATTATGTAGTGATTGCCACACCATTAACCCCAGAAACTAAAGGCTCGATCGATGAAGCTGCGTTGCGCTCTATGCGTCACTCTGCTTACCTAATTAACATTGCTCGTGGTGCGATCGTGGATGAAGCCGCATTGCTGACTGCACTACGTGAGGGTTGGATTGCGGGTGCTGGATTAGACACTGTTGCAACCGAACCTCTGCCGCCAGAAAGTCCCTTATGGTCGTTACCGAACGCTTTTATCACTCCCCATTGTTCAGCCTTGTCACCACGCCTCAGAGAGCGCATAGCACAACTATTTATCGACAATCTTCAACGCTACCAAAACGGTCAGCCTTTGCGGAATGTTGTAGACAAGCAAGCTGGATACTAAATATTGGTGATTGGGGATTGGGAATTGGGCATTGGGCATTGGGCATTGGGCATTGAGAAGATGAGAGACAAGGTGACTCTAATGAGAACTTGCAACAAGTCTTCCCCCATACCCCATGCCCAATCACTTAACTTTCAACACAGACTTTCCTAAAGATTGGCAAATAACATCATTTTGTGGCGTATGTATACGGCTGCATAAAACGTCACGGTAGTGACGCTCTAAAGGATTTCTTTTTAATAAACCAGGATTGCCAGTTAGTTCTAAGGCAATCTCCACAGCACGAATCGAGTTAGTTGTAGTAAGATATTTAACAGCCTGTGCCTGTAATCCTACGTTAGGCTCATATTCGCTCTTGTCAATATCTTGAGCCAAACTATAAATCAATCTATTATTAGCAAACAGCAGTGCTTCTATCTCACCCACGGCAGTTTGGAAGCGTGGCAGAGTTGCCAGTGGCTCTTGGAGATTAGAAGGCGATCGCTCCCAAAGATATTTAACAAGCCAGTCTCGCGCACTACTAGCAACACCGAGATATAAAGCACTCACTGTCAAACTGCCCCAAGTGGAAATTAGCGGATCGAAAGATGGTGCAACTGATATGGGGTTGATATTTAAAGCATACTCTGAGGGAATTAATACATTCTCTAAAATGAGATCGTGGCTGCCTGTAGCTCTCATCCCCAAGTGATCCCAGGTTTCGACAATTCGCAAACCTGGGAGATCGCGCGGAACCAGAAAATTCCCAACTTGTGGTTCATCTTCAGTTGTCCGTGCCCAAACAACAAAATAGCTGAGGATGGGACTGCCTGTGGTGTATTGCTTATGTCCTGTTAAACGCCAGCCCTCTGTTGTTCGTTCGGCAATTGTCGCTGGCAATCCGCCTCTGGCTGGCGTTCCTAGCTCTGGTTCAACACGGGCAGCATTCAGCAGAGCAATGCCTTCAATTGATTCACGACACAGCCGCTTATACACTTCTGGATGCCAGCGACGGCTACGGGCTGCATGAGCGTGTTGAAGATAGTGCATTGTCAGTACTAATGCGGTCGAAGCATCGCCACGTGCTATCCCTTCAATCACCCGACAGACAGTTGCCAAACCCAAATCCTGGCCGCCGAATTCACGTGGAATGGTGAGGTTGAGTAATCCTGCCTCATGCAAAGCTGTAAAATTCTCGAAGGGAAAGGAAGCATCTCTATCGTGTGCCCCTGCGCGGGTGGCGAAATCTTTGGCCAAAGCCTCAACTTGGTCGAAAATATTGGGGAGAGTTTCTAGACCTTGGGCTACAAAGGTGTTTGGCACTGCTTGCTCCAACTGTGACATAAGTACTCCTTCGTAATTCACTGTACTACTAAATCAGAGATGTTTTTCAATATGGAAGCATCTCAAGTTTGTAGGAATATCAATTTTTCGCACGACGCCAGTCTCCCCTCACCCCCAATCCTCATTGCCCTAACTGTATTACTTCTAATGCTCCCTAATGCCCTGTAAATACTACTTAAAATCGACCGAGATTTAGTAATTTGTGGTTTTTGTAAGTATGACACAAACTCCTTTCATCGAGCAAGCCAAGGGGAAAATTCAGCGATCGCGCCACAACTTAGGAACTGAATTCCTTACCGGTTTAGGACTTACGCAAAATATCTCTCAAACTCTGATTTCTCTGTGTTCTCTGCGCCTCTGCGGTTCGTTATTTCGTAACTTGTGCGTAAGTCCTATGGTCTTTTAAGCTAATTACCATTTAAATTAAATCTTTGCGTTTGGAACTAAGCACAAAGAAACAAGCATTTAAATATTCTCTGTTGAGAGTAATATAAAGATCCCTAGATTACACAGGGATAATTTTCTCATCAAGTAGATTTTCCAATGGATAAATATACAGCAACAGCATTGGCGATCGCAACCAAAGTGATATTGGTTGCTTTTATAGCGGTTCCTCTGCAACTGAGGTATAACTGGACTGGATATATTTTTAACTTTGAGGATGTACCTTATCTGATTAAGAACCGCTATGGATGATTTTCTATATTTTACCAAATCGATGGTGTTACACTTTGTCAGGGCACTGGCTCTATAACCACCATTCAATTTATCCATTTATTACTTGACTCGATCGGATGGTAATCTTAGGTTTTAAAAGACGAATTGGCGATTTATTGTCATTTTTTGAACTATAGACTCATTTAAACATGATGGTTATTTCTCAACTTCTATCAAGCTGTAATATGTATTGCTGCTATACCCTTGATGGAAAAAATGCTAAGATTGCCTTAGTCAACTAGTGTGTGTGCCCGATCACAATATTAATGTGTTTTACCTCACAGCTAATTTAAACAACTTAAATATTACCTTTAAGCAAACAATAGTCGCCGTTATGACTAGCATCATGTTATGCCACCTCGCTATTTAAAGATTTAATGTATAAATGGTTGTTAAATATATTTTTTTTGTTAAATATCATCTATTAGGTGACTTGTCAGAAAATTTACATTAAGAAACTACTAAAATATCTAAATTTAAGAACAGAAAGAGTGTAAGCTAATTATGTAAATATCATGTTTGTATGTAAATATGATGATGTTCGCAAGTCTCTTTTAGTCACTTGCATTTGTTACACTATAGGAGGTATAATACAAACGTTAAATAACTTGCTAGATGCTCCCTAAAAGATACTAAGCAGTGCTGGAAAAAGATCCATTCTGGAATCTCCAAGCAAACTTAAGCAATATTTGTTTAAGTGTAATTTAGCTTAATTGGTAAAATACTACTTAAACAAAATTACGATGTGCTTTTATAGCTTTATAGTTTTTATAGTCTTCTGTTTCTTGTAGCCTACTCAAAATCTTCTTTTGTTCCAGGTTGCACGAGCGGGATGAAGCTATCCCGAAGACTATCCCCTAGACTCGCCAAAGTACTAGGGAATATGCTGGGAGCTAATTGCACATTGTGTAAATTTCTGATTAACACTACAACGTTAGTCAGACTTGTAGTTGTGTTTTTTTTGCTGTCAGGCTTTGTTCACACAACTGCTAATGAATTACGTTTTCACATAATTTACGAATCAATGCAATTTCTAACTACAATTATGTCACACCATTTAAGTCAAGACAAGGCTGTTAAAAAGTTAGGAATGTTTGAAAACATTCTTTTAAAAATTCTTCCGAGTCAGGTGTTGTTCAAGAGCATGAAATAACTTTCAGCCATAACATTGTCCTGAACTAAAAAAAACTTCGGTTTGTGATTGAGGAATGAAATACTTTGCATAGCTCTTGCTGCATACAGCAAATTAGATTGCGAAAATAATTCCTCTTAACGATCGCTTACAACCACTGCTGATTGCAAAAATGAGCAATCCATATTTGTGCAGAGGCTGTCAATGCAGTTAGTCGCTTTTGAAGCTAAATGTCGTTAAACAAAGCTCTAGCTCGATATTCTAGCATTTACACTAGTTATTGCCACATCAATAACTCGCTGCAACAACTTCTTGTAGATTGCCCACTCAATAAAAATACCTTGTATGTAAAAGATAGATGCTTTGCTAGCATACTGTTTCTTTCTCAACTCTACTTTAATAAAGCTGAGAGTTTCCTCGGTGAAAATACGGGATTAAATAATATTTTTAATGAAGTTTTGAATTGGATTCCGACTGATAAGTAAATTTTTTTTGTGGAGATGAAAAAATGCCATCAGTGCTTTCTGAGCAACATCTGGGTGAAAGAATTTTGTACACCTTAGATACAAAACTCTCAGAAAAAGAATTAGAGGACTTCTTGGCAGAAATGGAGATTGTGGAGCCACCATCAGCAAAGCAATTCTGGGAATCTGCACAGGCGAATCCTGGTATATATATTATTCTTACAGGTAAAGTCCGACTATTAGATAGCTCTGAGAATTTAATTACTACCTTTGGTGCATGGTCTGTTTTTGGTGAATTGACCTTGTTTCCCGAAGCTAACTTTAGTCCTTATGTAGTTAGAGCTTCGACAAGCTTGAAACTTGGCTATTTCAGTCAAGAAGCATTGCAAAGGTTGATAGACAAGTATCCTAACATTCGCGATCGCTTATTTGCCCGTGCAGAACTTTGGGATTTGTTGTTGTTATGTCGCCAAGTATCACAATTCCCCCGCCATACATCACAAGTTTCAGGAATGCTCAAAGCCTTATCTTTGTTTGAGCGACACCAGTTAGAAACTGGCTCTGTCAGTCCACAAATATCCCAAGATTCACAGTTGTGGCTATTGTACAAAGGTCAACTGCGGCATTCTGAAGGCGATTTTTTGACACCAGGTACAATCTTTGCTCAACCAAAACAAGGAGATTGGCAAACAACGCAACCAACGATTGCTTACATTCTGAAAAACGACCAAATGCAAACAGCACTAGAATACTTCCCGGAGTTAGGGGAGTGGTCTTTTGGCATGAGTGTCAGCGAAACGGAATTGGAGACTGAGGACGCAACGATCGGCTCAGTGCGTCGCAGGGGATTAGGTACTAGAGAAAAAACTTCCCAATCTCCAAAATCTAAAATTATTCCTTTTCCCCAAAGAGAGAAGCCGTCACAACAACAGCCAACAAAAAAATCACGTTTTTACTTTCCCAGTCCGAAAGTACAAATGGGACATTGGTGGAAGCGGATTACCAAAAGCTATCCCTTCTATGCCCAACAAAGTGCAGCTGATTGTGGTTCTGCTTGCTTGGTGATGATTGGTAACTATTGGGGCAAACATTTTAGTATCAATCGCCTACGGGATATGACCAATGTCACTCGCAACGGTGCATCCCTAAAAGCGATGGCAGCAACAGCAGAATACCTGGGTTTTGCCACCCGTCCAGTAAAAGCTACTCTTGATAAATTAGCAGAACAGCCTTTACCTGCAATTGCTCACTGGGAAGGTAAACACTTTATTGTTGTCTATGAAATCACTCCTAAGCGGGTGATTGTATGTGACCCGGCTCTTGGTCAACGCAGTTTGACAAAAGCTGAATTTCAAGCAGGTTGGACTGGTTATGCATTGTTACTACAACCGACAGCTCTACTAAAAAGTGCTAAAGACGAAAGTAGAAGCTTCTGGAAATTTTTTGAGCTAGTCAAACCTCACTATCGAACACTGGTAGAAATTTTCATAGCTTCGATAGTAATTCAATTATTTGGGTTAGTAACGCCAGTATTTACCCAGTTGTTGCTCGACAGAGTACTTGTGCAACGCAGTGTTCCAACCTTAAACGCCATTGGTTTGGGAATGATTGTTTTTGGGTTGTTTGGTGTTGCTGTCAACGGTGTACGGCAATATCTCTTATTTCACACTGCTAACCGCATTAGTATCGCCTTACTCGTAGGCTTTATCAAACATACCTTCCGTTTACCCCTTGCTTATTTCGAGTCGCGTTTCGTTGGGGATATAATCTCGCGCATCCAAGAAAACCAGAAAATTCAGCACTTCCTTACTGGTCAGACACTCTCGATTGTGTTGGATATGCTGACATTAGTGGTTTATCTGGCTTTGATGTTCTCCTATAGCTGGCGGATGGCATTATTCGTGCTGTGTACTGTACCGCCATTTTTTATCTTGGCGCTGGCCAGCACAAGTATTTTGCGCCGCATCTCCAGAGATATTTTTAATGCAGCTACCAAAGAACAAAGCTATCTCATAGAATCCCTAAGCGGAATTCGTACTGTCCGCTCATTAGCAATTGAACAGACAGTGCGTTGGCGTTGGGAGGAACTGCTAAATGATTTAATCAAAAAAGACTTTAATGCTCAAATAATTGACAATCGCTTGCAGATTATCAGTGGCGTCATCCACACCTTTGTAAATACTTCATTGCTGTGGTATGGAGCAACCCAGGTAATTAATAACGAACTAACTATTGGACAATTAGTTGCTTTCAATATGTTGGTGGGTAACGTCTTGAGTCCTTTCCAACGGCTAGCTTTGCTGTGGAATGAATTACAGGAAATCGTGATTTCTACCGAACGGATTAATGATGTATTGGAGGCGGAACCAGAAGAAGACTTAGCAATTAAACCCCGCAAATCGTTGGGTAAACTTCGCGGTAACATTTGTTTTCAAAATGTTACTTTTCGTTATCACTCAGAAAGCGACACTAACGTATTAGAAAATCTCAACTTTGAAATTCAGCCAGAACAGATGGTTGCAGTCGTAGGGCGCAGTGGTTCTGGAAAAACAACTCTCAGTAAATTAATTTTAGGTTTATACCCACCGACAGATGGCAAAATACTCATTGATGGTAACGATATCACCAGTGTATCTATGCGATCGCTCCGTTCCCAAATCGGCGTTGTAGACCAAGATACTTTCCTGTTTGGTGGGACTGTTCGTGAAAACATTGCGATCGCTAATCCAAATGCTTCTTCAGAAGAAATTAGCCAAGCAGCAAAATATGCTGGAGCGGATGAATTTATTCAAAAACTACCCCTGGATTACGAATCCGAAATTGGTGAAAGCGGTGGTATGCTTTCTGGTGGACAGCGCCAACGCCTAGCTATTGCTCGTGCTTTGCTTGGAAATCCCCGGTTATTACTGTTTGATGAAGCCACTAGTCACCTAGATTCAGAATCAGAACGAATTATTCAAAACAACCTCAAAACAATTCTTAAAGGACGCACAAGTGTAATTATTGCCCACCGCCTCTCTACAGTCCGCAACGCGGACTTAATCCTGGTTTTAGATCAAGGTATTTTGGTAGAAAGCGGTACCCACGACGAATTAATCGCTAAAAAAGGTCATTATTACTACCTGAATCAACAACAGATGTCTCAAGTTAGTTGATGGGGCATTGGGCAGTCTTTTTCTTCTTTACGAGACTCTACACGAACAATTTTGAATTTTGAATTTTGAATTGATTTCTCCCTCACTCCCCATCTACTGTTATCGGAAATAAAACCATGCCACATCCCAACAGATCGTCCCCACTTCCCCCAGATGAGCAAGATGAATATCAAAGTTACAAACAGCAAGAGGAATCGGTATTTGACGAGCAAATAGAGGCAGAAAATGAAAGTCAAGATTTGTACTACGGTACAGAAAAACTACTCGATGCCTTACCTCGAATTTGGACTCGTGGTTTGTTATATACGCTCATCGGCTTTGCTGGTCTATTTTTGCCTTGGGCAACTCTTTCAAAAGTCGATGAAACTGGTAGCGCCAGAGGGCGTATAGAACCTAAAGGCGCAACTCAAAAACTAGACGCTCAAGCTGGTGGAAGTGTCAAAGCAGTTACGGTTAAAGAAGGAGATACAGTTAAAGCCGGCCAGGTTTTACTAGAACTGGATTCTGAGTTGCTGCAAACGGAACTGCAACAAGTCCAGAGCAAATTGCAAGGGCTACAAAATCGGCAATCCCAACTGGAAATGCTGAAAAATCAACTCTTAATGTCAACGAGTCTTTTAGAACAACAAAATAAATCCCAAGAATTAGAAAAATTGGCTCAACTCAACCAGGTGCAGCAAAACTTGGATGCCAAACTGAGTAGCTATAACCTCCAAAAGTTAGAAAAAGAATCATCAGTTAAACAAGCACAGCAGCAAATTTCCACCAGTCGCGACGATCAAGAATCGACTAAAAAACTTTTGGGTATAGATTCTAAGCAAGTTGAAACTTATAGCCAACTCGTTCACGATGGTGCAGTGTCTACAGCCCAAGTCGATCAACTCAAAAAACAAGAGGAAGAAAGCAAACGACTTTATAAAAAGTCTCTATCAGATATTAAACAAGCCGAATTGCGTTTAGCCCAAGAGCTAAATAATTATCAGGTAACTATCAAAACCTTAGAATCTGATATCAAACAAGCAAAACTCCGACTGCAAGAAGAACAAAGTAGTTATAAAAGTGCCACGCAAGCCGGACAACTAGCTGTAATGAAAAATCAGGAGCAGCTAAAAGATTTACAAGCACAAATAACAGCAACGCAATCAGAAATCGCTCAGACAAAAAGCCAGCTTCTATCTACAAGATTGCAAATTCAGCAGCGCGTAGTGCGATCGCCGCTTAATGGGGTGATTTTTGAATTACCCACAACTAAACCAGGAGCAGTGGTACAAGTCGGTCAAAGGATTGCCCAAATTGCACCCGCAACAACAGACTTCGTACTCAGAGCCAATATGCCTAATCAGGATAGCGGTTTCTTGAAGGTAGGAATGCCAGTAAAAGTCAAGTTTGATGCCTATCCCTTCCAAGAGTATGGCATCGTGCCAGGAAAAGTTACTTGGATCTCGCCTGACTCAAAAGTTAGCCAAACACCCCAAGGCAACATCGAAACCTATGAATTAGAAATCACCTTAGACCAGCAGTATGTCCAAAATGGCAACAAACGTATTCCATTAGGTGCCGGTCAGACAGCAAATGCTGAAGTGATCATTCGTCAACGCCGAGTAATTGACTTTGTTCTAGATCCGTTCAAAAAACTGAAAAAGGGCGGTTTGGAGATGTAGTTAAAGATATCGCATCCAAATCAGGAAATAGGACAAGGGAGATTGGAGGAATAATTAATGCCGCGTGCTCACTTGCCCTGAGCGACTTGTGCCAAGCGTTGCGAGGTAAGCCGTTCGCCTAGCGTCTCGCAGAGAAGGGATACCCAATCCGCTTAATTATTGGAGATATAGTGTTATGCCCCACAATCTGACCATTTCTACCTCAGATATCATTCACAGTCTTAAACTCTCCTGTCAGATACCTGCTGTTGTGGAGGCGATCGCGTCGCAAAGTATTATTACCGAAGCAGCTCAAGCGGCAGGAATTACAGTCACGCCAGAAGAACTACAGCAAGAAGGAGATAACTTAAGGTTCGCCAAGAAGCTTGTCAAAGCTAAAGACACCTGGTCATGGCTAGAAAAACATCACCTCTCTGTGGATCAGTTTGAAGAATTAGCCTACAACAATATCCTTTCGCGGAAGTTAGCGAATCATCTATTTTCCGATCAACTGGAAAAGCACTTTTACGAACATCAGCTAGATTATATCGCCGCCGTTACCTACGAAGTTGTCTTCGAGGATCGAGACTTGGCTTTAGAGCTTTTTTATGCCCTAGAAGAAGGCGAAATCAGTTTTCCAGATATTGCTCGTCTATATATCTCAGAACCAGAAGCTCGTCGTGCTTATGGATACAAAGGACTCCGATACCGCAAAGATTTTCGTCCAGAGATTGCAGCTGCTGTATTTGCTGCTGCACCACCAGAAGCTCTTAAACCGATAACGACTCCCAAGGGAGTGTATTTAATTTGGGTGGAAGAAGTCATTCAACCCCAATTAGATGAACAGTTGCGCCAAAAAATCATTACAGAATCCTTTTCTGATTGGTTAAAGCAACAAATCACCATGATGAAAATAGTTACTCAAATAGACTCAGACGGTTCACAAGAGGAATTAATAGATATGTTATACACCAAGACTAAATAATTTAATAATTATCAAATGTTTTTGTCGCTAAGTATCTACCTAAGTTATGGGAGATTCCTTGAAGCTTCAAAAATGTTGCAGATACAGATTTATATACTTAAAACTTAATATTTTTTCCTTTTTAGTGTTTTGTGAATATATCTACAAAGTGCTGTATTTGCGTTATTTCAAAGTTAAATTCAATCGCTATAACTCTTGCTAGGCAGTAATTATTTTATTTCTGCTCAAATTTGTCATGCAGTGTTTTCTAACTTCAAATAGGACTATATATAATGATTTTTCAACACAAATATATTAGTTTTTTTAATCAAAAATTCCTCAAAAAAGCATTGACTTTTTTGAGGAATAAAGTATATTAGATGTATAGCCAAACAAAACAAGTTGGTTAGACCAAATATTCCCAACAACAGTTACAAATTTTAGGAGAACTCAAATGATTATTTCTGATCTGAACTATTTGGAAAATACCACTGAAGAAATTATTGGTGGTACTAAGACAATCACCATCATAATCAAGAAGCCAGCGCCTAAGCCTCCTGCAAAATTCAACAGTGTTGCACAAGCTGACGCAGATGCTAAAGCAACTGGCGGTCTCAACAACGTAGCTGTAACCTTTACTAACGCCACCGTTACTCCTAATAGCGCTACTGCTTCGTCATCAAGCTATGCTTCTACTTCTAACTAACAAGTAGTAATAATTAAACTCTACTTACAAAAAGTATTAACTTCTGCAAGTAGAGTTAGGCTCGAAAGCTTAGTATATTGATAAATGCCGAAGGCTCTTTGCTCATTTGAGCCTTCGGCTTTTACCAAAAATACACCCTTTGGTCTTAAAAAAATGTTTCTGCAATAAAATTTTACAGCTTAGAACATTTAATCCTCAACCCAGTTGCAGCCTGTGTTATTTACCCGCCCTGAATTAAAACTCTGGGCTAATAGTCATAAGAGCAAAGATTTTACTGTAGCCTTAAGCTTCTCGTAGACCCCCGAAAGGTAGAAAAAAGTAAAATTCCTGTTAATTAAGTTTAAGAAGTAACCAAGCAGACATGATATCAATCGATATCAGTTATAAGTTTCAAAAGCTTGAGTTCCTTGCAGATATAGGAAAAAAAGACATTTTAAATAAAAAAGATTGTATTTATAGCCCATAAAAGCCCATAAATGAAAGGATATAAGCTCCTAAATTTATTTATGGGGATTGTTAATTTTAAATTTGGAGCAAAGCGACGTGACCACAATTCCTGATGCTCTCCAACTCGCAAGTCAATATTATCAAAGTAAGCGCTTCACCCAAGCCGAAGAGATTTATCGTCAAATTATAGACTTAGATCCCCAGCAGTCAGAAGCATTCTATGGATTAGGTCTGCTGGCGCAGCAACGGGAACAATATCAAAATGCAGAACAATTTTTTCAAGCAGCCCTACAATTACAACCTGAAGCAGGGTCAATACATAACAGTTTGGGGTTTAGTCTGCAACAACAGGGTAAGCTAGAAGAAGCGATCGCCTGTTATGAAAAAGCACTCTTAATTCTCCCAGACAGCATAGAAGTACAAATTAATATCAAAAATATTCTTCACATTCAAGGTAAGCTGTCACCAGAAGAACAAGCCCACTATGCAGAGTTGAATGAGCAGTTTGCTTTAGGTAAGCAAAAGGTAGGCGATTTCAAGATAGCAGAATTATATTATCGCCAAGCTATTGCATTGCAGCCAGATTTGGTATCATCTCATACTAATTTAGGAGAAGTACTCCAAAAACAAGGGCGATTCAATGATGCCATCGATTCTTACCAGCAAGCACTAAAAATTAAACCAGACTATCATTACGCATATCACAACTTAGGGTATCTTTTCCAGGAAAAAGGAAAATTTACAGAAGCAATAGAAGCTTATGAAAAAACTTTAAGTATTCAACCTGATTTTGCAATCACCTATAACAACTTAGGAAATATTCTCAGGGCGCAAAATAAATTTGATGCTGCCATAGAATCCTATCAAAAAGCGATTAAAATTCGACCTGATGTTGATTATATATATTCCAACTTGGGAACAGCATTGAGAGATGATAACCAAATAGAAGCAGCAGTTCAGGCATTTGAGCAAGCCGTAAAAGTGAACCCAAACTATAATATGGCTAAATTTGGTGCTTGTATGAGCCAACTACCAGTTATCTATTCTAATGTTGATGAAATTGCATTCAGACGAAATCAGTATCAACAGTATTTGCAAGATTTAGCTAAATATTATGAATTAACTAATCGGGAAGGACGGGCAAAAGCATCGGAAGCTGTGGGAGCATTTCAACCTTTTTATTTGACATATCAAGGTTTAAATGACCGAGATTTACAGCGAACTTATGGAGAAATGATTTTCCAAATTATGTCGAGTCGCTATCCCCAAGATTGCCAGCCGCTTGCTCTGCCAAATTTAGATAAAAATCAAAAGGTTCGTATTGGGATCGTTTCTGGGTTTTTATCTAGTCATTCTAATTGGAAAATCCCGATTAAAGGTTGGGTAGAAAATATAGATCGAAGTGAGTTTGAATTATTTGGTTATTATACTGGAGACAAAAAAGATTACTCAACAATGAGTGCCACCAAAACTTTTGATAAATTTGTTCAAGGTGTTCGCTCAACTGAACAATGGTGTGAGGTAATTACAAAAGATCGATTACATATCCTGATTTTCCCAGAATTTGGGATGGACCCAATGGCTCTCAAACTGGGTTGTCTGAGATTAGCGCCAATTCAAATGACATCTTGGGGACACCCTGAGACTAGTGGACTGCCGACAATTGACTATTACTTGAGCAGTGACTTAATGGAACCCGAAAATGCTCAAGAACATTACACAGAAAAATTAGTTAGATTACCCAATCTATCTATTCATTATATGCCTTTAGCAATTCCACCCGAAGAAATTAAGAAACGAGATATAGGTTTAAAAGAGGATGATATTTTCTTCTGGTGTTGTCAGTCATTATATAAATATTTGCCTAATCATGATGATGTTTTTCCTTCTATTGCTAAAGAGCTAGTAAATTCTAAGTTTGTATTTATTAAAAGCAAAAGTGAAGAAATAACAGAAAAATTTCGCCAGCGCTTAAATCATGCTTTTGCAGAATTAGGATTAGATTATCAAAATCACTGTTTGTTTTTGTCTTTCCTCAATGACAGGAAGTTTGCTGGAACTACAGCTATAGCAGATGTCTTCTTAGATAGTATTGGTTGGTCTGGATGTAACTCCACACTCGAATCTATTGCTCATAATATTCCGGTTGTAACTTTACCTGGAGAACTGATGCGATCGCGCCATTCTCTAGCAATTTTACAGATGATGGGTATCGAAGAGACGATCGCTTCAAATAAATCAGAATATGTCCAAATCGCCATCCGTCTGGGGAAAGATGCTAAATATCGGCAATATATTTCTCAGCAAGTTGCAGAAAATAAACATAAATTATATGGCGATTTAAAGCCAGTCAGAGCGCTGGAAGATTTTATTTTGCAGCTGGTTAATAAACCAAGACAATTTAATGCTAAAGAAGTTGCTGAACTGTTTCAACTTGCACTTCAGGAGCATCGAGCTAATCGCCTAGATACAGCCGAACAGCTATATCGTCAAGCGATCGAAAAACAACCAGACTATTCAGAAGCATTATACAATTTAGGGATGCTGCTACAGCAGAAAGGTGAGTTGCAGGAAGCTCAGAAGCATTTGAGTGCAGCTTCGCAAGTTCAGCCTAACTCCGTGAAAATTTGGTTTAGTTTAGGCAATTTGCTGCAAGGCCAAGGACAGTTACCAGAAGCTGAAGCAGCTTACCGAAAAGCTATTGCTTTGCGACCAGATGCAGGGACAATATACAACAATTTGGGCTACACCTTGCAACAACAAGAGAAGTGGGAGGATGCGATCGCATCTTATGAAAAAGCTCTGGAATTTCAGCCCAACTGCATAGAAGCAGAAATCAATTTAGCGAATGCGCTGTTTGCTCAAGGGAAGCTTTCACCAGAGAAACAAGCCTATTATGCAGAATTGAATTATCAGATGGGCTTTGCCCACCAAGAAGGAGCTGATTGGCAAACTGCTGTTGTTTACTATCGAACTGCGATCGCAATACAGCCTGATTTGGTAGAAGCCCATTATAACTTGGGGGTGGCACTGCAAGAACAAGGGGAGCTAGAAGAAGCGATCGCTTGCTATCAAAAAGCTTTGGAGTTCAATCCCCAACACCAGGAAGCCAACATGAAATTAGGAGAGATTTACCAAAACCAGCAACAAAAAGTTACACAAGTGGACTCACTAAAAGTTTCTCGCTAAACGGGTTAGTTCACGCGATCGTCAATTTTCATCAATCTAAACTTCAACTTTCAAATTAAGGGGGTAAAATTTATGTCATTAACAATTTTCGAGAAAGTTAAAGACTTCCTGGTAAGACTAGTCAAAGACGAGGCTTTTTACACTCAATTGATGAGTGATAAGATTGAGGAAGTGATAAAAGTCATGGAAGAAGGTGGCTATAATTTTTCTCAAGAAGAATTTGAAACAGCCTCAATTAAAATCTTGGAGTTAAAAGAACTAGGCCAGTTTGACGACCTCAGTGAAGAGGAATTAGTAGGAGCCTTTGGCGGGCTTACAAACACAGTCGCTCAACCATTGTATGGAGCTGTAGTCTCACCTCCACCTGTCGACGAAGAATGTGGAAAACCACCAATTAAATGTAAATGGATTCCTAAACCAAATCCAAAGCCATGGCCACTTCCCAAAGGAAAAATTCCATCTGTACAACCGTTATATGGAGCAGTTCTTAGTTCAACAGAAGTACAATAACCCGATAAAACGATGAAGAAATAGAATTCGTTCGTTTATTTCGAGGGTTGAGATTGAGAGTTAACCTATGACACATCACCGCAAAAGCTACGCAGTTTGGGAAATTACCTTGAAGTGCAATCTAGCTTGTAGTCACTGTGGTTCCCGTGCAGGACATGAGCGCGCCAAAGAACTTTCTCCAAAAGAAGCTTTGGATCTCGTCAAGCAGATGGCAGAAGTTGGAATTAAAGAAGTTACTCTCATTGGTGGTGAAGCATTTCTGCGTCCAGACTGGCTGGAAATTGCCAAAGCTATCAACGAGGCGGGAATGTTATGTGGTATGACTACAGGCGGTTATGGCATTTCCTTAGAAACCGCCCAAAAAATGAAGGAAGCGGGAATTCGTACCGTCTCTGTTTCTATTGATGGCTTGGAAGCAACTCATGACCGTCTGCGGGGAAAGAAAGGCTCTTGGAAATATGCATTTAAGACCATGAGTCATCTGCGAGAAGTAGGTATTTCTTTTGGTTGTAACACCCAAATTAATCGCCTGTCAGCGCCAGAGTTTCCCTGCATCTATGAGTGCATTCGTGATGCAGGTGCGCGTGCTTGGCAAGTTCAGCTAACTGTACCAATGGGAAATGCAGCCGATAACGCAGATATCCTCCTCCAACCCCATGAACTGCTAGATATATACCCCATGCTTGCCCGTGTGGCGCGTCGTGCTTACCAAGAAGGCGTGCAACTTCAGGCGGGAAATAACATTGGTTACTACGGCCCTTATGAACGACTGTTGCGGGGACGGGGAAAGGAGGATGACTTCTCATTTTGGCAAGGTTGCGGTGCAGGACTTTCCACTTTGGGAATTGAAGCTGACGGAGCGATTAAAGGTTGTCCCTCACTGCCGACTACTGCCTATACAGGTGGTAACATTCGAGAACATACCTTGCATGATATTATCGAGGGTGCAGAAGAACTACGCTTCAATTTAGGAGCAGGAACACCTGAAGGTACAAAACACCTGTGGGGTTTCTGTAAAACCTGCGAATATGCTGAACTTTGTCGTGGGGGTTGCAGTTGGACAGCCCATGTTTTCTTTAATAAGAGAGGTAATAATCCTTACTGTCATCATCGCGCTCTTGTTCATGCCAAACAAGGTATGAGAGAGCGTGTAGTTCCCAAAGTAAAGGCACAAGGATTGCCATTTGATAATGGCGAATTTGAGCTAATTGTCGAGTCTAGAGATACTTTATTGCCAGCAAACGACCGCTTACACTTTACTGCTGACAGCATTCAGTGGTCGGAAAGTTGGCAAAAAGAACCCGATCGTTATTACTCTCTCGTGAGATAATAAATTATGGCAGAAAATTCCGAAATTAACACAATTTCAGCGGAAAAAACTGACCTTGAGTCATCACCATCTCAAGAATTAGAGAAGATCCCACTACTTCCACGTTCCGCTTGGAATAGTCAATTAACCTATTTCAAAGTGCTGTTAAAAGCGAAGCAAATCCTGGATAAAAGCTAACAGCTTCATTAGGGATATCAAGAGATTTAGCTCGTAAATTAGGAGAGAATTACTCCCCAAATATTTACGCGCAAATTTGTTAACTCACAAAATCAACACAGTTTTTTTATGGCATCAAGAGTAAGTCTAACACTGACAGTTCCAAAGTTACTTTCTTTTAATGGTAGAACTAATCTCAACAATAGACCCGATCCCAAGCCCGATCCTAGTCCTAATTTTGTTACCGCTGAAGGGGATGCTACTTTTTCTAACTATAGTGAAAGTGCTGCAAGCATTTTAACTACTACTCAGGCAGATACCTTAGTTAAAGGTGGTATAACTGCTGCAATTGCTGAGGCTCAAGCAAGTTTTGATCCAACTTTTTCATCACTTTTCACTAAGGCTGCTGTAGTGGGATTAAGTGGTCAATTTGAAGGTACTTCCAACAGCGAAGCAAAGGTACTTGCTAGTTTTGCGGTTGGTCGTAATGAAAGCTTCTCTTTTGATTTTTCAGCAAATTTAAAATTGGCAGCTAAAGAAATTGAAAATCCTGACGTTGAATATAACAAGGGCCAGTCGACAACAACTTTTTTGGTATTAGATACCACAAATCCTAATCGGGCCAAAGTTTTAGATTATTTTGGCATCCAAGGTAAATTAGTCTCCTCCGACCAAATCGGGGATCTAACATTTGGTCGTAGTCGCAATGTCACAATCGAGAGTCGTGACAAAGATGATGATATTGATGGCGACAATGGTACTGATTTCCTCAATGGTAGTGCTGTTGGGACTTATGAACGGAATTTTAATCGTAATACCAACTTAACTATAGTTAAAATTAATACTACTTCTGTTGAATTGGCAGGAGACACTTTAATCGGCAACCTGGGTAGAGATGTTATCTACGGCACGATTCGGAAGGATAATCTGACGGGAACCAACGGGGCAGACAAACTTTATGCTAGCTTAGGGGATGATAAGCTATCTGGAAAAAGAGGTAATGATAACCTCGACGCCGGCCAAGGTAATGATTCCCTAGATGGTGCCGAAGGCGATGATACACTCTATGGCGGTAAAGGCAATGATACACTGTATGGTGGTAGTGGTAATGATGTCTTAATTGGTGGCGAAGGTAATGACACATTTACTTTCAAACGTAGCGATTCCTTGTTGAAAAAAGATTTTGATGTCATTCAAGATTTTCAGATTGGTGTTGACAAGCTGGTATTAGATGGCTGGGGAAGTCGAGGTAACATCACAGATACCAGCGATGGCGCTCTTCTCACCTTAAATACTTTGTCTCTGGGTAATACTTTGTCTCTAGGTAATACTTTGTCTCTCGGTAATAATCCTCAACAAAGCATACTATTTTCAAACGTGAGTGCAAGTGATATCAGCTCGGTAATATAATTTGCTTAAGGCTAATTGCTCGTTTCATTTCCTAACAGACTCTGATTTACAAGCATCTCAGTCAAAACAATCAGGTAAGTAAAAAAATCTGATTGTACAATAAAATTTCGATACCTTTTCTGGGAGAGGTTTTGCCAACAGCAAACACTATGGTGTACCCACTGAAATTACTTGACTTGGTAATGTTCGATCGCTAGCTTCAGGCTTATTTCTCGTCCATACTGTTGACAAAATCTCTCCCTTATTTTAATTAAATAGCCTTGCTTGATTAACAGGCAAAAATAGGGAAAATATTTTATTAATAGTTATCACTTATGTTCTGAAATTATAGTAATCTATAACAATATAATATCAAATTCAAATATAGTTATAGATACTACAGAGTTATGAATGCTACAAATATTTCAGCATCTAGAGTTAAATCTTTTATTCAAATTGCGATACAAAAGCATCAGTCAGGTGACAAGGATGAAGCTGAATCGCTAAATCAAACAGAAGTAGCTGAAATCCTTGAACTAGCAGTTCAACAGCAACAAGACAATAGTTTATTGGAGGCAGAACTGCTGTATAGTCAAGTTCTGGAAAAACAACCCGATAACCATGAAGCTTTATATGGTTTAGGGATGTTAGCGCAACAGATGGGGCAACTCCAAACTGCTGAACAGTGGCTAAGTGCGGCTTCACAAGTTCAACAAAATTCTGTAAAAACTTGGTTCAGTTTAGGTAATTTGCATTTAGTTCAAGAACAGTTTTCCGAAGCAGAGAAAGCTTATCGGCAAGCTTTAGTTTTATTACCTAATTCATTACCAATTTACAACAACTTGGGCTATACTCTGCAACAACAAGGATTATTTGAAGAAGCAATTAACTATTATCAAAAAGCTCTAGAGCTAAAGCCAGACTTTATCGAAGCAGAGACTAATTTGGGTAATGCGTTACACGCTCAAGGTAAGCTCTCGATCAATCAAAAAATATACTATGCACAATTAAATAATCAATTGGGTGTTGCTCGGAAAAAAGCTCTCGATCTGAAAAATGCTGTTACTTGTTACAAGCAAGCGATCGCACTACAACCAAATTTGTTAGAAGCCCATTATAACTTGGCTTTGGCGCTGCAAGAACAAGGAGAATTAGAAGAGGCGATCGCATCCTACCAAAAACTATTAGAACTTAATCCCAACGATGAAGAAATATACCTCAATTTAGGCAAAATTTACCAACAACTCAACCAATATCAAAAAGCTGTTTCTGCCTATCGACAAGGATTAAAGCTAATTAATCCTCACTATGCCAAAGCATTAGTATCTAGTGAGGATGCTGAAATTCCTCAACAAGTACCAGTCACGCCCTCAATTCCCCAAAGAGAGGTAATTGTAGGGGAATACAGCTTTCCGACTATTCCAACCGTAGCAAATACAGGTAAGCGTCCTTTCTGGAGTGTGGTGGTAACTGTATACAACCGCATAGATTATCTACTCGAATGCCTTGTTAGTGTATTGACCCAATGGCAAGGAGAAGAGCAGATGGAAATCATCGTCATGGACGATGCTAGTACAACGCCAGTATTTGAACTGGTGAATAGTATCGGACAAGGAATAATCAACTACTATCGCAATCCGCAAAATCTCGGTTTGCCAGGAAATTGGAATGCCGGAGTTGCTCTAACTCGCGGTCATTGGATTCATTTACTGCACGACGATGATTATATTCTCCCAGGTTTTTATTCTCGGCTACAAGAAAGTCTAGAAGGGTGTTCGGATTCTGTAGGAGCCGCTTTTACAGGTTATGAAAATATTAACGAGAAAGGGGAAGTAATTTTCAGCCAACAAGTTTATGGAGAGCAGCGAGGAATTGCCCAAAATTGGTTGCAAATTATTGGAGTTAGTAACTCATTGAATATGCCTGCGGTAGTGATTCGTCGAGAAGCACACGAACAATTGGGCGTATATCATCCTGAACTGACCTATACAAGCGATTGGGAAGTTTATAAACGCATTGCCTCTGTTTATGATTGGTGGTATGAACCAGAAATTTTAGCTCGTTACCGCGAACATGCTAACAATGTCACCAGCCAACTGTTACTCTCTGGGAAACAGATGATATCCATCCGCCGTGCAATTGAAATTTCAAAGAGTTATTTTCCTATTGAATACTCGGCACAAATTACCGTCCAATCCCAGAGTCATTATTTTCTTTATTGTCTAGAATCGCTGATAATTCCCCTACAGACTGGGAATATGGCTGGAGTTTGGCAAGGGTTAGAAGAAGCTTTAAAAATAGATCGTAGCCCGGAAGCAGTGGCAAAGTTATTCCGATGGTTAACACAAGAAAAAGCAGCTCCTCTGCGTGAAGAAATTGCCTCAAGATTTATCTCACTTCCTTTATAAAGACTTGTTTAGGAAAAAGCAAAAATTTTCTAGTTTTGGACTAAAAAACTATGTCAATTAGTCAAGTAGAGCATCCTACTATAAATGCTTCATCTTTTGAGCCACAAAATCGACAAGATGGGATCAGCGGTCTGATGCGAGTTCGTAATGAAGAAGAGTTTTTGGCACCAACAATCGAATCTTGGATTGATTATGTTGATGAATTGGTAATAGTGTTTCATCAGTGTACAGACAAAACTCCTCAAATAATAGAGGCATTTGCACAAAAATATCCTCAGAAAATACGGGCTTTTCATTACTTACCTCACGTCTATTCGTTTAGTACAAAAGAACAAGTTGAATTGGATGTAAACAACATTCATTCTTTCGTTTTTTATTCTAATTTTGGTCTTAGTCAGACGCAGTATAAAATTTGCGTTTATATCGACGGCGATTGCATAGGTATTCCCGATAAATTAAAAATTATTTATAATTATTTGAAGCAAAATCCTCTGCAAAATACAGCCTTATTTTTTTCAGGAGTAAATTTATATCAACGTCCAAACGATCCCAAGTACTACACAAATTTAAAATGTGTTGCTTCTGGTGATGGAGATGTGGCATATTGGACAGTTTCACCGCAAAATATTTTCGATAAAAATGCCAAAATTCCATTTTGTGAAGCAATTCAATTTGAAGGAATTACACCATATTATTTAGGTTTTATTTTTTGGCATACACATTGGTTAAAGAAGAACGCATTTTCGAGAAATGGCGGCAGAGAATTAGATGGCGAGCTTTTAGAAAAACTGAACGATATGGAGAAAAGAAATAGAGAGAAAGAATTAGTTTTACTATCTCCAAAATTTAAGCAAGAAAATAAAAACTTTCAAAATATCCCTTACCAAAGGTTTTTATTGTATTTCGATTTTGCTTCTTTGCCTGATGTAATAGCCCTAGAGTCAAAGCTAGTAGCAAGACATAATAACTTGGGTTATACTTTGGAACAACAAGGTAAGTTTGATGAAGCAGTTACTTATTATCAAAAAGCCTTAGAACTCCAGCCCAACTTTGCCGAAGCAAAAGTTAACTTAGGCAACGCCCTGAACGCGCAAGGTAAACTATCAAAAGCTCAACAAGCAGACTACGCGGATTTGAATCAGAAATTTGCACATTCTTGCACGATCGCAGGGGATTTTAAGAAAGCAATTAATTATTATCGTCAAGCGATCGCTCTTGACCCAAATTCGCCAGAGACATATTATAGCTTAGGCAACATCCTGCAAGAAGAAGGTTTATCGGAAGAAGCGATCGCCTCATATCGCCAAGCCCTAAAACTCAATCCCTTAAACTGGAAAATATACATTCGTTTGAGTCAAGTTTACCAAGCTCAAAACAATATAGCAGAGGCGATTTCTGTGTATCGTCAGGCATTAACTTTACTCAATCCTCACTATGCCAAAGCCGTATCTGCTTACTTTGATGCTGCCATCACTCCAGAAATGCTCGTTACTCCCCCCATTCCTCAAGCTGAGGTTACTGTTGGCGACTATCAGTTTCCAGCGATTCCACCTGTAACAGGCCCAGAGAAACCTCGACCATTTTGGACTGTAGTGATCCCGGTATATAACCGCACCGATTATCTCCTGGAATGTCTGGCTAGTGTCTTAGTGCAATGGCCTGGGGCAGAGCAGATGGAAATTCTGGTAATGGATAATGCCAGTACAACACCGTTGTTCGATCTAGTAAACAGTATTGGGGGAGGAATAATCCGCTACTACCGCAATCAAGAAAATATCGGTGGAGCGAGAAATTATAACGCCGGGATTGCCCTGAGTCGCGGTCAGTGGGTGCATGTTCTCCATGATGATGACTGTGTACTTCCAGGTTTTTATGAACGCCTCCAACTGTATCTGGCAACTTGTCCAGATACAGTTGGAGTTGGTTGTACCGGTTTTGAATATATTAACGAAAAAGGAGAAACGATCAACACTGGAGAAGTAGTTTCGGTGTATGGAGAACACAGGGGCATCATGACAAATTGGCTGTCCAACATTGGTGTCTGTGGTCTAGTAACCATACCTGCAATAGTCATTCGTCGAACCGCTTACGAACAGTTAGGAGGGCATTACCCGCACTTAACTGAAATTTCTGACTGGGAAATATTTAAACGCTATGCTGCTAATTACGATTGGTGGTACGAACCAGGCATTTTGGCACGTTATCGCGAACATACCCAAAAATTGACATCTGCAAATTGGCTTTCTGGAAAGATGCCAAAAGCTATCCGCCATGCGATTGAAATTTCTGATACCTATTTTCCTATTGAGCAGCGCGCCAAGATTACCAGAGAAGCTCGCAGCCAAAATTTCAACTATTGTCTGACACGAGCATCAATTCCTCTCCAGGTGGGCAATATCGCCGGAGCTTTGTCTATACTGCAAGAGTCCCTCAAAATAGATCGCTCTCCACAAGCAGTAGCAAAGTTATTCGCTTTGTTGACTCAAGATGAAGCCGCTCCCCTACGCGAAGAAATCATTGCTAAGTTGCTATTAGCACCTATAGACAATATTCCTACTGAATTAAAACCCCCACAAACTGCGATCGCACTATAGGATATGAAAATACTTGTAACTGGAACTGAAGGTTATATCGGCTCATTATTAGCTCCTTTGTTGATCCAACAAGGTCATGAAGTTATTGGTTTAGATACTGGCTTTTATAAAGTAGGTTGGCTATATAACGGCACTAAGCTAACTGCCAAAACCCTCAACAAAGACATCCGCCACATTACAATAGAAGACCTACAAGGCGTAGAAGCAATAGTTCACATGGCAGAACTCTCTAACGATCCTTTAGGTCAGTTAGCTCCTGATATCACCTACGATATCAACCACAAAGGCTCAGTACATATAGCGAAACTAGCAAAAGCAGCAGGAATTCAACGCTTTGTCTATACTTCATCATGCAGTGTCTATGGTTTTGCCACTGAAGACTACGTTAGCGAAGAGTCTACCATCAATCCCCAAACAGCTTATGCCAAATGCAAAGCACTTGTCGAACAGGATGTGAAACTCCTTGCTGATGATAGCTTTTCTCCCACCTTTCTCCGAAATGCCACAGCCTATGGCGCTTCTCCCAGAATGCGCTTTGATATTGTCTTAAACAATCTAGCCGGTTGGGCATGGACAATAAAAGAAATCAAGATGAATAGCGACGGTACACCTTGGCGTCCCTTAGTGCATTTATTGGATATCTGCAAAGCAATTATCTGTACCTTAGAAGCTCCGCGCGATCTAATTCACAACCAAATTTTCAATGTCGGCGATACAAATAGCAACTATCAAGTCAAACAAATTGCTCAAATAGTTGCAGATGTTTTTACAGATTGTCAATTGAGCTTTGGTAAACACGATCCTGACAATCGCAGCTATCGGGTTTTATTTAATAAGATTAACCAAAATTTACCAGGATTCAAATGTGAATGGGATGCCCAACGCGGTGCCCAACAACTATATAATGTCTTCCAGCAAATTGATATGGATAAAGAAACATTTGAGTCTAGAGGTTTTACTCGCCTGAAACAACTGGAATACCTCATTCGCACCCAGCAAATCGATCGAGATTTCTTCTGGCAGACTGTTTAAAATATAAATTATGAATTTATCAAAATCAACAAATAATCAACTAATAACTGGTAACTGTCTGTTCTGTGGAACAGGGTTGCGCCATACCTTCGTAGATTTAGGGATGTCTCCTCCCTGCGAAAGCTATCGCAGTCTCAAACAACTCAATGAAGTGGAGCCATTTTATCCTCTGCATGTCTATGTTTGTGAGGAATGTTTTTTAGTTCAACTCCAAGAATACATTAGCCCGGAAAATATTTTTAGTGACTACGCTTATTTCTCTTCCTACTCTGATAGCTGGTTGCAACACGCTAAAAAATACGTTGATTTGGTAGTAGAACGTTTACAATTAAACCAGGAGAGTCAAGTAATAGAAATTGCTAGCAATGATGGTTACTTGCTGCAATACTTTGTTGCCAAAAATATCCCAGCGCTGGGAATAGAACCAGCAGCAAATGTTGCTGAAGTAGCAATTAAAAAAGGTATTCCTACAGTTGTCAAGTTTTTTGGACAGAAGACAGCCCAAGAACAGGTTGCTCAAGGCAAACAGGCAGATTTATTACTCGGAAATAATGTCCTTGCTCACACACCATATCTCAATGATTTTGTCAAAGGGATGAAAATTATCCTCAAACCGTATGGTGTAATTACTATGGAATTTCCCCACTTGATGCGGTTAATCGAGGAAAATCAGTTTGATACTATTTACCACGAGCATTTCTCTTATTTTTCCTTTCTTACCGTAGAAAAGATTTTTGCAGCTCACGGTTTGACAATTTTTGATGTAGAAGAATTAACTACTCATGGTGGTTCTTTGAGAATTTATGCCCGCCACAATGAAGACTCTTCTAAACCCGTTAGTCATCAAGTATCAGAACTGAAATCTAGAGAAGAAGCGGCTGGTTTTACGCAATTAGAATACTATTTTTCCTTTGGAGAACAGGTTAAAGAAACTAAACGCAAGTTATTAGATTTTTTGATCGAAGTTAAGCGGGAGGGAAAATCGATTGTTGGTTACGGTGCTCCAGGTAAGGGAAATACTCTTTTAAACTATTGTGGTATCCGCACAGATTTTCTTGACTATACAGTAGACCGTAACCCTTACAAACAGGGTCAATTTTTACCAGGAACTCATATTCCGATTTTTCATCCAGACAAAATTACCGAAACAAAGCCTGACTATCTACTAATTTTGCCCTGGAATCTGAAAAATGAAATTATGGCACAAATGGCTTATATTCGGGATTGGGGAGGTCAATTTGTTGTACCAATTCCTGAAGTGAATATCTACTCTTGAGTATTTGATATTTTTTATCAAAAAGAGGTAAATAACATGAAAGTAGTTTTATTTTGCGGTGGTTTAGGAACTAGAATGAGAGAGTATTCAGAAAGTATTCCTAAGCCAATGGTGAATATTGGTTATAGACCAATATTATGGCACGTAATGAAATACTATGCTCACTATGGGCACAAAGATTTTATCTTATGTCTTGGTTACAAAGCTGACTTAATTAAAAGCTATTTTTTGAATTACAATGAATGGCTTTCTAATAACTTTAGCCTTTCCAATGGCAGCAACATTCAGTTGTTTAATCGGGATATTCAAGACTGGAATATCACATTTGTAGATACAGGGTTAACTGCCAATATTGGACAAAGATTCAAGGCAGTAGAAAAGTATCTAGAAGGAGAAGAAGTATTTTTAGCTAACTATAGTGACGGTTTGACAGACTTGCATCTGCCAACGTATATTAATCATTTTTATGAGCGTGATAAAATTGGTAGTTTTTTGTGTGTTAGACCTAGCCAAAGTTTTCACCTAGTTGATATGGATGAGGATGGTTTGGTAAAGGATATCAATGAGGTCAAGCAACGTGATATTTGGATTAATGGAGGATATTTTATCTTTAAAAAAGAGATTTTTAACTATATTAATCGTGGCGAAGAACTTGTTCTTGAACCTTTTCAAAGACTGATTGCCAAAAAAGAACTTTTTGCGTATCGATACACTGGCTTTTTCGGGGTAATGGATACGTTTAAAGAGAAGCAACAGTTAGATGATATGTATGCTCAAGGCGAAAGACCTTGGGAAGTATGGGGAGATGAACAACTAGAAGTTAGCCATCTATGATCCAACTTACCTTGAACAAGACAGAAGAATCTGAGTACAAAATTCTTTGTCTAGGTTCTCATTGCGATGATATCGAGATTGGTTGTGGAGGCACAATCTTAAAGCTAATAGAAAATTACCAAGATGTTGTTATCTATTGGGTTGTCTTTAGTTCCAACGAGCAAAGAGCGCAGGAAGCAACCATAAGTGCTAATCTATTCTTAAAAGAAATCCCAGTCAAGAAAATTATCATTAAAAATTTTCGAGATGGCTTTCTGCCTTTTGAAGGGATAAAGGTAAAGGAGTGCTTTGAACAGTTAAAGCAGGAATTTTCACCAGATATAGTCTTTACTCATCATCGAGACGATCGCCATCAAGATCACCGCTTAATTTCTGACTTGACTTGGAATACCTTTAGAAATCATTTAATTTTAGAATATGAAATACCCAAATATGACGGTGATTTGGGTATTCCTAATTTCTTTGTTCATTTAAATGAAACACTCTGCCATCGAAAAATTCAATATATTTTGGATGCGTTTGCTACCCAGAATAATAAGCAGTGGTTTACAGAAGAGACTTTTCGTGCAATTCTCAGAATTCGTGGGATTGAATCAAATTCACCGAGTAAATATGCTGAAGCATTTTACTGTCGAAAAATGTTTTTCTAAAAAATTAGAGTTTTAATTTTCTCGCTAATTTGCAAATTTATGATCTTTACTGAAACTAAAATAAAAGAAGCATTTATTGTTGATTTAGAGTTGCACCGAGATAGTCGGGGCTTTTTTGCTCGGAGTTTCTGTATTCAGGAATTTCAAGATCGTGGCTTAAAACCTACTATTGCCCAATGCAATTTATCTTTTAACTATAAAAAAGGAACATTGCGGGGTATGCATTATCAAATGCCTCCTTCTCAGGAAACAAAATTGGTGCGTTGTATCAAGGGGGCTATTTATGATCTAATTATCGATTTGCGTCCAGAATCTCCTAGTTATTTATCTCATATTGGTATAGAGTTAACTGCTGAAAATCGTCTTGCTCTCTATATCCCAGATAGATGTGCTCACGGTTTTCAAACTCTCAGCGATGAGACGGAGGTGATGTATCAAATGGGTGACTTTTATGCACCAGAATATGCTGGCGGGTATCGCTATGATGACCCAGCTTTTGGTATTGAATGGCCTCTATCTGTGACTGAAATTTCGGATAAAGATCGGGCTTGGAGTTTATTTGAATCGAAAGAAATTGTAACGCCTACGGTAATGTCAGACTTTTAAGAGTAAGAGCAATTTAAAAATATATAGTTGCTGAGTGAATATAGGATTAGGAACGCACAGAGGCGCACAGACACAGAAAATCAAAATTTGAAAAATTAAATTTTGATTTTCATACTTAATACTGTGTTCAAACTTTGTTACAGCAAATGAGGGCGAAGTGAGTACAATTTATTTTGATTCGATTTTTAGTGATGAAATCAGACGCAAGCATCTTTATGATGGACAAGTGTTTGTCTTTTCTCCTTGCGCCAGTGCGATCGCTCTATGTGATTTTGCTCGTGGCATGGTTGAAGAAGCATTTGCCCCTTTAGATCCAAGAGATGCACAACATAGCCTGCCTGTAGAGAAATACGTTGAGATTTTAGCACAACTCAAGCCAGCTTTTATCCATCACCCTGAATCTAAACAACTTATTCAAGGCATCTTGAAAGAAAGTGGATGTGACTTAAACAAAACCTATTTCGATGTACCTCGCCTGAGAACAGCAACCAGCGATCGCTATCTGACTGCTGGCATTGCTTACGCTTTCCATCCTCATCGTGACACCTGGTACTCTGCTCCTCAGTGCCAGATCAACTGGTGGATTCCCGTCTACGATATTACCCCAGAGAATGCGATGGCATTCCATCCCCGCTACTGGAGTCAACCAGTTAAGAATACCTCAAGGGATTATGACTACGGTCAGTGGACTAAAGAAAGTCGCAAAAATGCGGCACAGCATATTAAAACAGATACGCGCAAGCAACCCCATGCAGAAGAAACTTTAGAAATGGAGCCGCAATTGCGGTTAATTACACAAGTCGGTGGCATGATTCTCTTTTCAGGAGCGCAGATGCACTCCACTATTCCCAACACATCAGGCTATACCCGTTTTAGTATTGACTTTAGAACTGTACATTTTGATGATGTCATAGCTCAAAAGGGTGCGCCAAATATTGATTCAGCTTGTACAGGAACTTCTTTAGGCGACTTTTTACGAGGCACTGACTTCTATCCGATTACTGACACATTGTTGTTGTCTACAACAAACAATCTCTTGTAGAATAACTTTTGTTTTCCCAACTCCAGTCTGTATAAATGGTGAACTCTGTTGAAAAATTGTCTGGACAAACAATACTAATTACAGGTGCTAGCGGATTTCTAGGATCTCATTTAGTCCGTCATTTATGCCAGAATGGTGCAGAAGTACATGCTGTTTCTCGCAGTTTTCATACTTCTGATATCAGCTGCTTGCGATGGTGGCACGGTGACATGGAAGACATTAAGTTTGTTCAAAACCTTTTCCACAGCATTAAACCTGACCTAATCTTCCATTTATCCGGTCTTGTGACAGCAGTTTCTAATCTAGAGTTCATATTGCCTACCTTTCACAGTTTACTGACTAGTACTATTAACTTGTTGACGGTAGCTGCCGAAATTGGCTGTAGTCGCATTGTGTTAATAGCTTCTTTAGAAGAACCAGAACAAGATCGTCCTGAAGTAGTTCCTTCTTCTCCTTACGCTATTGCTAAATTTGCTAGTAGTACTTATGGTCGGATGTTCCATCGACTCTATCAGACACCTGTAGTTCTTGTTAGACCCTTTATGACCTATGGGCCAGGGCAAAATGTGTATAAGATCGTTCCTTCTGTTATTCTTTCCTTGTTGCAAGGGCAAGCTCCAAAACTTAGTAGTGGAAAGCGTCAAGTTGATTGGATTTATATCGATGACGTGATTGCAGGACTTCTGGCTGTAACACAAGTTCCTAATGTAGAGGGTTGTACATTTGACTTAGGTTCGGGAGAACTAGTACCCATTCATGCAGTTGTGTCCCAGGTTGTTAATCTGGTTAACCCTCAAATCCAGCCTCTATTTGGTGCTTTACCTGAGCGGCCGATGGAAAGAATAAGAGTAGCTGATACGGCTTATACATACGATAAACTGGGTTGGCAACCTTCAATCCCTCTAAAGAAGGGCTTAGAATTGACTGTAAATTGGTATACAAAACATCATTAACAATTCAAAATTCAAAATTCAAAATTAAAGACAGTTGAAGTTGGGAATTTAAACCCCAACTCAATTGATACTACGTGTAGACGTAAAGATACCCCTTGATTTCAGGATAAAAGATTAGATACACAAGTTCACAAGGATTCTATTTATGGTTGCAGATATTCAGAATATTAATTTAGTCGATTTAAAAAATTCTTTGAACTTAAAGGATATCAGTCTAGAAATTTACCAACTAATTTCTGATTTATATCCCATTTGCCGTAGTATTACAGGTAATGGTTTTAGAGAAACTTTAAAAAGTCTCCAGCAGTATATTCCTTTGTCAGTTCATGAAGTGCCAACAGGAACAGAGGTATTTGATTGGACAGTCCCTAATGAGTGGAATATTAAAGATGCCTATATTAAAAACTCTCAAGGTGAAAAGATTGTAGATTTTACTAATTCAAATTTGCACGTTGTTAACTATAGTATTCCTATACATCAAAAAATATCTCTTCCAGAACTTAAATCGCATCTATTTACACTTGCCGATTATCCTAATTGGATTCCTTACCGAACTTCATATTACAAGGAAAGTTGGGGTTTTTGCCTGACTCACAATCAGTATTTGCAACTAAAAGATGAAGAATATGAAGTATGTATTGATTCTTCTCTGCAACCAGGTTATTTGACTTATGGTGAGTATTATATTCCAGGGGACAGTACTGATGAAGTCTTGATTTCTTGCCATGCGTGTCATCCTTCACTGTGTAATGATAATCTTTCGGGAATTGCGATCGCTACTTTTCTGGCTAGATATTTAAGTCAAACGACATCAAGATATTCCTACAGATTTCTCTGGATTCCCGGAACCATTGGCTCAATTACATGGTTGGCTCTTAATGAAGCTCAAGTCAATAACATTAAACATGGCTTGGTATTAACTTGTTTAGGAGATGCAGGCAACTTTACCTACAAAAAAAGTCGTAGAGGTGACACTGAAATCGATAAAGTTGCTGCTTATGTACTCAAAAACTCAAAACAAGATCACAAAATTATAGATTTCTTCCCCTATGGCTATGATGAGCGACAATATTGCTCGCCTGGATTTAATTTAGCTGTAGGTTGCTTCATGCGATCGCCTCATGGTAGTTTTCCTGAATACCATACCTCAGCAGACGATTTAAATTTCGTTCAACCCCAATATCTAGCCGAGTCATTCTTTCAATGTCATTCAATGTTGCATATCCTCAACAATAACGAAATCTACTACAACAAAAATCCTAAATGTGAGCCACAGTTAGGTAAAAGAGGAATATATCGAGCAGTTGGTGGTAACAAAGATAGCGGACTAAATGAAATGGCAATCCTGTGGGTTTTAAATTTATCTGACGGTCAGCATACTCTATTAGATATTGCAGAAAAGTCGGCAATGCCATTTGATGTAATTAAATCTGCTGCCGATACATTATCAACACATGACTTATTGAAGAAGAATTCAGAAGTCATAATTTAGGAGCAAAGCCGGAGACGCTCCGCCAAGGCGTCAGAATCAATGTTAACAATTAAAACCAACTAAGCACAGCTAACCCTGAGTTCGTAGCGAATAGACTCAAAACTTACTTTGCGCTCCTTTGCGCTATACTCTGTGTCCCTCTGCGTTTAAACGTTCTGTGAGAATACTTATTTTGTATTCATATATTTAATATTATTTTTACATCCTATTTATAATTACTGCCTAGAAAGTAGCTTAACTTTATAATCTAGAATATACTTCATATTTTCGCTATTGCTGGGAAAAATATCCTATTTAACTTCATGATTACTTGAACTAAATGTCATTACTTATACCATTGTAAGAGCAGTTTAGATGATTGATATTAGAGAAGTAGTTTCAAAAACATACCTTATCTAGTACATGAATAAAAAATGGGCTGTTAAACGACTTACAATCAATCTCACATCAGGCGAGGCACAGAAGCTTGAACAATACTGTTCAACGACAGGCAGACCAGCAACTGATGTAATTCGGGAGTTAATTCGCTCTCTTTATCCTAAAGATGAAAAAGCCTCTGAAAGCTCATGAATTAAACTGCAAAAAAGTGAAACAGAATAAGTACATTTTAATTTGTCAGTGAAATATGCTGCTTAACAGTTATCAGCTAACAGTGAATCCCTATAAGTAAAGTTAGGGAATTTAAATAAGAATACTCTCTTACAAAGTTCAGAGCCGAGGAAATCTTCGCTCTGACTTTTGCTTTGGATATCGTGCAATCATTTTGATACACTTGCATAATTAAAAATATCAAATTAATTGAATAAAAGGTAGAATTCAGCATCAAGATGTTCTTACTGGCTTGCTTACTTGTAGCAATAGCAAGTCTGCAAGTGTTTTGTAAACCACCAAATTTAAAGTTTTGTGGCTGTCTTTAAGCAGTAATTTATCCATTTTTTCGCGCAGAATACCCTTCTTGATATCTGGCTTTGCGCTTTTTTCAAGAATATACTCAGCAAAGCAACCACTATGTATTTGCGGCGCGATCGCAATTGAGTTTTGGCAGATTGGGACATTCCCCTGATATCGGTAGACGGTGAAAAGCGATCGCTTCAGGAAAATGGACTGTATTTTTCAGTGAGTTATTCAGCGTTTTGAGGAAAGCGATCGCCTTGTTAAGGGTTCAAAATCATACCATTTTGGGCAACCTAAAATACAAGGTATAAATAAAGGCTTGGCAATGACAACGACCTCCATTCCCTTGGGTCTGTGCAGTAGAATAGTGCCGTTGATGGTAATACCACTTTGGTGCAGCTTTGCCAACGCCCAGGTAACTCCTGATGGCAGCTTGAATACTACTGTCTCCCAAAGCGGTAATAACTTCACCATTACTAATGGTAGTGCCGCCAACAGTAACTTATTTCACAGTTTCCAGCAGTTTTCAGTTCCCACTGGCGGTTCGGCTACTTTTGATTTAACGAACACGCCCAACATTTCTACCATCTTCAGCCGTGTTACTGGCGGTAATATCTCTAGCATTGATGGCTTGATTCAGACGATTAACGGCAACAACCCCGTTAGTCTCTTCTTGATCAACCCTAGTGGAATCATCTTTGGAGCCAATGCCCAACTAAACATTGGGGGTTCGTTTATTGGTACAACTGCCAGCAGTATTAAATTTGCCGATGGTGCTGAGTTTAGCGCAATTAATTCCCAAGCTACCCCGTTGTTGACTATCAATGTTCCCATTGGGTTGCAACTGGGCAACAATCCCGCACCCATCAATGTTCAAGGTACAGGACATACTTTGAGGAATGTCAGTGGACTGGCTCTGCTTCCCCCGATTCAAACTCCCAGTTCTACAAAACTGCGGGTACAGCCAGGAAACACTCTAGCCTTAGTGGGTGGCGACATAAATCTAAATGGGGCAAACCTGATCGCTGAAAGAGGGCGAGTTGAATTGGGTAGTGTAAACGGTACAGCATTGGTAAACCTGATACCAACCGCACAGGGTTATACACTGGGATATGGCGATGTACAAAGCTTTGGCGATATTCAATTGGCACAGCGATCGCTATTAGATATTAGCGGTGTGAATGCAGGTTCCGTTCAAATTCAGGGTAGGCAAATTCAATTCACTGATGGCTCTCTGGTACTGGCGCAAAATTTTGGCAATCTCCCCGGTGGTGATATTCGCCTTCAGGCTACAGAGTCCATTAATCTGATTGCCAAAACAGCTGATGGCACAATTCAGAGCGGAGTGCGTAGTAATGCTTTTGCTATGGGAGCTAGTGGGAATATCAGCGTTATTACTCCCAACCTCACTATTAAGTCGGGAGCGGGGTTGAATAGCACAACTTATGGAACAGCTCCGAGTAGCAATATTTACATTGATGCAACCGCCATTGAACTGTCTGGCTTTTCACCCAATAATCCTGCTGACGTCACCACACTCAACACTACTACACTAAGCACTGGAAATGCTGGTGATGTTTTCGTCAATAGTAATAGTCTACTAGTTTCAAGCGGTGCCTCACTATCTTCGGCTACCTTTGGCAGTGGTTCTAGCGGTAAAGTGACGATTCGCAACAACAATACCACGGTGATGGGAGAAAGTCCCTCTGGACTTTACAGCAACATTAGCTCAACTACATTTGCAACTGGAAGTGCCAAAACCTTGACCCTGGATACTGCGAAATTGCAAATTTTGGATGGCGGAGCAGTTGCCACTACCGCATTTTTTGCAGGTAATGGGGGAGATTTGAGCATTAATGCTGCTGAAGCGATCGTCATCAGTGGTCAAGGTCGGGCAACTAATAGTAGCATTAACGCCTCCACCATCCGACCCAATTCATTATTGCGGAAACGATTTGGTCTGCCAGATATATTAACAGCAAATGCCGGGACTGTGAGCATTACCACACCGAACTTAACGCTGACGAATGGCGGGACAGTCAGTGTCACCAGTCAAGGCAGTGGAAATAGTGGCAATATTAACATCAATGCAGCCAGCATCCAATTAAAGAATCAAGGGTTTATTCAAGCACAAACAGAATCCGGTAATGGTGGCAATATTAAATTATCCACCACAAACCTGTTACTTCTGCAAGACAATAGCCAGATAACCTCAACAGCTGGCGGATTGGGGAATGGAGGTAATATAAACATCAATGCACCCATCATCGTCGGCTTAAAAAACAGCGACATTATTGCCAATGCAGTGCAAGGCAGAGGTGGTAATATCCAAATCACTACTCAAGGCATTTTTGGGCTGAAGTTCCGCAACCAACTCACTCCTGACAGTGACATCACCGCCAGTTCCCAATTTGGGGTAAGTGGCACGGTTCAAGTTAATACTATCGGTATCGATCCAAATTCTGGTTTAGTCGAACTGCCTGCAAATGTCACCGATCCATCCCAGCAAATTGCTACAGGCTGCGCAGGCAGTGAAGGCAGCCGCTTTGTGGCAACGGGACGAGGTGGTGTGCCGCAAAATCCTAATCAGGTGACGAGTGATGTCTACGATGGGCTACGCCTACGAACTTGGGATGATATACGAGATTTATCTGCTTACCGCAAAACGGGTGAGCTAAATGCCCAGATTCCAGCATCCTCAAAGGTTCTCGTTGAAGCTACAACTTGGCAGCGCAACGCTGACGGTAAAATTGAGTTAATTGCAGTTCAACCAGCGTATATACAACCATCTTTAACCTGTGCTGCAACGCCAAATTAATCAGTCTTGAGAGTTCACCATATAACCGTAATTTATTGGTTAAAACAAATAGGCTCTAAACTACCTGACGTACCGCCTAGTGACGACGTGCCAGAAGTTGGAGAACTTAGATGAACTAGAAACATTCATAGGTTCAAAAAAATAAAGTTTGGTTGTGGACGGCGGTAAATCATTTTCATGAGGGTATCTTAGCTTGGGTCATCAGCGATGCCTTCTCTACCAGAGGCTTCTCTTTCAGAGACGCTAACGCGAACGCCAACGGCAGGCAAAGCCTACGCAGTTCAGAAACATTTAAATTCTTGTGGGACATTGTTTCCCATTTAGGGAATATTAAAATTGCCACCCAATCTACTGCAAATAAACAGCCGCAGTTAACTTGTGCATCTGTTCCAAAAAGTTAAATTGCCCAGAAATTCTCTAAGCAATCCTATCAAGATGAAAGTAACAGAATATGGAAACTCCTAAATATGTATACTGAGAACTACTGATGATTTTCCTAATTAAACAACGTCGTTGGCTATATATTAGTCTGAGTATTTTGAGCTTGTGTTTGACAGTAACCATCACACCTGCTAGAGCATCTCTGCAAATACCAACAACTTCTACCCTGAATGTGTCAGTATCAACTTCCCAGCCTAGCAATTGGCTAGAACAGGGACGAAAACTCTACCATTCAGGACGCTTTGCTGAAGCAGTGACGATTTGGCAAACGGCAGCACAACAGTATCATACCCAAGGCGATCGCTTGAATGAAGCTCTAAGTTTAAGTTACCTCTCACTGGCACAACAGGAACTTAATCAATGGCAAGCAGCCCAACAGTCTATTGAGCAAAGTCTGAAACTGTTGCAAACCTCCATTCCCTCTGCTGATGCAATTCTCTGGGCACAAGCACTTAATACGCAAGCAAATTTGCAATTGCACACTGGCAAAGCTGAAACCGCTCTCGAAAGTTGGCAACAAGCTCAAAAATTTTACGAGCAAGCAGGCGACACAATGGGAAGCTTAGGTAGTCAAATCAACCAGGCACAAGCTTTACAAACTTTAGGATTTTACCGCCGTTCTAAACAGCAGTTAGAGGGACTGACTCAAAAACTCCAAAGGATGCCGGATAATGAAGTCAAAGTCAGTGGACTGCGATCGCTTGGTTTGGCTCTGCAAATAATTGGCGATAGTAAAAGTCAACAGATTTTAGAACAAAGTTTAGCGATCGCTCGCCAAATTTCAGCCCAACCTCAGTTAAGTTCTATTCTGATCGCCCTGGGCCAAACTGCCGTTGACTTGCAAGATCCAGAAGCCGCATTAGATTACTTTGAACAGGCTCAACTCTTAACAACTAACCCAAGCGATCGATTACAAGCCCGTTTAGCTCAGTTCAAACTTTTCCTCAATTACGACAAACTGGAGTTTGCTACGCCACTTGTACCTCAACTACTCCAACAACTCCGGGAACTGTCCCCCAGTCACACCTCACTCTACGCAGCGATCAATTTTGTTGCCACTCTCAACCACCAGTCAAATTCTGAGCAAATTCTACCTCTGAAAGATTTGGCACAACTGATGGCAGTCACAGTCAAATCTGCACAGCAAATCCAGGATACTCAAGCCGAAGCTCATGCACTAACTCAGTGGGGAAAACTCTATCAGCGTACACAGCAGTTATCCCAAGCACAGGAGTTAACTCAGAAATCCCTTAACATTGCCCGCCAACTCCAAGCTAACGATATCATTGCTCAATCTGCTTGGCAGGTGGGACAGTTGTATAAACAACAAGGCGATCGCTCAAAAGCGATTACCGCTTATACAGAAGCAGTCAACGCTTTAAAGGCACTGCGGGGAGATTTGGTGGCTATCAACCCTGATGTCCAGTTCTCTTTTCGCACCAGTGTGGAGCCTGTCTACCGAGAACTGGTTGATTTACTTCTAGAGAATCAACCTAGTCAAGGAGAACTAATAGAAGCTCGCGAATTGATTGAAGCACTCCAAATTGCCGAACTCGATAACTTTTTTCGGGAAGCCTGTTTAGATAGAACTCAACAAATTGATCGGGTTGATCCCACTGCAACCGTCATTTATCCGATTATCCTGCCAGATCGTTTAACAGTAATTCTCTCCAAAGCAGGGCAACCACTCCGTTCTTATGTCACTCACAAATCTCAAACTGAAATTGAACAGACTCTAGACAATTTTTTGGTTGCTCTTAACCCTGTTTCGGATTCTAAAAACCGAGATCGATTATCTCAACAAATTTATGGTTGGTTGATTCGTCCAGAGTCAGCAGAGCAAGCATTTATTGATACTAAGACATTGGTGTTTGTTTTGGATGGTCGATTGCGGAACATTCCCATAGCAGCTCTTTTTGACGGTAAGCAATATCTGATCGAGAAGTATGCTGTGGCACTCTCACCAGGATTGCAACTAATGGCGACGCGATCGCTTCATCAAAACCACATCAGTGCGATCGTTGGTGGCATTAGCCAATCTCGCGCTGGCTTTAGTGCTTTGCCCGCCGTGGAATCAGAAGTGAAACAAATCTCCAAGGCGGTATCTTCTAGGGTGTTACTGAATCAGGAATTCACCAGTCAAGCCCTTGCTGAACGTGTGAAATCTAGTAGTGCAGGTATTGTCCACCTAGCAACCCACGGACAGTTTAGTTCCCGCCTCGAAGACACCTTCTTGCTCACTTGGGATGGACAAGTCAATGTTAAAGAATTATCTGAACTCCTGAAAAATCGGGGTAGCGATCCATCAAAAGCCATCGAGTTGCTGGTACTAAGTGCCTGCGATACTGCCACAGGCGACGATCGCGCCGTCCTGGGACTGGCGGGGTTGACTGTCAAATCCGGCGCTCGCTCAACTATCGCCACCCTATGGCCCGTCAAAGATCGGGCAGCCGCGATGCTCATGACTCGCTTCTATGACCAACTCCGACAACCCAAAATCACTAAAGCCGAAGCACTAAGACAAGCACAAATTAGCCTAATTCGCCAAACTGATTTCCACGAACCGTTCTTTTGGTCTGGCTTTGTTTTGATCGGCAACTGGATTTAGCTAAGTAATAAAACGCAGTTTATTGTAAATAAATTAGACTATTTTTTACAACAGTTACTTTCCATATCGCCTATACTGCTAGTAGAAGTTCCTTGATTTTACTCTTACTTAGACTGATTATCTGAACTTCTGAACATAGTCGAAAGAAACGTATTTTGTTTGTATCATATTTCAACAACATAAGGAAAAAGATCGTGAAACGTCGATATTTAGCTAGTACATTGAGCGTCATCGCTCTGATCGCTAGCAGTACATGGACTACTGCCCATGCTGTTACATTTACCCCACCCCCCAACAGTAGCTCTCCTAGACAATCAACTGGGGGAGCTTCTCGCGGTAGTATGTTTACCCCTGCTGTCGGCAAAGGTGCGCCCAGACAAGCAACTGGAGGAGCTTCTCGTGGCAACCTCTTTACACCTGCTCCTGGCAAAGGTGCGCCCAGACAAGCAACTGGAGGAGCTTCTCGCGGCAAGCTCTTTACACCTGCTCCTGGCAAAGGCGCTCCCCAACAAGCAAGTGCGGGAGCTTCTCGTGTTGGTACTTACTACTTGAATCCATCGACTACAAGTACAACGCAACCAGCAGCGCTAATCGCCCTCTTGCCCCAAAATTTCTATGGCACAACAGTATCTGAACGTCCCACAATCTTGGTGTATCTCCCAGCTTCCAATGCCGAAGAAGCAGTGTTCAGCCTCAAAGATGAAGCTGGCAATATGCAACATCAGATGAACATTTCAGTTGCAGGAAAAACCGGAGTAATCGCGATCGAATTACCAGCTAATGCACCCGCTTTAGCCGTTGGTAAAAACTATCAATGGTTCCTAGCACTGAAAGTAGATGGTCAACTCAGCCCAAGTACGCCTTACGTCGATGGTTGGATTCAGCGTATCCAGCCCAGTGCAGAGTTGGCAACAGCAATCCAAGAGCAAGATGCTTTGAAGCGGGCTACTATTTTGGGTAAAAACGGTGTTTGGTATGACTGTGTGGCAACACTGGCATCGGTATACACTACTCAACCTAACAATGCAACTCTCCGCAAACAATGGGAAGAACTTTTATCCTCAGTTAGTTTGAAAGAGATTGTAACAGCGAACTTATTAGCATCTACTAACTAATACCAATTTGGGCATTGGGTATGGGAAGAGACAAGCTAGACAAAGGAGAGGGGGAGACAAAGAAGAAACTTGTTCAATAATTCCCCCTTATCCCCTTTGTTTCCCTCTTCTTACTTCCACACAGTCCCCATTACTTCTTAATCCCCAGAGGGAACCCTACCTTTCCCAATCCCCATTGCATGACACAAATATGTGGCGCAGATTCCAGGCTTTGATCCAACGCACTCGCAGCGTTTTGATTATTACTCCTAGCGTTGCCTTAACTGTTATGGTTGGGCAATCTTTGGGACTTTTCAATTTACCGGAATGGAAAATTCGCGACGAATGGGTTCGCCAGCGATCTTCACAGGCGATGCCTATGGCGGGCTACGCCTACGCAGATGAGATTGTGATTGTTACAATCGATGAGCGCGATATTCAATCGGTGCGTAAATGGCCAGTTCCAGACTGGGCGCTGGCACGATTACTAGAAAAAATCCGGGCGCAGCAGCCGAGAGCCATTGGCTTGGATCTCTATCGAGATTTACCGGAAGGAAGTGGACACAAGCAACTTGTTCAAGTCTTTCGCAACACTCCCAATTTAATCGGAGTTGAGAAAATTACTGGCGAACGCGTCAATCCCCCACCGGAATTGAAAAAACAGGATCGGGTAGGATTAGCAGATTTAGTCTTGGATGGCGATCGCTTTGTACGTCGCGCCCTCTTGACAGCTGAAGATGCCAAAGAGAAAAACACCATTAAAGCCGGACTAGCAACCCTTGTAGCCCTAAAGTACCTCGAAGCTGAGAAAATTAGCTTAGAAAGCATTGACCCCCAACAACAAAAGTTTCAGTTGGGTAAAGAAATTTACTTACCACTGCAAAATCAAGAAGCAGGTTATACCGATGCCGATTTAGGAGGCTATCAAATTCTGTTGAATTGGCATGGAACAGAAGCCGCATTTCGGACAGTTGCGATGCGCGATGTGTTAGCAGGGAAAATTCCGGCAGATTTGATGCGCGATCGCATGGTATTTATTGGATCGATTGCCTCCAGTACCAATGATTTCTTCAGCACACCCTTCTCTTCTTGGGTATCTGCTCAAAAACCGACTCCAGGTGTGGTTGTTCATGCCAATATTGCTCATCAACTAGTACGAGGAGCAAAAACAGGAAATGCCAGTCTGCACGGTGTTTCTGGCATTTATTTATCACTCTGGATTGTTTTGTCGTCTGTCATTGGTTCTACAGGCAGTTGGTTGTTATCCAGTAGCAAGCTGCGGATTCCTGGCGGCAAAATTCTTTGGGCAACTGTAGGCATCAGTGGAGCCTATATATGGGGTGGCTATGGGATGTTTTTGTATGGTGTTTTAATTCCGGTAACACCCACCTTAACCGCGTTTATTGGTAGTGTGATTGCAACAACTAATGCCTACAAACAGCGGAAGTTAGAAGAAACCAATCGCCAACTAGAAATTGCCAACAGTCAACTATTGGATTATTCCAAAACCCTAGAGACAAAAGTCGAAGAACGCACTCATGAATTAGTGGAGGCAAAGCAAACTGCCGATGCTGCCAATCAGGCCAAGAGTGAGTTTCTCGCCAACATGAGCCACGAACTACGCACACCTCTCAATGGCATCCTTGGTTTTGCCCAGGTACTAGAAGGATCGCCAAATATGACAGCTAAAAACCTAGAAGGAGTCAGCATTATCTACCAATGCGGCTCGCATCTTTTGATGCTGATTAATGACATTCTCGATCTCTCGAAGATAGAAGCAAGGAAATTGGATTTGGTTGTCACTAGCGTGCATTTGCCCAGTTTCTTACATGGTGTGACTGAGATTTGTGGTATCCGGGCTGAACAGAAAGGAATTGGATTTAATATCTTAATTAGCGATCGCCTACCACTTGCCATTGAAACTGATGAAAAACGACTGCGACAAGTGTTAATTAACTTACTGGGCAACGCGATCAAATTTACAGATAGCGGTAGCGTAACCTTCACAGTGGAAGCCATTAGTGATTCGTCACTTGTACTGAGCGAAGCCGTTGGCGCAGCCTCTCATAGAGAAGTATTGGTCATTGGTCAAGAGTCTAAAACGGCCAATGACAATGGACAAATGACACATCAAAAGATTCGTTTTCAGATTGAAGATACGGGTATTGGGATGTCACCAGACCAACTGGAGAAAATCTTTTTACCCTTTGAGCAAGTGGGTGAAGCAGGGCAACGATCTGAAGGTACTGGCTTGGGATTGGCGATTAGCCAAAGAATTGCGGCATTGATGGAAAGCCAAATTCAGGTGCAGAGTCACCTGGGTGAAGGAAGTCTATTTTGGCTGGATTTGACAGTATCGGTACCACTCGCTCATGACTGGCGTGGAGGAACGATGTCTGTGACGGATTACACGCCAACTCCCCAGAAAATTACCGGGATTCAGGGTAGTGCGCCTCAAATTCTGATTGTCGATGACGATCGCAACCACTGTTCTATGTTGACCAATTTGCTGCAAGAAATTGGCTGTCGAACCTTGGAAGCAACCGATGGCAAACATGGGCTACAAGTAGCAATTGAACACAATCCAGATGTGATTCTACTCGATTTAGCGATGCCTAATATGGATGGTTTTGAGCTAATGGTTCACCTGCAAGCGAATCCACAAACCTGTTCTATTCCGATTATCGTCTCTAGTGCCAGCGTTTTTGAGTCAAATCGTCAGCGGAGTTTAGAGGCAGGGGCAACAGCATTCCTACCCAAACCTCTCCAGATTGACGAACTACTCAATAGACTGCGATCGCTCTTGGGAGTGGAATGGATATATGCCAAATCTTCGCCTCCCAAAGGTGAGCAGATAACTAATAGTGAATGGGTTCTACCATCCCAAGATGTTTTGCAACAACTCTATCATCTGGCAATGATGGGAGATATCTCAGCGATTGAGGGAATGTTAAGAGAACTCATTGAGGAAAACAGTCAACTAGCTCCCTTCGCAGCAGAGTTAAGCAAACTCACTGCCAATTTCCAAACCGGAAAAATCCGTAAGTTCCTCAAATCATTTGTCACAACGGAGTTACATCCATGATTGCTGTTCCGATCTCGAAACCCATACATATTTTGTTAGTGGATGACAATCCAAACAATCTCAAGGTGCTATCGGAAGCGATTCAGAGGTGCGGCTGGAAAGCTCTCATGGCAACAGATGGAGAGTCAGCGATCGAACAAACAGAATATGCTCATCCCGATCTGATTCTTTTGGATGTGATGATGGCAGGTATTGATGGATTTGAAACTTGTCGCAGACTGAAAACCAATCCAATCACCCAGAATATTCCAGTAATTTTCATGACTGCCCTATCTGATTCTACAGACAAGGTGGCCGGATTGGAAATAGGTGCAGTTGACTACATTACCAAACCCTTCCAACACGAAGAAGTTATTGCCCGTTTAAAGTTACACCTCAAGATTTCTCATCTCACCCGCACACTAGAAGAACGCGTGCAAGAACGCACCAGAGAATTAACTCAATCTCTACAGCAATTACGGCAAACCCAACTACAAATGATCCAGAGTGAGAAAATGTCCACATTAGGGCAGTTGGTTGCAGGTATTGGTCATGAGATTAATAATCCGGTTGGTTTTGTTGGCGGAAATTTATCTTATATTGAGGAATATGTAAATAATCTACTTCGCTTAGTAAGCCTGCAACAGCAGAAGCTAACGCAGCCAGACTCGGAAATTCAAGAGCTTGTTGAAGAAATCGACTTGGAGTATCTGACAGAGGATCTGCCAAAACTACTGGCATCAATGCACCAAGGAATTACCCGTCTGAAAGATATCAGTCTTTCTTTGAGAACTTTTACTCGCGCAGATATTTCATCTCAGGTGGAGTTTCAGATTCATGAAGGAATCGATAGCACCTTAATGCTGTTGAAACATCGACTCAAAGGCAATGGCGATCGCCCTAAAATCCAGGTTGTCACACAATACGGTGAGTTACCTCCAATCAGTTGCTATCCCGGACAACTGAACCAGGTATTTATGAATATCATCGCTAATGCCATTGATGCATTTGATGAAGTTCATCAAAACAATTGCGATCGAGATATTGCTGTTTGCCCGAACACGATCGCCATTACCACATCGGTCGATCCCCAACAAAAAACCGTCACAATTTGCATCCAAGATAACGGGACCGGTATGCTTACTGAGGTGCAATCTCGAATTTTTGAGCAATCTTTCACAACCAAGGCTGTGGGCAAGGGAACCGGGCTAGGATTAGCGATCAGCTACCAAATTATTGTTGACAAACACAACGGACAAATCAAATGCTTATCAACACCTGGTGAGGGGACAAAATTTATTATTACTCTGCCGATGTAGTTTCTATGCCAAAACCTCCAGCTTCGATATGACGAACTAGCGATTGAATAATGGGTGTAGCAATACTAATACCAAATAAAGCATTGAAGCCTGCAACAACAACTGGTGCTGACAAAATAACTGTAAATTCTGGAAATAAAGCTAACACAGCCACCAAGACTAAAAAAACAATTGGTGTCGCAATACCTGCTGCCTTTGCTGCTTCAAAAATTAGATTTTTATACTCTTCAACAGTAATATCGCCCCGATAAAGATCCAAAGAGTAAGAAATCGCCGTGACTACAACCTGAGTGAGAATAGCTGTTCCCGTTGCAGTAATCCCAAGTTTGGCGATCGTCCCAGAATTGCTGACAATAGAATCTACTGCATTATAAACTCGAATATAAAACTGTTCGCCAACGGTCATTACTTTGGCTCCTCGGCGGAGATTATCAACACCTACTTCCCAAAGAATATTATCAGCAGCATTCGAGCCACCTTGGGAACGTGGATTGATGTGGCTACCATGCTTATCTCTAAGAAATTGACGAATTGTATATTCTTTTCCTCCAAGCTTTGATGTGCCAGGAATTTTCTCAAAAAGCTTCATGACATCTGCATCAGAGCGAGGTAAGTCTCCTACCCGAACACCAGCACGATATCTGAGCCTATTTGCAATCTTGGGCATCTCTTGGGCTAATTCGGCAGCTGTCTTTGGTAAATTTTGCAAAGCATCAGCCATAACCATGCTAGATGCGGCAACTCCAACAGCAGTTTGTTGAAATGTTTGACTAACATTTTGAACAGTTTGAAAACTTGATTGTGTTGCGATAGTTGACAAACTTTGTAAATCATTGACTGCATGGACACTTGAAGTAGTCATCTCGCTAGTAGCGTTCTTGATTCCATCAACTACCTCATTCATCCCGTTTACTACATTGTTGGCTGCTTCTTGAGCTTTATCTCTAACCGTATCTGCCAACTTTTGTGCTTCGTTGATAAAATCCATGTTTTATGCCGTGGAGTGTTTGCTCCAGTTTCTCTTTCTCAAACTAAGAAGCACCTCAGCATTCATGACGAATTTGCTTCCAAAAATTTTAAAGATATAGTAATTATTTTATATTGTTTGTGTATGTTACTTCCAAAAACTTCACTGTCCGATTATGTACAGCAGATGATGCCATGCAGTCTCAGCCATAAAGTTACAAGTATACTAACAGTAATGGTCATACCAATTACTAATAAATAGCCTCATGGTTTGAGGTTTAGCGATTTAATAAAAGATGCACCATTTGTTTTTAGTTCTTCAGATGATGCGGTTATTATTACAGCTTCAACAGCATAATTTTTCTTCATACAAAGCAGACTTCTCTGATATAAGAATTTATTATTTATATTCAATCCTTTTTTCTTAATTTCTTCTTGCAAGGAAGTACTGGGTTTGCCCATTAAAGTAAAGTCTTGGCAGTTATATCCACTTTGATTAACGGAAGACTGAGATATTTGTTTACCTTGAATAAAATTTGTTTGATTAGCAGTTTTAACTAGAAGCTGTAAAACTTTTGGAATTCTCTGCGGGGCTATTTCTTTGGGAAGAGTTGAATGGGTCACTGAATATATAGATTCACTCTTAATAGTTGCCCAATTTCGGTTATTAATCCCTTTTGTTGGAGAACTAGCTTCTTCTAAAATAGTCCCTGGCATTAAAATACTAAAATTTCCTTCTTTGGATGTTAAAAGTTTTTCTTGGGATGATGCAGGTGTGCAAGCCGATAAAACAAATATCCCGAAACAATTAATTATCCAAAAACGTTTAAGAATGTTGATAAGTAAATCCATAAGTGTTACTGGTTAATAATTTTTATTTAAAATGTCAAGTTATTCTTTCAACTCATGCACAGGCTGTTGTAATTTTTAGCGTTTGGCTGACGAATTACAGCCAATATCTTCAACACAAGGTCTTGTTTTAAGTTTTCCCATAAAAGTGGTTTTTGTAACACAAAAGCTGCCAAATCAAATCTTGACTCAATATTTCCCAACAAAACGGCACTCATCATTTCAATAACCCACATCAGCAAGGCTTTCGGTAATTTTGAGAAAATTGATTGTTACTGCGATGGACTACACCCCGCCTTCTTGCGATGTCTACAACAGGCTGCGCCTACGCGTCCTTCCTTTATCCCCAGCTTTCCTTAATACTAAGGAATTTGTCACTTACGTCGCTAAAAAAGGTGACTCGGAAAATACGATTAAATTGAGCTTCCAAACTCGGAACTTGAGCTTTAGAACTTGAGATTACGAGTTCTCTACTCAAACTCCGAGTTTCTAAGCTGTAACTTTCAACCTTTTAAGCAAAATTGCCGATAGATTTTCTGCACTATTGATGCTTACGGCTGCACTTTTCCAGATTTACAGATGAAATTGCGCCTCGATCAATTTTTAGTTTCTACCTTTGAAAGAGTTTAACCATTCTTGAACTTGCTCTCTTGCAATATCGCGTCCCCCAAGACCAAAGGCTAGGGCAATAGCAACTGCGATCGCACCTAGTAAAAGTCCAAAGGCTAAATTCACAATATCACTGGCAACTCCAATCTGTTGCAGTGCCATTGCAGAAACTAAGGCAATAATGGCAATCCGTGCCACTTGTCCTAAAATCTGGGCTTGGCGATCGCCTGAACTGGTAATGATGTTAAAAGCCAAATTTGCCAGGAATAAGCCAATGGCAAAGATTACCAATCCGGCCAAAATCCGCCCGAATATAATCACAATCCCAGACACTAATGCTGTCAAGGCTGGAATATTCAAGATATTCACCGCCGCCACTGTAGCAAACAGCATGATCCCCACTAAAGCAACAATGCCTACAACTTCCGATGGAGTGCGGGTTGGAATCGGTGGGGTTGCTGATTCTGTGGAAATGACGATTCGTCGACCGGGTGTAGTCAGACCCAAAATAGTGAAAATGTTATTAAACCCTAAATTGGTGAGGATACTTGTAACTAAGTCCGCGATAAACCGCCCAATGAAATAAGCAACAATCAAAATTGCTGCGGCTGTAAAGATGGCAGGTAAGGCGTTGAGAATCTGTTGCAGCATAGCGATCGCCGGGACAGATATCGCATCAATTCGCAAGGCATTCAGCGCTGCGATCGCCACAGGAATCAGAATCAAAACATAGACAATTGTGCCGATAATACTCGATAGAGGTTGTACCCCCGCACTTGTAGATAATCCCAACCGACTACCTAAATGGTCAAGACCAGTTGTTGCCAGCAAGTTCGTCACAATCCGCCGTACTACATTAGCGATGAACCAGCCAACTACAGCAATCAAGATCGCCGCTAAAATGTTCGGCAGAATTAGCAGAACTTCTGTAATTAGAGCTTGTACTGGTTGTAGAGCCTGCTGTAGTCCGAGAGTATCCAAAATTGGAGCGAGAAACAGTAAAAATATAAACCAATACAGAGCGTTGCCAATCGTCTCACTTAGAGACAGCTGATTGAGGCTGGGTGCTCTGTCTTCTGGTTCTGGATTCAAACGCTCATCCAGGTTAAATGCCTGTAATGAGCGCACAGTGATAATCTTCACAATCGTCGCCAAAAACCAGGCTGCTACCAAAATGATTCCTGCACCAACCAACTTTGGCAAAAAACCAATAAGTTGATTGAGAAAATTATTCAGGGGTCGAGAGGCTATCTCCAGATCCAATGTCTGTAAAACAGCAACCGCCGTCAACAGGATAATGCTCCAAAAAACTAAACTGGAGATTAATTTCTCCACTTGGGGAACATCTTGACGACCCGTTATCCCAGCAGCAATCCGGTTATCTATGTTTGTGCGCTTGAGGATTCCTCGCGTCACTGCTGCTGCGATCGCTGCAATCAGCCAACCTACTAGTAAGATTGCTACTGCCCCTAGAAGACGAGGCGTAAATAGAATCAACTGTTGAACAATACCTTGCACATCAGCGATTCCTTGATTCACTGCTGGTTGTATTGGTTGCAGGCTGGGCGATGATTGTGCCAAAAATTGCTGCACCTTTGTGGATAAACCAACTCCATAGGCGTAGCCCGTCGTAGACATCACCTGGGTTATTTCTTGCCAAGTTGTGTTCATGGTTTTCGGGAATTATGCTTAAGTATTCGCCGCAAACACTGAGTCAGTGTTTTGCCTATCAATTTACCAGTAAAAACATACATATTTACTCATATTTGATTTAATATACGGGCATTGGGCAAAACAGTGTTGAGTAATGAGTAATGAGTGCTGAGTTAGGAGTTAGGAGTTTCGTTTATCTCCTTGTCCCCTTGTCTCCCCTGCCCCTCTGCTTCCCTGCTCCCACTTTGCTGAATTTTGCGTTACTCTAATTGCAGCAACAGCACCAAAGATGTGGAATGTCCCAAGTTTTGGAACAATCGATTCAAATTAATGCTACAGCTACAGTGGTGGAGCGCTGTATTAGCGATTTAGCTCTTATGCACCGTTGGCTCAACCCCGTTCTTCGTTGCGAACCTGTGGGCGAAGCTTGGAGTACCGATGTCGGCAGTAAAAGTCGTTTTATTATTCAAATTCCTCTACTGAAACCCACCTTGAATAGCGTAGTTGTAGAACGACAACCGGGTTTGGTAGTCTGGGAATTTCAGGGGTTTTTTCAAGGGCGCGATCGCTGGGAATGTCAGCCAACAGAAAAGGGAACGCTTTTACTCAACCGCTTTGAGTACGATATCCCTAACCCTTTAATTAGTTGGGGCTTCAACACTTTTGCTGCATCTTGGACAAAAGAAGATATGCAAGCCCAACTCCGCCGCCTCAAACGAGTTGCAGAAGAACAAAATTAGTCATTTGTCATTTGTCATTTGTCATTTGTCATTGGCTTACTAAAATTTTCCCAGTTCCTAGTCTTTATTCCCTACTTGTTTTTACCCAGTTCGGTAAGTAGCCGCTGAATCACAGATGCATCTTCGGCGTCGGGAACTTTTGCTAAATAATTTTGTAAGTCGTCTACGGCTTGGGGGTAGTAACCGAGTTGATAGTAGATCAAACCGCGATCGCGCAATTCTAAGGTTAAACCAGGAAACAACAACAAAATTCGTTCGACTGCTGCCAGCGTTTTTTCTAACTCTTGCTGTTTGAGGTAAATAAATTTTAAATTTGTCAACATCCGGGCCAAAAATTGCCGATTACTAACTACAGCCAAAAATTCTGGTTGTAGCGTCACAGGTTGCTGATAAAGTTGAGATAGGCGTTCTTCGCAATCTTGGGTAAATATTATTTCACCACCATCGAAAGCATCCACAAAAATCTCTATATCAGGAATATCTGGGCGGATCAGGAAATGTCCTGGCATACCTATACCGACCATCGGAAAATCAATACGTCGAGCAACTTCCAGGTAAACCAGCGCTAAGGTAATGGGAATCCCTAATCGGCGATCGATTACATCATTGATAAAGCTGTTACGGGGATCGTAATAGTTGATTTTATTACCAGAAAATTTTAAATCATCGTAGAGATACTGATTAATAGTTTGAACTATTCGCAAAGGATAACGTGAATCAGGCAGGCGTTCTTGAAGCTCCCATGCCATTGTATCAAGGGCGTTGAGATATTCCTCTGGGTCTAACTTGGGATATTCTTCTTGTGCAATGTACAAAGCTGCCTTTGCTAGGTCAATTTGCTCGTCAGACTGCTGAATCTCCTGGTAAAAATATTGTCGTGCTGACGAGAAGTTCATAGGCTATTGCTCGGTGTAAGTGTGAGGATGAAGCCGCAGGTACGCCCAATTCAAGCATCGCGGCTTGGCTAAAAACTGTTTTTGTATCTATCTTTCTTTATCTTATGGATATTCAGAAGTTTTGGAAATGTAGTTTATGGATAGCTTTATATATCTATTACTAACTAACTTTTAGTAAATGCTGCCTTGGTGATGTATTTTATGGGCTGTAACCACGCAAAATATATGACGTAATATAAATATGCATTATTTTAAGACCAAAGTTTAGATATCAAAATATCTGCTTTTTGCCTGCAAGTGTAAATATTTAGGGAAGTTAGAATAGTAGTATATTTTGATACAGTATAGGAAAATTAGGGCGATCGCATTTGAAAAATGAAATTAAGATAAACTTGAGCGTATTCTGTCAATCTGGTCAGGATCGGGACTACAACCCCAACCACCAAACTCCTTTTTAAGGAATTACTAAGAAAGTTATGTCCCCGTCCGATGCTAGAGTGAAAGGTGACATTTCTTATTCTTATGTCTTCTCCGACCTTATCTGAAATCTAGCTTCACTCATTAGGCGCAGCATGGTCACAACCGCAGAAAAAACAAACATTGGCTACATTACCCAAATCATTGGCCCAGTTGTAGACGTTAAATTTCCCGGCGGGAAATTGCCACAAATCTACAACGCTTTGAAAATCGTTGGCACCAACGAAGCTGGACAGGAAATCAACATCACCGTTGAAGTACAGCAACTGCTGGGCGACAACCAAGTGCGGACTGTTGCGATGAGTTCCACCGAAGGCTTAGTGCGCGGTTTTGAAGTCACCGATACAGGCGCTCCCATTAACGTGCCAGTTGGTAAAGCCACTTTGGGTCGAATTTTCAACGTCCTTGGCGAACCTGTGGACAACAAAGGCCCTGTAAATGCTGAGGCAAGTTTACCCATCCACCGCTCTGCTCCCAAATTCACCGACCTGGAAACCAAACCTTCCGTGTTCGAGACTGGGATTAAAGTTGTTGACCTTCTGACTCCCTATCGACGCGGCGGTAAGATTGGTCTATTCGGCGGTGCTGGTGTTGGTAAGACCGTAATCATGATGGAATTGATTAACAACATCGCTACTCAGCATGGTGGAGTATCCGTATTTGCTGGCGTGGGTGAACGTACCCGCGAAGGCAATGACCTTTACAACGAAATGATTGAATCTGGGGTTATCAACAAAGACAACCTCAACGAATCAAAAATTGCTCTAGTTTACGGTCAAATGAACGAACCACCCGGAGCAAGAATGCGGGTTGGTCTTTCAGGATTGACAGTAGCAGAATACTTCCGCGATGTGAACAAGCAGGATGTGCTGTTGTTTATTGACAACATTTTCCGGTTTGTACAAGCAGGTTCGGAAGTATCGGCGTTACTCGGTCGGATGCCTTCAGCGGTGGGATATCAGCCCACATTGGGAACCGACGTAGGTGAACTGCAAGAGCGGATTACCTCGACTACCGAGGGTTCCATTACCTCCATTCAAGCAGTGTACGTACCAGCGGATGACCTCACCGACCCCGCACCTGCTACCACCTTCGCCCACTTGGACGGAACTACAGTACTGTCTCGCGGTTTGGCTGCTAAGGGAATTTACCCCGCAGTTGACCCCCTTGGCTCAACTTCCACCATGCTTCAGCCCAATATTGTCGGTGACGAACACTACAATACGGCGCGGGCGGTGCAATCAACTCTGCAACGTTATAAAGAACTCCAAGACATTATCGCCATTCTCGGTCTAGATGAATTGTCTGAAGAAGACCGTCTGATCGTAGCGCGGGCGCGGAAAGTTGAGCGTTTCTTGTCTCAGCCGTTCTTTGTGGCAGAAGTATTCACCGGTTCTCCTGGTAAGTACGTGAAGTTGGAAGATACCATCAAAGGGTTCCAAAAAATTCTGTCTGGTGAGTTAGATGCTCTGCCAGAACAGGCTTTCTACTTGGTTGGCGATATTAACGAAGCGATCGCCAAAGCTGACAAAATCAAAGGTTAGTCATTAGTCATTGGTCATTGGTCATTGGTCACGGGTCATTGGTCATTGGTCATTAGTCATTAGTTCAAGGCTAATGACTAATGGCAATTACAAATGACAAAGCGCAAAGTCTGAGCGCCAGCTTCCGGCGTTGGCGCAGCCCGCCGTAGGCATCAGAACTTTGTAAGAGAGGACAAAAGACAAAAGACAAAGGACAAAAGACAAAGGACAAAGGACAAAAGACAAATGACATTAACCGTTCGTGTAATTTCCCCAGATAAAACAGTCTGGGATGCCCCGGCTGAAGAAGTAGTTTTGCCTAGCACCACTGGTCAACTAGGTATCCTCACTGGACACGCACCCCTTTTGACCGCCCTGGATACTGGTGTAATGCGAGTTCGCGCCGCTAAAAATCAGAATTGGGAAGCGATCGCCCTTTTGGGTGGCTTTGCCGAAGTCGAAGAAAATGAAGTGACAATTCTGGTTAACGGCGCTGAACGTGGCGACAAAATTAACCTTGATGAAGCCCGTACTGCTTACAACCAAGCAGAAGCTCGTCTAAGTCAAGTGTCAGCAGACGATCGCCAAGCCCAAATCCAGGCAAATCAAGCCTTCAAACGCGCCCGCGCTCGGTTTCAAGCGGCTGGCGGTTCGGTCTAATTTAACTTTCTATTTCAACTTTGTAGGTTGGGTAATGTCCAACCTACAAATTATTTATGAATAACTCAGGAGTCAGGAGTCAGAAATCAGTATTAATTCTGTATGGGTGCTAAAACTTTCTCCGTAAATGGATGGAGTATTCTGAATCCTGAATTCTGAATTCTGAATCCTTGTTTATTAAATTTTAAAAAAATTACGTCAAGTTTAAGAAATCGAGGCAAGCCTTAGTGAAGTGTTAACTTAGCTAATTAGTTGCCCAGATGGGCACAGATTATGAAAAGCCTTTCATCTTTGCTTGGTACTCGTAAACAAAATAAGGTAGCTCGTTTTGCAGCATCGATCGTAGCAACCTTAGCGATGGCTTCGCCAACGTCTTTGACGATCGCTGAAAGTATTCACTCTGCCAATGCCACGCCTGTAAAAACAACTACTGCATCAGTCCAGCTAAATCAGACCAAACCAAATATTGCTCAGTTACAAATTAGCAAGACTCAATATCAAGCTGCTGGAATTAATCCTGTTGTAGTGGTTCCAATTCTACTTGTGGGCGGTTTAGTTATATTTGTACCCTTATTCTTTGGCGGACTTGTAGTAATTGGCGAACGTGAAGTAGGTATTGTAGTTAGAAAATTTACCCTTTCCGGGCGCGGACTCCCAGCCGGTAGTTTAATTGCCCTCAACGGCGAAGCTGGCTTGCAAGCAGATACTTTAGCTCCTGGTTGGCATTGGGGTTATTGGCCTTGGCAGTATTCTGTAAAAAAAGAGCCAGTGGTTGTCGTCCCCCAAGGAGAAATCGCTTTGATTGTGGCAGCAGATGGTCAACCCAACCCACCAGAGCGGATTTTGGGTAAAATTGTCAGTTGCGACAACTTCCAAGATGCTCGAAAATTCCTCACCGAAGGCGGTGAAAAAGGGCGGCAAATGGGTTTTCTCACCGCAGGTACGTACCGGATCAATACCGCTCTGTTTAAAGTCATCATGGCAGCAAATGCTAGCGCTCATGGCATGGCTCCAGAACAGTTGCGAGTGTACAGTCTGGCATCGGACAAAGTTGGCATCGTTACTACCTTAGATGGTGTGCCAATTTCTGCCGGCGAACTTGCAGGCCCCATAATTGAGGGACACGACAACTTCCAAAATGGTCAGAAATTTATTAATGGCGGTGGGCGGCGGGGCTTACAAGAGCAAACCTTGCTTTCTGGTTCTTGGAACTTAAACCCTTGGTTTGTCCAGGTTGAACAAGTGCCGATGACGGAAATTCCCATTGGGTATGTGGGTGTGGTAATTTCTTTTGTGGGTAAGGCACATCAAGATGTTAGCGGCGCAGCTTTCACCCACGGTAACTTGGTGAATCCTGGACATAAGGGCGTGTGGGTCGAACCGCTATATCCTGGTAAGCACCCGATTAATTCTCGGATCATGAAGATGGAACTGGTGCCAACGACCAACATTGTCTTAAATTGGTCAGATCGCACCGAACGCCACAGCTATGATGCTCAACTGGCTTCCTTGACAGTGCGATCGCGAGATGGGTTTGCTTTTGATTTGGAAGTAGCGCAAATTATCCATGTGGGTGCTTTAGATGCTCCGAAGGTAATTTCTCGCGTTGGTGCAATGCAAAATCTGGTAGACCATGTATTAGAACCAACTATCGGTAATTATTTCCGCAACTCAGCCCAAGACTATACTGTACTAGACTTTCTCACCGCTCGCAGCGAACGACAAGCTGAGGCTGCTGAGTATATTAAAACAGCATTGCGGGCTTATGACGTGCAAGCGATCGACACCCTGATTGGTGATATTCAGCCACCAGCATCGTTAATGCAGACACAGACAGACCGGAAAATTGCTGAAGAAGAACGCAAGACTTATGAAGTTCAGCAGATGGCGCAAACCCAACGGCAGCAGCTTGTCCGGGAAACAGCACTGGCTGATATTCAGCAAGAAATGGTGAAGTCGGAGCAGAGTGTACATATTGCTGACTTGAAAGCCCAAGCCCAAATTAAGCAGGCGACTGGTGAAGCCGAGGGGACAAAACTTCGGTCAATTGCTGAGGCTGAAGGTATTCGGGCCACAGGTAACGCCAAAGCTGAAACTTACCGCGCGGGTGTGGAAGCCTTGGGTTCACAAGGTTATACAGCAATGCAACTAATGCAGATTATCGGCGATCGCAATGTCCGCTTGATACCAGATGTCTTAGTTGGCAGTAACGGCAGCAATAACGGTTTAGTGGATGGGCTACTATCCATGATTTTATGGAATCAAACTGGTAAAGGTGAATTGACACCAACACCTTTGCATCCACAACCAGTAACCAAAGCACAACCAACCCCAGAAAACGGTCATCCACCTATAGTTGTGAATTTTCCTGTAGATAAGTAACATTAGCAACATCTGGTAGGGGCGTAGATATGTGCGCCCCCAATACGGTTTGGATAAGCAGGGGAGGCAGGGCAGGAAATAGTTACAACGAGATACGTTCAGCCTCTTCTGGCAAACTAAAATTCAATCGTTTTACCTTCTAATTGTCCGTCGCGAAAGATAGATTCGCTCTACATCAGAACGAGCAGCGATCGTTTGGATTAACAAAGGGGTAACTTCCGCCACCACAATTGGTGTATAAAGAGATTGATAAATGACCCGTTGGTTACTTTCCTTAAGTTGGTTTACAAGAGGTTGCTGAATTAGCTGATAGTGAGATTTAAGAGTATTTAAGTGATTTTGATGCTCAGTACGGTTCGATCCTTGATAAGGCTGAACTGTTTCTCCTTTTAGATGAAAAATGACCTTGATAGGGGTATTACCGCCTTGAGCAATGCGATTAACTAATTCGGTTTCCAATTTGCCAACGAAGCCCTTATTGTTGATTGCTTGAATAGCCTGCTCTAACACTTCCTGACTAATTTGATTGCCAGCAGGATCAAGGGATACACCATAGATATTGCCTTGGGTATCTATTAGCTTAAACCGCGTGATTCCAGTATCAGCTAGAGTTACTTGGTTAACTACACTGAGGCTGTTAGCCGAGATTCCTGTAGTCTTAGAAACCTCTAACTTAGCTTTTTCAGCTAAATTGTTTAATGTCTGTCCTAAAAGCGGAAGGCTAAAGGCTACTGTAGGCACAAATGAGATAACAGCAGATAAGCAAACGGTTAGACCTAAGAATTTCTGCATCTTGATTTTATACTTGCTCGTAAGCATTTCCGAGTTATAAGTAACTAAAAACAGCTATATTTTATTGTGGATGCTATGTAGGCAAAGAAATTTTGCTTTTAGAAGAACGTTATCGTTTACTCAAGCAGATTGGTAAAGGTGGATTCTGTAAAACCTTCCTCGCAATAGACGAAGGTAAGTTTCCGCCAGTTCCTTGCGTCGTTCAAGAATTATCGCTGGAATACGAAATATCTAAAAATTTTCAGCAAATGGCGCAAAAGCTAGAAGAATTAGGAAAGCATCCGCAAATTCCCGCTTTATTGGCTTATTTTCAGCAGAACGGGCATTTTTATTTAGTGCAAGAGTTTATTGCAGGCACTAATTTAGCTGAGGTGGTTAAAGAAGAAGGCGCTTTTAATGAAACTCAGATTTGGCAACTGTTAGAAGATTTGTTGCCAGTTTTGCAGTTTATTAGCGATCGCCACATCATCCACCGCGATATTAAACCCCAAAATATCATCCGTAGATCCTCAATTACCAAGAAGGGAGATTTCGTCATAGTCGATTTTACCACTGCGAAAATCGTCACAGAAATCGATCGGCTAACATCTGAAACCAGTATTGGCAGTGCAGAATACGCTGCACCAGAGCAGACAAAAGGAAAAGCGGTTTTTGCTAGTGATTTATATAGCTTGGGTGTAACTTGTATTTACTTACTTACCCAAATTCCTCCCTTTGATTTATTTGATATTGCTAATAATTGTTGGGTTTGGCAACAATATCTTACGACCAAAGTTAGCGATGTCTGGCGACAAGACTCAAAGAGTCTACGCTTGGCCCAAATCCTCGACAAGCTGCTGCAAAATGCTGTTAACCGTCGCTTTCAATCAGCTGATGAAGTTATGCAAGCAATGGGTATGGAATGTAAAACTCAAAATTTTAAATTACCAAATCCTCCTTGGCGATGTTTACATACCTTAACTGAGCATTCTGGGACATTTGGTAGTGTGAATGCCCTTGCCATTAGTCCTGACGGTTACACTTTAGTCAGCGCTAGCGATGACAAAAACATCAAATTGTGGGATTTAAATACTAAAAAAGTCCTAGCTAGCTTGTCAGGACATTCCCAAGCTGTAAAATCAGTTACCTTCAGTCCAAATGGAAAAATTCTGGCAACTGCTAGCAATGATAAAACTATCAAATTGTGGCAGGTTGAAACATTAGAGGAAATCTGCACTCTCTTGGGACACGCACAGGCTGTAAAATCAGTTGCTTTGAGTCCAGATGGGCAGATTCTCGCTAGTGGTAGCTGGGATAAGACAATCAAACTCTGGGATGTCAATACTGGTAGAGAAATTTGCACCATAGCTGGACACCAATTAAAGATAAATTCAGTAGCATTTAGTCCCCAAGGACAGCTTTTAGCCAGCGCTAGTTATGACAGAACAATTCGCCTGTGGCAATTGAGAGCATTTGGAGGCTTTGAGGAAAAATTTGAAAACCGCCCATGCTATAGCTTGTTAGGCACCCTTTCGGGTCATGCATGGGCGGTTTTGACAGTCGCTTTTAGTCCTGATGGTCAAATTTTGGCGACGGGTAGTGATGATAACACTATTAAGTTGTGGGAGGTAAACACTGGTCGGCTAATTTGCACGCTTGTAGGCCATTCTTGGTCTGTGGTGGCTGTGGCTTTTACTGCCGATGGCGAAACACTCCTAAGTACAAGTTGCGACAAAACAGTTAAACTTTGGAGGGTAAGCACAGCAGAAGAGATTGTTACTCTCTCTGGTCATGTAGACTCAGTATCTGCTGTTGCTGTGAGCAAAGTTACACAATTAATTGCAAGCGGCAGCCGGGACAAGACTATCAAACTGTGGCAGCTTGTAGAACAGGACAATAGCTAATTTTGTAATATCAAGCGCTACCTGTAAAGGCAACTTCTGGAAATTTCAACTGAGCTTCTGCCATTGGACGGTTTCTGCCTTCCTCTTGCCAGTAGTTAATCACTTCTGTTGCTTTGTTAAGCAACTCAACACGATCCAGATCGGTAATCCAATGTTTGGACTCTAATTCCTTTTTTAACTCTTCCCAGGCATCATTTCTGGGCCAAAAAAAGTACTTAGTCAAGGGACTGGTGCCTTTGCCTACAACTTGGTCGACTGCGAGAGCAACGTTCTCGTCTAACCACAAAATTTTCAAAATAAACTTGGTCAATCACACCTCCGGGAATTTCCGGGCATTATTTAACAAGGATAGCGATCGCTTATTTTAACGCAATACCCTATCAAATGACCAAACTGTAATTAGATTGGGCTAGCATAAGGTATAGTCGGCGCTAACTAAAGAGGCTTATGACTGCCCAACTGCCCCAATCTCAAACAACATCTGGTTCAGATTTGTATGAGCAAGACTTTTACCTGTGGATTCAAACCACAGCAGAACTGCTCAAACAAGGTCGGCTCACAGAACTGGATTTGGAGAATTTGATTGATGAAATTGAAACGATGGGCAGAAATGAAAAGAAAGCACTCAGAAGCAATTTGGAAGTGGTGCTGATGCATCTATTGAAGTACAAATATCAAGCCGAGAAGCGCTCTGGTAGTTGGCGAGCAACAATTCGTGAGCATCGCAAACGCCTCAGACAAGCTCTAGAAGAAAGTCCTAGCCTTAAACCCTATTTTGATGAAGTTTTCGGGCTGTGTTATGACGATGCTAGACTCTTGGCTGCTGATGAAACGGAATTGCATTTGGCTACCTTCCCGGAACACTCTCCCTTCACGCCAGAGCAAGCCCTTAACCCCAATTTTTTACCTGAGCCATAATCACACTCTGATTTAGAAAATTTTGCTGTTAATTTTGAATTCGGAGCGAAGCGACGTGACTGCCCAATTGCCCCAATCTCAAACAACATCTGGTTCAGATTTATATGAGCAAGACTTTTACCTGTGGATTCAAACCACAGCAGAACTGCTCAAACAAGGTCGGCTCACAGAACTGGATTTAGAGAATTTAATTGAAGAAATTGAAACGATGGGCAGAAGTGAAAAGCGGTCATTGGAGAGCAATCTGGAAGTCTTGCTGATGCATCTGCTCAAATATCAAATTCAAACTGAAAGACGGTCAAAAAGTTGGCAGTACACAATTCTGGAACACCGCAGGCGAGTCCAAAAAGCACTTCAGGAAAGTCCGAGTTTGAAACCTTACTTTGAGCAAGTTTTCGATGAAAGCTATCAAACCGCTAGACGACTGGCTGTGATTGAAACTGGATTAGCGATCGCTATCTTCCCCGAACAATCTCCTTTCACGCCAGAGCAAGCCCTCGACCCCAATTTTTTACCTGAGTTATGATCTCACGTTTTATGATGATTTAAAACTCTTTTGCTTCCTACCCCATGACTCCACAAACTTCTACAAAGGCGATCGCTATTTTCGATATTGATGGCGTTGTACGCGATGTTAGCGGTTCCTATCGTCGTGCGATCGCAGATACCGTAGAATATTTTACCACCCAAGCATATCGTCCAACCCCACTAGATATTGACCAACTGAAGTCTGAAGGCGTGTGGAATAACGATTGGGAAGCATCGCAGGAATTAATTTACCGTTATTTTGAAAGCCAAGGACAGAGCCGCGAACAACTGCAATTAGATTACAGTGCGATCGTTGCTTTTTTTCAATCGCGTTACCGCGGCTCAGATCCAAACAATTTTACAGGGTATATCTGTAATGAACCTTTATTATTACAACCTAGCTATTTAGAACAACTTACCCAAGCTGGTATTGCTTGGGGATTTTTTAGCGGTGCGACTCGTGCTTCTGCGAACTATGTCTTAGAAAAACGCTTGGGTTTGGAATCTCCGGTGTTGATTGCGATGGAAGATGCACCAGGTAAACCAGACCCCACCGGACTTTTCGCTACAGTTCGTGAATTAGATAATGGAATTGAGCAAAAATTAGCGATCGTGTATGTGGGAGATACGGTAGCAGATATGTATACCGTCGAGAAAGCGCGGGGTCTAGATTCTTCTCATACTTGGATTGGTGTAGGAGTTTTACCTCCCCACGTACAGGAAACAGCAGCGCGTAGTCATGCTTATGGTGAGACACTAATAGCAGCAGGAGCAGCAGTAGTTTTGCGTAATGTCCAAGAATTGACTCCAAGGCAGATTCAAGAATTGGTGAGTTCATCTGCTTGATCTGTGGTCTAAGATTAATCAAGCTAGGGGTGCATGAATAACTGGCTGATAACAATCTTGCTTTAATCATTGGGAGATTAATAAAAATGTCTGCACTTAAACTTCCTAACGGCCCTCAAACTCACCCTTGGGTACAAACGTATCAGTGGCTGACTAATCCCTTAGAATACATGGAAGACTGTGCTAAAAGCTATGGTGATATCTTCACTCTCCGAATTGGCCCAGTTTTTACGCCTCAAGTATTCATTAGCAATCCTCAAGCGATTCAGCAGATTTTTACCACTGATCCCAAACAGTTAGATTCTGGTGCAGCAGCAGGTTCAGGAACGCCTTTATTGGGCCCAAATTCTCTACTATCCTTAGAAGGAAAACCTCACCAGCGCCAGCGTAAACTGCTGACACCTCCTCTACATGGGGAAAGAATGCAGGCTTATGGTGATTTAATCTGTGAAATCACCAAGCAAGTAACTAGCCACTGGCCAGTCGGGGAAACCTTTACAGTCTTGTCATCCATGCAAGAAATCTCCTTTCAGGTGATTTTGAAGGCTGTATTTGGTCTAAAGGACGGACTTCGTTATGAAAAACTCAAAGAAACACTGATTGCTATCCTGAATCCAAAAAGACCTGTTGTACGGGCAATAATGCTGTTTTTCCCATTATTACGGCAGGATTTAGGGCCTCGCAGTCCTTGGGGAAGTTATCTACGTTTGCGGCAGGAAATGGACGATCTCATCTATGCTGAAATTCAAGAAAGGCGATCGCTTGCTGACCAGTCTCGAAGTGATATTCTGTCTTTAATGATGGCGGCTCGTGATGAAGCAGGTGAGCCGATGACAGACATAGAATTACGTGATGAATTAATGACTTTGTTGATTGCAGGTCATGAAACTACCGCTAGTTCTTTAGCATGGGCACTGTATTGGATTCATCATCAACCTGAAGTCCGTGAAAAACTGATGCAAGAATTGGATAGCCTGGGTGAGAAAAAAGACCCGAACGCCATTTTCCGATTACCCTATTTGAATGCAGTTTGTTCGGAAACAATGCGCCTGTATCCGGTGGCGATGTTGGGATTAAATCGATTGGTTAAATCACCTCTAGAAATTGCAGGCTACAAATTTGACTCTGGGACTATATTAGTTCCTTGTATTTATTTGAGCCATCATCGAGAAGATTTATACCCCAATTCCAAGCAGTTTAGGCCAGATCGTTTTCTAGAAAGACAATTTACTCCAGCTGAATTTTTGCCCTTTGGTGGCGGGAATCGTCGCTGTATTGGCATGGCATTTGCCCTGTTTGAAATGAAACTGGTATTGGCAACTATACTATCTGATTGGCAAATGAAACTAGCTGATACAAAGCCAGTACTGCCAGTTCGGAAAAGCTTCCTGTTAGCACCAGGCGGTGGTGTACCAATGGTGGTAACTGGAAAGCGTCAGCAAAATCAGCGAGTTCTTGAGACTAACTCAGTGTAAAAACTTGCACAATTAGGTAGGAGCGATCGTTTCGCTTCCCCTGTTATTTACCTGCTAATTACTGGATTTTCAAGAACTTATCCAAAGCAGTAACTAGGCTGGGAGGCCAACGGCGGATATTTTTTACCCAGTCGATATCCTTGTAGCGGCTATCAAGTCCATAAGCTGCTACCCAGTTGCTTTCGGCTTCACCTTGTTCTCCATTTACCCAATATGCAGCTGTGAGAGCGGCACGCACATCAGCAAATTTGGAGTATTTACGGGCGATATTTCGCATTTCACGGATTGCTTGCTCTTTTTGACCGATTTCATACAAAGCCAAGGCGTAGTTAGCACGGGCGAAGGCAAAATTTGGGGCTATCTCATTAGATTTTTTGTAATCTGCGATCGCCGAATCCCATTTTCCTAAACCTGTTTTGGCATTTCCGCGATTGTTATACGCCATCGCATCATTAGGATCGAGTTCTAAGACATGATTATAATCTGCGATCGCCGAATCCCATTTTCCCATCCCTTCCAACGCCGCGCCCCGATTTAAATATGGATCGGTGACATTTGGTGCTAGTTCTATGGCTTTGTTATAATCTGCCAGCGCCTCTTGCAATTTATTCTGACTCACCCGCGAATTTCCCCGGTTACTCCACGCCCCTGCATTAGTGGGAAATTGCTCAATAATCTTTGTCCAGTAAGTTTCAGCTGTAGCAAAATCACCTTGATTCGTCGCTATAAACGCTAGATTGGCCCACTCATCGCCTTGTTTTAACTGTTCTTCAGTAATAGGCGCTTGAGATTGTGCCATGACTGGCGCACCCCAGCCAAACAGAATTAACAAACTGAGAAAAATACTAATCAACTTAATCATCTAGGTTTACCTGTTTATCTTGAAGATGGGGAGTGGGGAGTGGGGAATGGAGTTCAAAGACTCATTCACGAGTATTAAAGACTCGTCGTCGAGTATCAAAGACTCATTCACGAGTATTAAAGACTCGTCGTCGAGTATCAAAGACTCATTCACGAGTATTAAAGACTCGTCGCCGAGTATCAAAGACTCATTCACGAGTATCAAAGACTCGTCGCCGAGTATCAAAGACTCGTCGCCGAGTATCAAAGACTCGTCGTCGAGTATCAAAGACTCATTCACGAGTATCAAAGACTCATCCCCTATTCCCATTGCCCAATGCCCAATGCCCAATTTCCCATAATTACAATAATGACAACTGTTCATTAGGCGGTGTAAAGCCCAAATGCTTGTATGCTGCCTTAGTCGCCATCCTGCCGCGATGAGTGCGAGTTAAATACCCAATCTGCATCAGGTAAGGTTCGTACACCTCTTCAATTGTTTGGGTATCTTCACCCGTGGCTGCTGCCATTGTTTCTAACCCCACTGGCCCGCCATTAAATTGTTCAATTATTACACTCAGCATTTGGCGGTCTGTCCAATCTAAACCGCAAGGATCTACTTGGAATAGTTGCAATGCTTCAGATGCAATGCTTTCATCAATATCCCCAGATTCTTTTACTTCCGCATAATCACGCACACGCTTTAGTAATCTATTAGCAATACGTGGTGTTCCGCGTGAACGACGGGCAATTTCTGTGGCTCCATCTTCTGTAATAGGGGTTTTGAGTAATTGAGCGGTTCGCAGTACAATTTGAGTCAGTTCGTCAACTTCGTAAAATCGGAGTTTTTGAATCAAACCGAAGCGATCGCGCAGTGGTGAAGTTAAAGCACCCACACGGGTTGTAGCCCCTACTAGAGTAAACTTTGATAGCGGCAAACTTCTAATCCGAGCGCTGGAACCCTTACCAATAGTAATATCTAAGCGATAATCTTCCATCGCTGGATAGAGAATTTCCTCTGTCATCCGCGAGAGACGATGAATTTCATCTACAAATAAGATATCTCCAGGCTTGAGATTTACTAGTAACCCAACAATATCTCGTGGACGTTCTAGGGCTGGCGCACTAGTAATTTTGTAATTTACCCCCATTTCCGATGCTAAAATCATTGCCATTGTGGTTTTGCCCAATCCCGGCGGCCCATACAGAAGCAAGTGATCCAACACCTCACCACGAGACTTAGCTGCTTTAATGGCAATATCTAGCACATCCTTTAAATCTTTTTGCCCAATGTAATCAGCAAAGCGGTGTGGTCGAATACCTTCTTCTTGCTGTTCTTGCTCATCAATAGCAGCTTCAGGCTGCAAAATATTTTCTGTGGATGGTGCTTTCGCCGACTCTCGACGCTGCTTTGGTTCGCCGTTGGGTTCTGGAGGCTGTTTTTTCGATGAGATTATCGCCATAATTCAGCTATCTATGTTTAAGGGACTGCGGACTGGGGACTGGGGACTGGGAACTGGGGACTGGGGACTGGGAACTGGGGACTGGGGAAGGGAATAGGTTACAGGTTATAGGGTACAGATTATTCATCTATAACCTGTCACCTGTCACCTCTTTCCTAATTCCAATGCCTCATTCCTCATACTTGTGAAAATTTTCGTTTGAGAATACCCGCGCCAATTTAAAATTTAAATTCCGGCTAATTACCCAGAAGTACAAAAGTTATTATGTTATCTAAAAGAATCTTACCGTGCTTAGATGTGAAGGCGGGACGGGTTGTAAAAGGAGTTAACTTTGTTAATCTCCAAGATGCAGGCGATCCGGTAGAGCTGGCCAAGGTTTACAACGAAGCCGGTGCTGATGAGTTAGTATTTCTGGATATTACAGCTACTCATGAAGACCGAGCTACAATTTTAGATGTGGTCTACCGCACTGCTGAACAGGTCTTTATTCCATTGACTGTAGGTGGTGGCATTCAATCCTTAGAAAATGTTAAAGCTTTGTTACGGGCGGGCGCAGATAAGGTTAGTATTAATTCTGCGGCAGTGCGGGAACCAGACTTGATTAATCGGGCAAGCGATCGCTTTGGTAATCAGTGCATAGTTGTTGCTATTGATGCCAGACGCAGAAATAACCCGGAGAATCCAGGTTGGGATGTGTATGTGCGGGGTGGCAGAGAAAATACAGGCTTAGATGCCCTATTGTGGGCACAGGAAGTTGAAAAACGGGGGGCCGGAGAACTGCTAGTCACAAGTATGGATGCTGATGGAACCCAAGCCGGGTATGACATTGAGATTACACGGGCGATTGCCAATGCTGTAGAAATTCCAGTTATTGCTTCTGGTGGTGCAGGTAATTGTGAACATATCTACACTGCCCTTACTGAAGGCAAGGCTGAAGCCGCATTACTCGCGTCACTCTTACATTACGGACAATTAAGCGTAGCAGAAATTAAAAGTTACTTGCGCGATCGCAACGTGCCAGTCAGAACATTCTGTTGATCCACCATTACTCATTTAATGACATCTATCTAAGGTTAGACACACTTCCTGAAAAGGGTGTTAATATTATTTTACAAGTATTAACAAATATTAAGAAATATGTTGCTTCCTATTTTACTTTTTGATGTCGCCCTAGTAGCGTGGTCGCTGCACTTAATGGAAAAAGCCTACGAGAGTAAAGAATTTTCTCTAATGTTAGCTGGTACCTTAGTTGCTCTGGCTGCTGCTGCCATGTTAGTAGTTTACTTTTTGATGGGGCATTGTATGACCTATTTGTTGCAAGTATCCTAGAGAGTGCTGACTGCTAGAGGGGATATTTAAAATTTAGTTTCCAGAAAGCTTGACAAAGTAATAATAACTAAGCAATTATATATAGCTGATTTTAAGAGGATGTTTTAAAAGTATCCGAAAGTATAATTTTTGCCTTCTGGAATAGGTAAGTGCAAGGATAAATATAGCTGACCAAACCTAATTTATACATCACTTTTTGAGTTTTACTTTCTGGAGTAATTCATCTTTAATCCGGTTAAGAATTGAAGTCTCATCCAAATTTGTCAAAATTCGATTAATCACTGCTTTCGGGCCATCAGGCCCCCAAGTTGCGCCATTGGCTAAATAAACTTTGGTAACTTGTCCAATACCGTAAGAAGAAACACCAGCTACTCCTCCTTGGGTAATCGCCACCGATATATAAGGGCCTAGTGCAATGCCACCCGTAGCTGTTGCAGAAATTCCCAGTAAAGTTTTTAATCCACTCAAGCCTAAATTTGCTAACAATTCACTAGCACCGATACCGCCCATACTCAGGGCGATTTTTTGTAGCAACTGTACAGCCCCAGCTTCGGTCATAGAGAAGCCATAGAGTTTAGATAAACCCAAAATCAGAGCAATATCAATTACCACACTACTCAGAATATCTACCACAGTTAGAGGATTGAGTGCGATCGCTAATGCCTTAGTCATCACAGCTTTCCAAATCAACTGATTGGCATTCTGTTCCCGAATCATCAGTTTTCGCTCAACCAATTGCTCATTTACAATGTCGGCATAAAGCATGGTATTAAGGGCAACCAAGGCTTTACCTTCACGATGCAGAATTTCCAATATTTTCAGCTTCAGTTCCTCGACTTGGGCATTCCCTGTACGCAACTGTATGCCCCTCGTACCATCAGGGCGACGAATCGCCGTCTTCACCAATGGCGATGCCGCAGCCATAACAATTTCCAAAGGTGTGAGTAATTCCCGCACCCTTTCATCCCGGATTTTGTGATAAATTGCCATCCGGTCTGCTTCTGGATACTGGTCTACTTTGTTAAACACCAAAACAATCGGTTTACCTGCTTCCCGCAACTGAGAAAGGGCTATGTATTCCAGTTTTGTCATATCGCCAGAGATCACAAACAGAATCAAATCTGCTTGTTTTGCAATTTGTTCAGCTAAGGCGGCACGAGTTGCACCATCTACTTCATCTAACCCAGGAGTATCAATTAATTCCACCTGGGATTGACCTACACCAGGAAGAGTCACACGCAAAGCACGTTCAGTTTCCCCAATCATCTCCTCGCTAATACTCCAATTAACTGTTTGTGCAGTACGGGTGACACCGTGCAGCGGCCCAGTTTCAAATACCGTTTGCCCAACCAAAGCATTTAGTAGCGAAGACTTACCACGTCCCACCATGCCAAAAGCCGCAATCTGCACCACCATGCGGTCTAACTTCCCTAGCATAATTTCCAAATCAGCAATTTCTGCCTCCAATCCGGTTTTTTCCTGGGGAGTAAGATCGAGATTGGCTACCAAGTTTCGCAACGCTGTTTGTGCTTGTTTATAATTCAGTTCCGTCTGAATGTCTTCAAAACTGAAAATAGCACTATCCAATTCTTCCTCCCAGCTGAGAGAATTTGCGTCAGTATTAGCGGAATCGCTTTGATGAGGTTCAGGCACGGGCAATGTCGAAGTCATATTAATTTTAGATTTTAGATTTTAGATTTTAGATTTTAAATTTTAGATACAGTTCATTTACTATCCTAGTTATTTTTATGAGGGGTTTGGCGAGACGATGCAGACAAAGGAGACAAGGGGCAAGGGGAATAAATATGACCAATTCCCAATGCCCAATGACTAATAACTAATGACCAATGGCTAACAAAACGTCATAAACTGAAAAATGCATCTAATATAACGCGTTAGGATCTTGACTAAATTACCTGTGCGGAAAATCGTTATTGCCGGCAACTGGAAAATGTTCAAAACCCAGGCAGAAACCCAAGAGTTTTTACAAGGATTTCTGCCTCATTTAGAGGAAACCCCCCAAGGGCGAGAAGTGATATTGTGTCCTCCTTTCACTGATTTAAACGTTTTGTCCAAGACCTTGCACGGTAGCCTCATCCAACTGGGGGCACAAAATATCCATTGGGAAGAATATGGAGCCTATACGGGTGAGATTTCTGGTCCAATGCTGGCAGAAAGTGGTGTGCGCTTTGTGATTGTCGGTCATAGCGAACGACGGCAATATTTTGGAGAAACGGACGCCACCGTTAATCTGCGCCTCCGAACTGCTCAAAGGTTTGGTTTGACTCCAATTCTTTGTGTTGGCGAAAGTAAACAACAACGAGATGCGGGAGAAACTGAATCATTCATTGCTCTCCAACTCGACAAAGCCTTGGTAGATATCGATCAAGATAATTTGGTGATTGCTTACGAACCGATTTGGGCGATTGGCACTGGCGACACTTGTGAAGTAGAGGAAGCTAATCGAATAATTGGCTTAATTCGTAGCCAGTTGACTAATCCGAATGTATCAATTCAATATGGCGGCTCAGTCAAGCCGAATAATATTGATGAGATTATGGCTCAACCAGAAATTGATGGTGTCCTCGTGGGAGGAGCAAGTCTAGAACCTGAGAGTTTCGCTCGGATTGTGAATTTTAAATCAGTGTGATGTGCTTTTTTCTCGTTCCCATGCAGAGCATGGGAATGCCTAATGTAGATAAGAAGAATTCAGAACTCAGGAGCAAAGCCGGAGACGCTCCGCCTCCGGTCAAAATTCAGAATTGAATTTTGTAGGACTGTTTTTAATGACAAATGTTCCAGATATTAAGTATTCAGAAGTTGGAAATCTTTATTTCCCACCCACTTACTTACCCTAATAGATGTTGCATCCAAATGAGAACCGCTATATATATATTCCAAGACCAGATCAAATTTAAGTTCATCTATGATCGCAAAGCCTTGGGATGCTCAACTTGCTTACTGGCTAATTAAACCTCTAAAAGACAGTTGGGTAAATCCCAATCATCTTACTACAGTGCGACTTTTGACAGGGTTGGCGGCGGCTGTCGCCCTCGCAGTTGGCGATCCCATTTGGGTTAATGTTGGAGCATGGTTATTTGCTTTATCTAACTTTCTCGATCATACAGACGGTGAATTAGCTCGTTTGAGTGGGAAAAGTAGCAAATGGGGACATCAATATGACCTTGCTAGTGACGCTATCATCCATATTCTATTGTTTGTGTGTATGGGATATGGTCTTAAAGAGGGAAAATTTGGTTGGTGGGCGTTGGTGATGGGGATAATATCTGGCGTGTCTGTTGCTTGCATCTTTCATTTGCGAAACCAAATGGAACAACGTTTAGGTAAAGATGCCAGCCGTCAACCAAATTTCGCCGGCTTTGACATTGAAGACGTGCTATATTTGTTTCCCATAGTTCCCTTACTGAATGGACTAGAGCCGTTATTAATGGCAGCGACAATTGGCGCGCCAACCTTTGCAGTATGGGTAATTTGGCAATTTTGGACACTCCCGCAGCCGGAATCAAACTAGATAAGGAAGCAGTGAGAGAATAAATAATTATCAATGGAGCTTCAAACTGAAATTGATAAAGCTATAGCAGCCGTTGATTACCAGAAACTTCAAGCTGAGTTTCAAGCTCAAAATGAATTTTTGGTGGTTGAAAACTTTGTCCCTAGCTGCATCATCGAGCAGTTTTTGGCGCTGTTGCCATCTTTGCAACCTGCTATCAACCGCAACTATATTCCCAATCATAAAAAGGGCGGTAGTATCAGCCGCTATAGCTTAGATAGCCTTGCTCCGATTTTCGGAGAGTTTTATCAACTCAGTGCCTTTTTCGAGTTCCTGAACAAAATTACGGCAGAAAAGCTCCTTCCCTGTCCTGATTCCGATCCCCACACTTACGCGCTGTACTATTACACTGAGCCTGGAGACCATATCCAGTATCATTACGATACTTCTTACTATCGCGGGAAACGCTATACAGTGTTGCTTGGTTTGGTTGATAATTCATCCAGTAAGCTGGAATATCAACTCTACAAAGATATTCCAGAACGGGAGACACAAAGGCGATCGCTCTCCATAACCCCTGGTACTCTAGTATTATTCAATGGTGACAAACTTTACCACAGAGTTACTCCTTTAGGTGACAACGAAAAGCGCATTGTTTTGACTTTGGAGTACGTCACCGACACCCGTATGGGTATGCTAAAACGTTTTGTCTCAAATATGAAAGATGCGATCGCCTATTTTGGTTTTCGCCAAGTGTTTCGCTCTTAGCACTACCATTTTCCCTTCTGCCTCACTTCGACTACGCTCAGTGACCACCTGCCTCCTGCCTGCTCTATGTTAAGAATTAATTAACAAATATTGTCTTGAGCAAAAAACAGTCATTATAAAATACTGGGAAAATTTCCAGATTTACTGGTGTCTAAGCTACTGTTGGTGATTTGACGATGAAGGCAATTATCTTAGCTGCTGGCGTTGGACGACGCTTAGGTAAAGATGGGCAAATCCAACCCAAATGCTTACTGAATTTTAATGGCAAATCTTTACTAGAGCGCCATTTTAACAATCTCCGTCATTACCAAATTGATGAAGTAGTGATTGCTGTGGGTTATCAAGCAGAAAGAATTCAGGATGAAATCAAAGCATTAGGAGCCGAAAGTTGGGTCAGTACAGTTTATAATCCTGACTACACCAAAGGCAGTACGATCAGCCTTTGGACTGTACGTCAGCATTTAGTTGCTGGCGATGACATATTATTAATGGATGCAGATGTATTGTGCGATCGCCGCATCATCGAACGATTGGTAAAGACAAATATCCTCAACAGCTTTTTATTAGATCGGGATTTTGAACCGGGAGATGAACCCGTAAAGCTTTGTGTTAGAGATAATTATCTCGTGGAGTTTCGTAAACAACTAGCTCCTGGTTTAGCTTATGATTTTGCGGGTGAGTCAGTAGGATTCTTTCATTTTGAAAGTGCTGTTGCTCGCCGTCTTGCGATTCGCACAGAACAATATGTTGCAGACGGACGGGATAATGAACCTTATGAAGAAGTAATTCGGGATCTGCTCTTAGAAACTCCAGAAACATTTGGCTACGAAGACATTACTGGTTTACCTTGGCTCGAAATCGATTTTCCCCAAGATATTCAACGCGCCCAAAACGAGATTTTACCTCAGATAGAAGTCGCAGAACATGTCTGAAAATATCTTCATTTATAGCGGTTTTGGTTTGGATACATTACAGTTTGACCTCTCTCCAAACCTCTCTCCTAAAAGGAGAGAGGCTTTGAATTTTTACTCCCCAACGCTAGTAGGGAAGGGGCTGGGGGTTAGGTCTGTATTCCATGTAATTGAGAATCGCAATATTATATAGGTTGAAAAAAGCAGAATAAATGCATCAAATATTTGCACCCATTGACACCGCTGCAAAATTAAATAAATGTGCCCAATTACGGTTATTACTAGAATCGCCTCAACTCGACTTCATTATGGAAGCTCACAATGGGATTAGCGCCCGGATTGTGGAAGAGGCTGGATTTAAAGGAATTTGGGCGAGTGGACTAGCCCTTTCGGCTCAGTATGGCGTTCGAGATAATAATGAAGCCAGTTGGACTCAAGTTGTAGAAATGCTTGAGTTTATGTCTGATGTCACCAGCATCCCGATTTTATTAGACGGCGATACAGGTTATGGCAACTTTAATAATATGCGTCGCCTGGTCAAAAAGTTAGAACAGCGAGGAATTGCTGGAGTCTGTATTGAAGATAAGCTTTTTCCCAAAACCAACAGCTTTATCAATGGTAGTCGCCAAGCTTTAGCTGATATTGATGAATTCTGCGGCAAAATTAAGGCGGGTAAAGATAGTCAGACAGATGCAGATTTTTGCATCGTCGCCCGACTCGAAGCTTTGATTGCCGGCTGGGATCTTTCGGAGGCGCTGCGCCGAGGTGAAGCTTACCACGCCGCAGGAGCAAACGCGATTTTGATTCACAGTAAATCATCGCGCCCCGATCAAGTGCTAGCCTTTGCTAAAGAATGGGCGGGTCGTTCTCCGTTAGTGTTTATACCGACTAAATATTACAGCACACCTACTGATGTTTTTCGGAAAGCGGAAGTGAATTTGGTCATTTGGGCAAACCATCTGATTCGAGCTGCTGTTGCTAGTATGCAAGCGATCGCCCGCGAAGTGAAAGCCAGCGAAACTTTAATCAACATTGAAGATGATATTGCTCCCGTAAAAGAAATCTTCCGGCTACAAGGGGCAGATGAACTCCAAGAAGCTGAAAAACGCTACTTTAACAACGGACGACAAAATACCCAAGCGATCGTTTTGGCTGCTAGCAGAGGCCAAGAATTAGCAGGATTGACGCAAGATAAACCAAAAGTAATGTTACCTCTTGGAGGTAAACCTCTACTCAGGTTGTTAGTAGACAAATTCAAGAAACTTGCCATCAATGATATTACCGTTGTCGCCGGTTACAAAGCAGAAACCATCAATGTTCCGGGGACTAAAGTCATCCGCAACCCAGATTATGAAACAACGGGAGAATTAGCATCCTTAGCCGTAGCTCAAGCTAGTTTTGGCGAAGAAATGCTGGTGCTTTACGGCGATTTACTATTTAGAAGCTACATTCTGCGGGATTTATTAGAATGTCCCGGAGAAATTGTGGCTGTAGTTGATTCTGTGGCGAACAGCAAGTCTGTTAGCGGTTCACCTGACTATGCTTATTGCTCAATTCCAGACGATCTTTCTCTGTTTGGACAGGATGTCAATCTGTTGAACATTTCTAAAACCACACAAACGCAATTAGGAAACTCTAGCGGTCGCTGGATTGGGATGTTGCGCTTGCGGAGTCAAGGTAGACAATGGGTTAGTGAAGCACTCAATGAATTGCAAAAACGACCGGAATTTAACAGTCTGGGTTTACCGGAATTATGCAATTATTTAATCGAGCAAGGCAAACCGATCAAGGTACTTTATATTCGCGGTAACTGGTTAGATGTTAATTCTTTGGACGATCTTGACCTTGCTTTTCAATTGAAACAATAGAAATGGGGCATGGGGCATGGGGCATTGGGCATTGTGAGGTCGGAGTTTTGAGTGCAAAGGCTGAAGTTTCGAGTTCAAAGGCTGAAGTTCCGAGTTCAAAGGCTGAAGTTCCGACTTCAAAGGTCGGAGTTTCGAGTTCAGAAGTCGGAGTTTCGAGTTCAGAAGTCGGAGTTCCGAGTTCAGAGGTCGAAATTCCGAGTTCAAAGGTCGAAATTCCGAGTTCAGAGGTCGGAGTATCGAGTTCAGAGGTCGAGGTTCCGAGTTCAAAGACTGAAGTTCCGAGTTCAGAGGTCGAACTAATAATCTTTCCTCCCCACTCCCAACTTCCCACTCCCCATTTCAATCGTTTAAATACCTGAAAATAGCTGTAAATTTATAATTATGATTCAGGCAGAAGAATTTGTAGAAGCTGCGCGTAATCTTGGCTTTGGCTGGTACACAGGCGTACCCTGTTCTTTTCTCACGCCTTTTATTAACTACGTCATCAATGACGTTCAACTTAAATATATCTCCGCAGCCAATGAGGGAGATGCAGTAGCGATCGCAGCTGGAGCCGCAATTGCTGGAAAACCCGCAGTGGTGATGATGCAAAACTCTGGTTTGGGAAATGCAGTTAACCCGCTAACCTCCCTCACTTATATCTTTCGGATTCCATTACTGCTGATTTGTACTTTAAGAGGCGATCGCTTGTTGCAAGATGAACCGCAACATCAATTAATGGGGCAAATCACAGAGAAATTGCTGCAAACAATGACTATACCTTGGGAATATTTTCCTACAGATGCAGCAGAAATAGAACCAGTTCTGCAAAGAGCCACAGCCTATATGCAACAAGAACGCTGTCCTTATGCTTTAATTATGCGTAAAGGAGCGATCGCCCCCCATGCACTCACTCGTTCTTCTATCCCCGAACGAGAAAACAGTCATAGCGCTCATATTCAGCAAAGCTTTTTTCGGGACAACAAAGAACAACGCATTTCTCGCAGCGAAGCATTAGCTCGGATTGTGGAACTTACCGATCCAGAAAACACTGTAATAATTGCCACCACCGGATATACGGGACGCGAACTCTTCGCCAGTAAAGACAGCGCCAATCATCTTTATATGGTCGGCTCAATGGGCTGCGCTTCCTCAATGGGATTGGGATTATCCTTAGCGCGGAAAGACCTGAAGGTAGTAGTAATTGATGGCGATGGGGCAGCATTAATGCGAATGGGTAATTTTGCGACCATCGGCACTTATGGCGGTGCTAACTTGACCCATATTCTGTTAGATAATGAAGTCCACGATTCCACAGGCGCACAAGCCACTGTTTCGGCGGGTATTTCCTTTGCCAAAATTGCCGAAGCGTGCGGTTACGGCGTGACATTAGCCGGAGATGACCCCGCCCTTTTAGATACTTTATTTACCGCAGATGCTAACACCAGACCTAAATTCGCTCATTTAAAAATCCGTCCCGGAACTTTAGAAAAACTACCCAGACCCAACATCACCCCAGAAGCAGTTTTACAACGCTTCATGAAACACATTGGTAATTCGTAATTCGTAATTCGTAATTCGTAATTAATAAATTCAAAGTACAAACTCTTTATTTATTAATGACCAATGACAAATGACCAATGACCAATGACAAATGACAAATGACAAAATGATTTTACTAAATCCCGGCCCCGTTAATTTGAGCGATCGCGTCCGAAACGCCTTATTACGTCCCGATTTATGCCACCGTGAAGTAGAATTTTCTCAACTTCAAAGCAGAATCCGCGAACAGCTACTTCAAGTTTATGGGCTTGGAAAAGATCGCTGGGCAGCAGTTCTCCTGACCGGTTCTGGAACCGCCGCGATGGAAGCAATGATTAGTAGTTTAGTACCCACAAACGGAAAATTACTAGTCATTGAAAACGGTGTATATGGCGAACGACTATCCAAAATCGCCAAAATTCACGGCATTGATTACATCACACTTTCCCATCCTTGGGATGCCGAAATCGATATCAAAGCTTTAGTCAAACTCCTAGATGAAAACACCGACATCACCCACCTTGCTGTTGTCTATCACGAAACTACTACCGGCCGCTTAAATAATTTGGCAGAACTTGCCCCAATTTGCCAAGAACGCCGTATCAAACTATTAGTAGATGCAGTCAGCAGCTTTGGTGCTGAGGAATTAAATTTTGCAGATTGGGGAATCACTGCTTGCGCTGCGACAGCGAATAAATGTCTGCATGGCGTTCCCGGAACGTCCTTTGTCATCCTGCAACGGGATGCACTGCCTTCAGTAGACACAATCCCCCGCACCTTATATTTAGATTTAGGAACTTATTACCAGCAGCAAGAACGAGGCGGCACACCTTTTACGCAATCAGTACAGACATTTTATGCTTTAACAGAAGCTTTGCAAGAAATGGCAGAAGCAGGAGGTTGGCGTGCCAGACACAACCATTACAACCAACTTGCCAGCTTAGTTAGAGACGGGTTAGCCTCACTCGGAATTAAACCCTTACTTCCTCTTGGCAGTTCATCCGTTGTCTTGAATGCCTACTACTTACCAGACGGTTTCAGCTATGAAGAATTTCACGACCAACTGAAAGCACGAGATTATATAATTTATTCTGGACAGGGGAATTTAGCTCAATCAATCTTTCGAGTCTCGACAATGGGAGCTATTACCCAAGCCGACATGGAACGCTTTGTTGGCGTTGTTAAGGAAATTATTCGGTAAACTGACTTGAAGCGTAAGTTTTACCCCTCCCTAACCCTCCCCTTGCAAAGGGGAGGGAACCGGATTTTTCTTGTTTCCCCCCAATACATCGGGGGGATTAAGGGGGGTAATTCGACTTATGTGTACACCAGAGAGGTTATTTTCCCTACTCCCCATTCCTTAAATACTGTGCGATCGCATTTACCAGTGGGAATCATAACAAACAGATTTACCACAGTAAATAACCAATGGCATACCAAAATATTACAGGCTCCCTTTCCCCAGCAGATATTCAAGAAATTAAAGCAGCGTTTGCGACTATCCAAGCGAAGATGCCTTTTCTCGTTACCCTGAGTGTAGAAGAACGACGCAAGTTATTTAAGATGGGCGATAAAAGCCTAGCTTTCGTCAATACCAGCCTGACTGCGGCCCAGTCTAACCGAGATATTCTCCCAGCCAGCTTTGATGTCGATGAATTTGTGCGGGATTATCAATTAGCAATCACACTTACTGAGCTTTTGATTGGATTGCGACAACTGACAGAACAAGTAGATGATACCTTAATGGCTGTCGGTAGCGAAGCAATGGGCAGCAGTTTGACAGTTTATGATTACGTCAAGACTGCTGCTAAGAAAACTCCAGGGTTAAAAAGTCTTGCCGAACAGTTAGGCGATCGTTTTAAAGCTATTAAAAGTAAACCTGCTAAAGCTGCTTCTGGTTCATAGGCTTTAAACCTCGCGGGAGAGTCTTTAGGGATTTCCAACCAATAAATTATTCAATCTTGTGGGGCGGGCATCTTGCCCGCCTTTAGCTATGGGCGGGCGAGACGCCCACCCCACAAGAATTATTTGAGTCCTTTTTTATTTGAAAGTTCTTTAATACTCGCGGGAGAGTCTTTGATACTCGTGAGCGAGTGTTTGATACTCGTGCGAGAGTGTTTGATACTCGTGGACGAGTCTTTTATACTCGTGAGCGAGTCTTTGATCCTCGTGGACGAGTCTTTGATACACGTGAGCGAGTCTTTTATACTCGCGGGAGAGTCTTTTATACTCGCGGGAGAGTCTTTTATACTCGTGGACGAGTGTTTGATACTCGCGGGCGAGTCTTTTATACTCGTGAGCGAGTCTTTTATACTTGTAAATGCAGATCGTCTACTACTTGTTGATACCAAATTGCATTCTCAATCAGGAATTAGGAATTGCAAGGTTGTTATTATACTCATAATCTCGTGTATTCTGCCACCTTGCTCCAAACATGGTAACAACTCCCCGCCACCGCAGCAAGCCTTCTCGCTTTATCCTTTATGCTTTAGCCTTCATCCTTTCTTTCCTTTTTTGTCTGCCTTGGGTTAACGCTAAAGAAACCCCCAAACCCAAACCGCAACCCTGGCAGATTGACGGTATAGTAGCAGCTCTTGAGGACAGCTACCCCAAAGTGAAGGTATATGCTTTTGCCAAATTAGCTAAATATAAGCCGCAAGATTTAAAAATTGTGCTTAAAAAACCGGAGGAAATTGCCGAGAAAGCCGCCAACATCCTCAAGGATGAAAAGGTTTCCTCAGATGTTCGTGGCAGTGCGGCTTCGGCATTGGGCAACCTGGGAGACGCCGCAGCCAAGTATATCCCTGACATCGCCAACATCCTCAAGGATGAAAAGGTTTCCTCAGATGTTCGTGGCAGTGCAGCTTTGGCATTAGGCAACCTGGGAGACGCCGCAGCCAAGTATATCCCTGACATCTTTAACTTCCTCAAGGATGAAAAGGTTGACTCAGATGTTCGTAGGAGTGCAGCTAAGGCATTGGGCAACCTGGGACAGGCGGCAGCCAAGTATATCCCTGACATTCTTAACTTCCTCAAGGATGAAAAGGTTGACTTATATGTTCGTAGCAATACGGCTGAGGCATTGGGCAATCTGAGACAGGCGGCAGCCAAGTATATCCCTGACATCCTTAACTTCCTCAAGGATGAAAAGGTTGACTTATATGTTCTTTACAGTGTGGCTAAGGCATTGGGCAACCTGGGAGAGGCGGCAGCCAAGTATATCCCTGACATCCTTAACTTCCTCAAGAATGAAAAGGTTGACTCATATGTTCGTAGCAATGTGGCTGAGGCATTGGGCAACCTGGGAGACGCCGCAGCCAAGTATATCCCTGACATCCTTAACTTCCTCAAGAATGAAAAGGTTGACTCATATGTTCGTGGCAGTGCAGCTTTGGCATTAGGCAACCTGGGAGACGCCGCAGTCAAGTATATCCCTGACATCGCCAACATCCTCAAGGATGAAAAGGTTGACTCATATGTTCGTAGCAGTGCAGCTTCGGCATTGGGCAATCTGAGACAGGTGGCAGCCAAGTATATCCCTGACATCCTTAACTTCCTCAAGGATGAAAAGGTTGACTCATCTGTTCGTGGCAGTGCGGCATCGACATTGGGCAACCTGGGACAGGTGGCAGCCAAGTATATCCTTGACATCCTTAACTTCCTCAAGGATGAAAAGGTTGACTCATCTGTTCGTCGCAGTGCGGCTTCGGCATTGGGCAACCTGGGACAGGTGGCAGCCAAGTATATCCCTGACATCCTTAACTTCCTCAAGGATGAAAAGGTTGACTCATCTGTTCGTCGCAGTGCGGCTTCGGCATTGGGCAACCTGGGACAGGTGGCAGCCAAGTATATCCCTGACATCCTTAACTTCCTCAAGGATGAAAAGGTTGACTCATCTGTTCGTCGCAGTGCGGCTTCGGCATTGGGCAACCTGGGACAGGTGGCAGCCAAGTATATCCCTGACATCCTTAACTTCCTCAAGGATGAAAAGGTTGACTCATCTGTTCGTGGCAGTGCGGCTTCGGCATTGGAAAATATAAAACAACTCAAGTTGGAAGAGGTTGTTGTAGTTTTAAATTATGTCTATGAACCAAACCAGGGAAGCCTTAGAGATGACGGAGCTTTTGAATATTGGCGGTTTTGGTCTTACTTCCTGAGTGGCGGCACAGATGAAGTAAAAACGCTACTAACATGGCTAGGTAGACCTGAGAGAAAAACAATTCCTGAGAAACTTACCCACAATGAAGGCAAGAAAACACTGGAGGTTTTTCTCAAAGCCTGGGAACCTAGTAAGGGGCTGGATAGATTAAGAGAAGATTTAGCAGAACAGATTTCAATAGTTGCCGAGAACAAAAAAGTTCATTGGAAATGGCAAGATATTAGTTTGCTACAATTCCACTACAACAATCTCAAAACTTCCTACCCTACTAAAGCTTTTGCAGTACGGTCACAGATAAATAACCTTGAGGGTTGGGGGTGGTTTTTCAAAGCCAGAAACACCATCATCGCTCACATTGCCTTTTGGCTTCTCCTCATCTTTGCCTACCCGAAATTTCCCCAAGTCCAAGCCATCTTTTTCTGGAACCCTTGGGTACGCCGAATCTTAGGCGTCGGCTATGTCGGCTTTCTCCTCACCTGGTTTCCCCCCTTCCGCCGCAAATTATTTGAACCATTCAAACCTTCCCTATTAGCCGATGCCGGCTTAGATAATTTTGATGACCAATCATACTTCCCAGAATCTCAAGTCAAAGTTCCCACTTCAGGAGACATCCAGCCAATTACCGCAGCCTTACCCAGTATTCAAGGACAAATTATCTTAGAAGGAGATTCCGGCTTAGGCAAGTCGATGTTTCTGACTTTTCCCGTTAAGTCTTGAAAAGCTTGCTCACAAAGGATTTAGGAAACAG